>NZ_JAAKRF010000002.1:0-516199 GCF_049173005.1 Aeromonas sp. 602658 | reverse complement strand
CCCGAGCGGCCAAAGGGATCAGACTGTAAATCTGACGGCTCTGCCTTCGAAGGTTCGAATCCTTCTCCCTCCACCATCATTCAGAAAACCCGGCCTGGTGCCGGGTTTTCGCATTTCTGGTCTGCCCAATCCGTTATTCCTCTGCCCTCCAGTGCCTTATCGCCGTTTGCCCGCTGCCGATCGCGCAATAAAAAACGGGAGGCCTGCGCCTCCCGTTTACGTTCATATCAGCCCTGTTACAGGATGAAGCGTTACAGGGTGAAGCGATAGAAGATATCGACCGCCTGAGCCACCCCGCTCATCGCTTGCAGATAGAGCCGTGGCAATACCTCGTAGCGCAGCTTGAATTCGGCGATGGGGCTGAAGACCCCGACTCCGTACTGGAACTGCAAGCCCGGCAGCAGATATGCAGACAGAGTCACCTGGGTGTTGTCGCCACTGCCCGCCGTATCGAGGGAGACATCGCTCATCCCGAGCGACTCGCCGATGCTCGACACCACGCCGTTGGCCTGACTCACCGCACCGGCCACCAGCAGACCGTTGAAACCGCCATCATCACCGCCGGTCTGCAACCCTTTGCCACGCAGCAGATAGGAGAGCTGTTCCGACTGCGCCATCTGCGGCTCGGAGTAGACAGTGATCTCAGGCTTGCTGGCAGGGCCGGTCACCCGCACCCCAACCGTCACCTGACCTTCGATGGTATCGGGATCCCGGTTAGCCTCGATGTTGAGGAAGGGCCGATCCAGCGGACCGGAGAAGAGGATCCGCCCCTCCTTGATGATGAGGTTCTGACCATAGGCCTTGAAGCGGCCGTTGGTCAGCACCAGCTGGCCGTTACCTGCCAGCGGCTTCTCGGGATCCTGACGGATATTGAGACCGCCGGAGACATCGGTCTTCAGCCCCATGGCATCAAGCTTCACATCGTTGCCAAGGCGGATCGCCACTTTCATCGCCAGCGGCAGGCTGGCCTGCTTGGGAGCAGGGGGCAGATCGTCATAGACCACAGTCACATCGTCGGAGACCGCCACCGCCGAATCCGGCAGGCTCTTGACCAGAATGCGCGCCCAGGGAATATCCACCTGACCGGTAATCCGGGTCTCCTCCCCCAGCGACACCGCGATATCGGGCGAGACTCTGACCCGGCCCATGCCCGGATATTGTGCCTCCAGATCCTTGCCCTGAATGGTGAGGCTGCCGCTGACCGGCATCTTGGCCCAGCTGAGCCAGCCGCCCAACGCCAGCGGCCCCTTGCCCACCAGCATGGAGCCATCGAGCTCGGCGCGATTGCCTTCAATCTTGAGGCGGGTCACCAGCTTGGTCAGGGTCACCATATCGGAGTGAGTCTGCACTTCACCGTCACGCAGGTTGAGCTGACCAAACAGCAGGGGCGCCGCCAGGGTGCCGTCGAAGCGGGCATCGGCGGAGATGATCCCTTGCAGGGAGCGCACCTCAGGGATGAGCGGCGCAAAGATATTAAGCTTGAGGTCGTCAAACTTGAGCTGACCGCCGAGCAGACCGCGACCGGCAGGCTCCCTGATCAGCAAATCGGTATCGATATTGCCGATCTGCTTGGAGGCAAAATCGAGGCGAATGGCCGCCTGCTGCCGCTCGAAATCCAGGGCCAGAGCCAGCTGCTGATAGTCGGTCTTGAGGCCATCGGCCACAAAAGTGCCCGGCGTGGTGCGCACCACCGCATGCAGGGTCGGCTGATTGCCACGCCAGCTGGCACGCCCATCGGCGGAGAGCATCGCCTGCCAGCGGAAGTTGTCCGGCAACCAGGGGCGCAGCCGCTTGAGATCAAACTCGCTCAGGGCAAACTCCAGGGTGCCCTGCGCAGCAGAGACCTGACTCCCCTTGACGCAGAGGCTGGCCCCCTGGGAGCCGAGGCAGAGATCCCCCATCGCCAGCCGCTGACGCGGCAGATCAAGATCCAGTGCCCAGGGGGAGCTCAAGTCCCAACGGCGCAGCGGGGTTTTCAGCCGCAACTCGGAGAGCGCCCCGCGCCAGTGATCCCCCCGCACACCGCCCCCCAGTTTGAGGTTGGCGGCAACAGGGTCACCCTTCATGGTCAGGGTCAACAGATGCTGACTGATATCGCCGCTGAGGTTCAAGGCCAGCTGGCTGAGCTTGGTATCCCCCTGTTTCAGCTGCGCCACCAACAATGCGAGTTCACCGGCCGGTTTGGCGCCGATCACTGCATTGCCCTTGAGACTAATGCCCTTCAGGTCGGTGCCGGCATAGTAGAGCCGGTCGGAGGCGAGATCCGCATCGATTTTTGGCGTCTGCTGATTGCCACTGACCTTCACCTGTCCCTTGATATCCCCTTTCAGGCCAGGATAGATGCCCCCCAGCTGGGGAGCCTGCAGGTTGGCATCGAGCTTCCACTGGGCGCTGCTGATACTGCCCTTGGCCTGCAACTGGTTGGGGCCACTTTGCAGCGAGAGCGCCGGGATCAGCCACTCCATCTTGTCGTTGCCGCTAAGCACCCCCTTGAGGGCCAGCGGGTACTGGTTGAGTTTGCCATCCACCTTGAGCTTGGGCAGTTTCAGCTCCCAGTGGCCCGCTTCGTTCATCACGAAACGGCTCTCCAGCTCACCGGCCAGCGTCCCTTTCAGCTCGGGCAGCAGCTCGGCCGGATTGATCCCCTTGAACAGGGTCGTTCCCTGCCACTCGATCCCCTTGTTCCAGGCGAGCTTGCCATCGAGCTTCAACTCCCCCTTGAGGGCATTGAGCTGCAAGGCTATCTTGCTGAGCCGCTCCAGCTCCCCCTTCCCGTCCAGCGCAAGCTTGAAGGGGGGGACATCGGTTCCCTTGCCGGAGGTATTGAGGGCAAACTGATAGCCGGAGAGCTTACCCTTGGCAGTCAGGCTCCCTTTATCCAGCCGATAGCTCGGCTCATCTTTGGCAGGCTTGTGAAGAGGCCAACCGAGGCTCTTCCAGTCGAGGGTCAAATCAAAAGGGAGATCCGGGTCGAGGGCGGCCAGCGAGCCCTTGAGATTGGCTGCAATCGGCCCCTTTGCCGACAACGCCAGCCCCAGCTTGCCGACCGAACCGCTCAGCGCCAACGTGGCCTGCTCACCCTGCAGTTCGCCATCCAGCAACCCCTTGCGAGCCTTGGCATCCAGCGTCACCGCCAGCGGGTAGTCATCACTTAGCTGAATGTGGCCCTTGAGCGCCAGATCGGCCATGGCGTGGCGCAGCGAGAGCTCGCGCACCTCGATGCGATCGTCGGCAGCAGTGGCCGAGAGCAGCAGCTTGTCGAGCCCTTCAATCAGCTCGCCCTGCTTATATTGCACCTGGGTCGCGCTGACCCCTTCCAGCTGGATGGGGAAAGGAAGATGAATGGCGGGCAGGAGAATGGGGGCAGCCTTTGCCGTATTTGGAGCTGGCGTCCCTTTGCCCTGTTTGACGGTCTTGGCGCTGGCCTTGTCGGTACGAGCAACCGCAGCACCGGCTTGCTTCTCGTTAGCGGCCGGCTGCTTGGCGGATTTGGCTGCGCTGGCAGGTGTCGCGTCATCCAGCGTCACCGTCAGGTTATCGAGCACCGGGCCGCGTACAATCAGCCCCTTGCGGTTGAGGGTGGCGCCGATATCGAGGGATCCCAGCGTCACGGCAACACCGGGTACCGCCAGATCGAGGTCAGCCACCTTGAGACTGTCGACCTGAATTTTGAGGGGGAGCGGATGCCAGACAAAAGGCTCCGACGGCTCTTCCGGGGCAGGCTCCGAGTCCGCCACCTTGACCACCGGATGAGTCACTTCAAGCGATTTGATCCAGAGTTTGCCCTGCAGCAACTTGCCAAGATCCCAGTCGAGCACGGCGCGATCCACCGTTACATCCACCAGCTCATCCTGCCAGCCGGCCCCTTCCAGGGTCCAGCCATAGCCAAGCTGACCGGCAACCAGCTCCCCCTTGAGGGAAGGCAGCGCCCCTTTGGCCTGTTGCCACAACCACTTGTTGCCCTGATGGGTGAAGCCCAGCAGGCTGACGCCGATGAGCAGCAGGAACACCAGCCCCATCAGCCAGAGAAAGATGCGTTTTAGCCAGATCACAATGCAGACCCCCGCGCAAGATACAGCCGCAGCGGCCAAAGAAAAAAGCGTTTAGACAACATCATAATTCAGGCCCCAATGCGAAATGCAGCCGCAAGGGCTTGTCCTCCTCCGATACCCCGACCGCCAGATCCAGCCTGACCTGGCCGATGGGGGTGACCCAGCGCACACCGACGCCGGTACCTATTTTCCAGGGCTCGCTGTAATCGGTGGTGGAGGTGCCGCCATCCACAAACATGGCCCCCAGCCACTTCTCGCTGAAGCGGTAGTTGTATTCCAGACTGGCCACGCTGGTGTAGCGGCCACCGGTCAGCTTGCCATCCGGCCCGGTGGGGGAGATGCTCTCATAACCAAAGCCGCGCACCGTCTGATCGCCACCGGTAAAGAAGCGCAAGGACGGCGGCACCAGCGAGAAGCTGTCACCTATGATGGCCCCCTGCTCGGCCCGCATCAGGAATCTGTGGTTATCGCCGAGGGTACGCAGCCACTTGCTGCGCCCCCACACCCGCATAAAGCTGATGTCGGAACCCCATCTGGGGTCGGAGAACTCCAGCGTCAGCTGCTGGCGATCACCCCAGTCGGGCACCAGGGTGCCGCGCACCCGCAGTCGGGACCAGGAGACCCCGGGGATCAGCAGCAAGCTGTTCCCCTCGTCGGCGCCCTGGGTATAGATCTCGTTCTCCAGCCGGATAAAGACGTCCCGATCCCAGCTCTCCGGCCGCCGCGTCCAGCGGTGCACACCGATGGTAGTGAGATCGGATCGGGTATCGTTGTTGTCCTTGTACTGGTAACCGGTCTGGATGGAGTAGTAGTCCCGCAGCGGGTTGCCCACCGGGATCTGGTAGTCGAAGCTGAGCTCGGCCTCCGGCGCCGACACCTTGGCGGTGGCAAACAGACGGTGACCATAGCGGTTGACCCAGGGCTTCTCCCAGGTGGCACTCATCCGCGGGCCTACGTCGGTGGCGTAACCGATACCTGTCTCGATTTCGTGATCGACCCGGTTATCCAGCGTCACCGCGATGGGTACCCGATAGTTGCTCGCCTCGCTCAATACCGGCTTGATATCGACCTGACGGAACAGCTTGGTGGAGGAGACATCCTGCGACATCTCGGCCAGACGGATGGCGAGATAGGGATCGCCGCTCTTGATGTTGATAAGCGGGCGAATAAGGTGAAGCGCTTCGGGAGTGGCATCGTAGCGGATCTCGCCAAAACGGTAGCGATGGCCCGATTCGAACAGAATAAAGATCTCCGCCGTCCCCTTGTCCGGGAACACCTTGACCTGACTCTTGCTCAGCTTGGCATCAAAGTAACCGCGGGCCAGCCCGAGGCTGCCCAGATCGGCCTTGATGGATTCATATTTGGCGTGGTTGAGGGGCTCGCCCTCTTTGAGGGGCAACTTGTCCAACAGGGCGCTGTAAAGCTCGTCGCTGCCCGCATCCCCCTCCAGCAGAATATCGAGGCGGGAGACGATGACCGGCTCCCCCTTGTCCACCTCAATCACCACTTTGGACGGGGTTTTCTTGTCGCGACTCAGGGTGATTTTCGGCTGGTAGTAGCCATAAACCTGCAGCGCCTTTTGCACGCTCTCGGTGATTTTGGCGCGGGCCGGGCGGTATTGCCGCTCCTGATAGACTGGCAGGGCATTGAGGTAGGCTTCGACGTTATCCTTGTTCTCCCCTTTCAACCCCTTGAGCTGATAGGTGAGCTTGGCGGCAAACGCGGGCGAAGCCAGCAGTGACAGCAACAGGCCCACCCCCAGTACCCGCAGGCCGCGGCGAAACGCAGAGCCAGACAGTGAACGCCCTGCCAGCAGGGATGAAATGCATCCTGTCAAAGGTCAATATTCCTGAATCTGTGGTGAAGGAAACCAGCGCCCTTTCGGGCCAACCCCGAATGCGGCGCAGCACACCATGCCGTGCATGGCCGTGACACAAAAATGCGCGCCAGAAAAATGGCGAACCTTATCCTAACATAGGCGTCGGCCAGCGACAGCGCGGTGCCATTGGCAAATTCGCCATATCTTTTAAGAGGTTGACCACAAATCACACATTTTGGTGACAATGACGCCGCCCGCTTTCCCGATGGAAGCGAATTGACCCGCCCTGAATAAGGCTCACCCCACCATCAGGCACCATTTGTCACCTCTCCTCCTCTCTTTGCAACCAGAAACCCACCACGACAGAGTTTGTCGGCATAGCCCCACCCTCACCGTTTAACAGGCCCGGCACACGCCAAAGCCTGCCGTAGCGGGTGATTAAGAATTGCTCGTTCAGCGCAATCGAATTATCCCGCTGCCTTTGCGAACGTCCCTCCCTCACACTTGAACCATCAACTGAAGGAGACACATCATGCATGCACGTAGCGAACAGATGGCTGACTATATTGCCGATCGTCTCGAGTTCATCACCTTCCTCGCCTGTTGCAGCGCCCTGCTGGCCCTGCTGACCGGCATGAGTGGCCAGCAGGCGCTGGCCTTTACCGCCCTGAACCTGCCGTTTGGCCTCGGCATTTTGCTGGGGATGGCGCTGCTGGCCCCCCTGCCCGTCCACTGGCGGCTGCCGGGCATCACCTTGCTGCTGGCAGGTTGCGCCCTGATGACCCTGCAACTGGGGGGTGAGTGGCTCAATCCGCTGGCCATCTGGAGCCTCTACGCCCTGCTCGGGCTGGAGATCATCTGGCAAGCGCGTCCCCGCGCCATGCTGGCCACCCGCGCTCGCCAGTAACAGGGCTGACGATCGCCGGTAAATGGCAGGCTGTGATGGCTGACGCCAGTGGCAAATTGGGGTACTCTTGCGCCCCATTTGTCAATACGATGTACCGCCATCCTGGCGTTAACAATCGCCGCCATCACTCCCAGGAGCGCCCCGATGAAAAAAGCCTGTGCCCAGCACATTCTGGTCAAGACCGAAAAACAGTGTCTGGAGATCAAGGAGAAGATCGAGAAAGGAGCCGACTTCGGCCAGATGGCCAAGCGCTTCTCCACCTGCGCCTCCTCAAAGCGCAGCGGCGATCTGGGGGAGTTCAATAAAGGGGATATGGTCAAGCCCTTCGACGATGCCGTCTTCAAGGGCGAACTGCTCAAGGTGCTGGGGCCGGTGCGCACCAAGTTCGGCTTTCATCTGATCAAAGTGCTCTATCGCAACTAAGTCATCGCAACTGACCATTTTCTCGGTGAAGCTCCCGTCAGGCGGGCTTCATCGACCTCTGCATCTCCCTCGCAAAACTGACCAAAACCACGCCAAACTCTCATCAATTTACTAACGTTATCAGGCAATTAAGTTTATCCTTCTCGGCATTGTCCACATTCGACGATGGATCCCGTGCTATGCCCCGCTCTTGCTTGTGGCCCCTGCTGGCCTGGTTACTCCCGCTCGCTGGCGCCCTCGGCAGCCGCCTTCATCTCTGGCCCTGGTGGATCGGTTTTGCGATCTGTCTCATCGGAGCCCTTGTCTCCCTGATCTTGCTGGTGCGTCTGCCCTGGAGCCGCAACCGCTACGCCAGCGGCCTTGGCGCCTTGCCACTGCTGCTACCGCTGACCTTTGTGCTGCAGGCGCTGCGGATGCCGCTGATCAACGATGTGAGCACAGATCCCTACAATCCCCCCCAGCTACGCTGGGCGGCAGAGCTCAGAACGGCGCAGGATCTGCCAATAAATAGCGCCCCGCTGAAAGCATTTGAAAGAAATCCCGGTCCTCTCTTTACCCATACCGCCCCCGAAGAGGTGGTTATTGAGGCTGAGGAGCTGATGCAGGAGCTGGGCTGGCAAGTACGACCCAGCCCCGACGGTCTGGATGCAGTGGTTACCACCGGCTGGTTCGGCTTTCAGGATGATGTGGCGCTGCGGGTCTTTGCTGGCCCCAAAGAGACCCGCATCGATATGCGATCAGCCTCCCGTCAGGGGCAAAGCGATCTGGGCACCAACCGGGCGCGGATCGAGGATTTCCTGACCCGCCTGAACGAGCGCCTCGGTCAGGCCTACAAACCCAATTTGAAACCGTAAGAGTGAAACAACAAGAAGGTAACTGATGCGCGTTGAGGTCAAACCCGACCGGGAATATGCCTGGTTTATCCGCCCCTTTTTCTGGCTGCAAAAGCGCAACTATGGTCAGGTGCTTATTCCGGGCAAGTGCTGGGGCCGCTCGCCGCGCCTCTTTGCCGCCGTCGCCACCCTCTACGGCGTCATCAACCGCAAACGCTCCCCCATCGATCCCGTGCTGCGCTCGCTGGTGACGGTGCGGGTCTCCCAGCTCAACTGGTGTCGTTTTTGCGTCGACATCAATGCCATGACCCTGGTAAAGAGAGCCGGCTCCAGCGAGAAGGTGGAGGCGCTGGCCAACTGGCGCGAAAGCTCCTTGTTTGACGAGCGGGAAAAAGCGGTGCTCGACTACGCAGAAGCGATGACTGGCCTCGATGGGGTGAGCGATGAACAGGCGGCCCGCCTCAAGCCCTGGTTCGACGACGATGCCATGGTGGAGCTGACCGGCCTTATCGCATTCCAGAACATGTCGGCCAAGTTCAACGCCGCCCTCGATATCGCGCCGCAGGGCTTCTGCCAGCTGCCGGTGCAGCCGGAACGCCCCGCCCAGCCAGACAGCAAGGACGCCTGATGAACCGGACCCGCCTGCTGCTTGCACTGGTGATGGGGAGCCTTATCGGCACCTTTTTTGCCCTCGATCTCGGTCGTTACCTCACTCTGGACGCCTTGCAGGCCCAGCAGGCGGCAGTGGCGCAATGGGTCGACAGCCATTTTGTCTCGGCCAGCCTGCTGTTCGTGCTTATCTATGTGCTGAGCACCGCCCTCTCCCTGCCCGGCGCCAGCTTGCTCACCCTGGGGGGCAGCGCGGTGTTCGGCGTTGCCTGGGGGCTGCTGCTTGTCTCCTTTGCCAGCACCCTAGGCGCAACCTTGGCCTTTCTCAGCGCCCGATTTCTGCTGCGCGACTGGGTCACCGTCCGCTTTGGCGACAAGCTGGCCACCTTTCAGTCCGGCATGGCGAAGGAGGGGGCCTTCTATCTGCTCAGCCTGCGCCTCATCCCCATCTTCCCCTTCTTTCTGGTCAATCTGCTGATGGGGCTCACCCCCATCAGAGTCAGCACCTACTACTGGGTCAGCCAGCTTGGCATGCTGCCTGGCACCTTCGTCTACGTGCTGGCGGGCAGCGAGCTTGGCCAGTTAACCAGCACCGGCAATATCCTCTCCCCCGGCCTGATGGTCGCGTTGACCCTGCTGGGGCTGATGCCCTGGCTGGTCAAGAAATTGACCGCATACCTCGCCCAGCGGCGCCTGCTCGCCCCTTACCGCAAACCCGCTCGCTATGACTACAACCTGCTGGTGATCGGAGCCGGTGCAGGTGGGCTGGTCACCAGCTATATCGCGGCAGCGGTGAAGGCCAAGGTGGCGCTCATCGAGAAACACAAGATGGGGGGCGATTGCCTCAACAGCGGCTGTGTCCCCTCCAAGGCATTGATCCGAAGCGCCCGCTTTGCCGCAGAGCAGCGCAAGGCCGACGAGCTGGGCTTTAGCCCAAGCCACTCCCGCGCCGATTTTGCCGCCGTGATGGAGCGGGTGGCTGAGGTTATCAAGGAGGTCGAGCCCCACGACTCCATCGAACGCTATCAGGGGCTTGGAGTGGAGTGCATCGAAGGAGAGGCGCGGTTGGTCTCCCCCTGGGAGGTGGAGGTTAACGGCAAGCGCCTTGCCAGCCGCCATATCGTTATCGCCACCGGCGCCCGACCGCTGGTGCCCAAGCTTCCGGGGCTGGATCAGGTGCCTTACCTCACCTCGGATAGCCTCTGGCAGCTGCGCACCCCGCCGCGCCGCCTGCTGGTGCTGGGCGGTGGCCCTATCGGCTGCGAGCTGGCCCAGAGCTTCGCCCTGCTCGGCATTCCCGTGACCTTGGTGGAACTCTCGGAGCAACTGCTGCCCCGCGAAGATAGAGAGGTAGCCGACACCCTGGCCGGGCAGATGAGCCGCGATGGTGTGCAGCTACTCACCGGCTGGCGCGCCAAACGAGCCGACTATCTGCCCACAGCCGATGGGGATCTCCCCATCCGGCTGCAACTGCGCCGAGGCGAAAAAATACAGGTGGTGGAAGGGGATCAACTGCTGCTGGCACTGGGACGGGTCGCCAATGTGAGCGGCTTCGGGCTCGAAGCGTTGGGGGTCGAGCTTGCCCCCCGCGGCACCCTAGCGGTCGATGGCTTCCTTGCCACCAACTTCCCCAGCATACTGGCGGTGGGAGACGTAGCGGGCCCTTACCAGTTCACCCACTTCGCCGCCCATCAGGCCTGGTATGCGGCGGTCAATGCCCTGTTTGGCCAGTTCAAGCGCTTTCGGGCGGACTATAGGGTCATTCCGGCGGCCACCTACACCACGCCGGAGATTGCCCGGGTCGGCCTCAATCGCAAGGAGGCCGAGGCGCAAGGGATTCCCTTCGAGGTGACCCGCTTTGAGCTGGCCGAGCTGGATCGCGCCATTGCCGATGGCGAGCGCCACGGTTTTGTCGAGGTGCTGACCGTACCGGGCAAGGATACTATCCTTGGCGCCACCATAGTGGGCACTCACGCCGGTGAACGGATCGCCGAGTTCGTGCTCGCCATGCGTCACCGCCTCGGCCTTGGCAAGATCCTCGGCACCATTCACGCCTATCCCACCCTGATGGAGGGGAACAAATATGTGGCAGGTGAATGGAAACGGGCCCACCAGCCCACCCGGGTGCTGGCGTTGCTGGCCCGTTATCACCGCTGGCGCCGTGGCGCCTGACAATAAGGGAAACGTTTATGCTCAAGCCATGCTCTCTGCTCAACTCACGCCTCAGATCACGCCTCAACTCTCGGCTCAAACAGCGGCTAAATGCCCTGCTGTGCACCCTGCCACTGCTCGCCAGCGGCCCGCTGTTAGCCACTCCTGATGACAGCTGGCAACGGACCCTTGAGGAGGCGAAGGGACAGACCGTCTACTTCAACGCCTGGGGCGGCAGCCCGGAGATCAACGCCTATCTGGTGTGGGCCGGGCAGGAGCTGGCGCGCGACTATCAGGTCAAGCTGGTACAGGTAAAGGTGGATGATATCGCCCAGAGCGTCAGCCAGCTGCTGGCCAACAAACAGGCGGGCAAGCAAACTGGCGGCCCCATCGACCTGCTCTGGGTCAACGGCGAGAACTTCAAGGCGCTCAAGGAGCAGGGACTGCTCGGCGCTCCCTTTACCGCCGAGCTGCCCAACATGGCGCTGGTAGACAGCAGCCTGCCGGTGAGTGAGGACTTCACCCTGCCGGTGGAAGGGCTGGAAGCCCCCTGGGGCATCGGCCAGCTCAATCTGATGGTCGACACCGAAGAGGTCACTAGAGCGCCCACCTCGGCAACAGCCCTGCTGGCATGGGCCAAGGCCCATCCCGGTCGCTTCACCTATCCCAAGCCGCCCCAGTTCCATGGCTCCAGTTTTCTCAAGCAGATCCTGCTGGAATTGACGCCAGACCCCGCCCCCCTCTATCGGGAGGCGACCGAGCGCGATTTTGCCCAACTCACCGCCCCGCTCTGGGCCTGGCTCGATGAGCTGCATCCGGCACTCTGGCGCAAGGGCAAGCTGTTCCCCACCAGCGCCGCCGAGACCCGCCAACTGCTCGATGATGGCGAACTGGCCATGGCCATCAGCTTCAATCCGCAGGAGGCGCAGAGCGCCGCCCAGATTGGCGCCCTGCCCCCCAGCGTGGAAGCGGTAGCCATGGAGAAAGGGGCGCTCACCAACAGCCATTTTCTCGCCATCCCCTTCAACGCCAGTGCCCGTGCGGGTGCCAAGGTGGTGGCCAACTTCCTGCTGAGCCCGGCGGCGCAGGCGCGCAAGGCCAATCCGGCCTTATGGGGTGATCCCAGCGTGCTGCGGGCCGATGCCCTGCCTGACTCCGCCAAAGAGCAACCGGCACTACGCTTCAAAGCGGTGGCCGAGCCTCACCCCAGCTGGCAGCTCAAGCTGGAAGCGGCCTGGGCCGAGCGTTACGGTCACTGATGAGTGCCGCTGGTCACCCGCTTTCCCGCTCCCGACCGTGGCGCCGGTTGACACGCCCCCCCAGTATGAGTACGGGGATGGCGGTCATTTATCTGGCGCTCTTCGTCATCCCATTGCTGGCGGGGCTGTGGCAACTGCTGGCGGAAGGGATGACCGCCTCTCATCTCGCCTTGCTGCTGGCCCAGCCAGGCCTGTGGCACTCCGCTGCGCTGAGCCTGTGGATTGGCGCCGCCTCCACCCTCGGCAGCCTGCTGTTGACCTCCTTGCTGCTGGCCCACAGCGACAGCCGGGCTTTCGGGCTGCTCCGCCGCCTGCTCTCGCCCATGCTGGCCATGCCCCACGTCGCCTTTGCCATCGGTTTTGCCTTTTTGCTCGCCCCCTCCGGTTGGCTGCTGCGGCTCATCTCGCCAGCTCTGACGGGGTTTGATCTCCCCCCCGATTGGCAGACCATCCGCGACCCTTGGGGGCTCGGGCTGATTGCACTGCTCGTTTTCAAGGAGACCCCCTTTTTGCTGCTGATGGCGATGGCCGCACAACAGCCCATCTTGCTGGCACGCCAGCAGTGGCTGGGGGCAAGCCTCGGTTTTAGCGCCCCCCAGATCTGGTGGCGCCTGCTGCTACCGGCGCTCTGGCCCGCCCTGCGCCTGCCCATCTATGCGGTGGCGGCCTACGGTGTGGCGGTGGTGGATCTCGCCCAGCTGCTCGGGCCCGATGCCCCCGCCCCGCTGGCGGTGCGGTTGTGGCTCTGGTATCAGGACCCGGATCTGCTCTGGCGCGGCGCCACCGCCAGCGGCGCCCTGCTGCTGCTCGCCATCACGGCGCTGCTGATCGCCATGCTCAGATTACTGGAGTGGCTTCATCAAGAGGTGAGCAAAGGCTGCTGGCTCGATGGCAAACGGGCTGCGTCCCACTCCTTTGCCAACCGGCTCGCAGCAGGCTCTGCATTCACTCTGATCACCGTCAATCTGGCGGTGCTGGTGGCCCTGCTGCTCTGGTCGCTGGCGCGCCGCTGGCCCTTTCCCGCCCTCTGGCCCAGCCAGTGGAGCAGTCACTACTGGCTGGATCTGCTGCCAACCCTGCTGCCACTGCTGGCAACCAGCGCACTGCTGGCACTGGCGAGCGGCTTGCTCGCGCTGATGATGGCGGTGCTGAGTCTGGAGGCACAAGCCGGCCGCCGCCCCTGGCCACTCTGGCTTATCTGCCTGCCACTGTTGCTGCCGCAGGCGAGCCTGCTGTTTGGCATCCGGATCGGGCTGGACTGGCTTGCACATGACGCGATAAGCAGCGGCATTGGCTGGAGCTGGGTGCTCTGGAGTCAGCTGCTGTTTGTCTTTCCCTATGTCTATTTGTGCCTGCACGGCCCCTATCGCCAGTTCGATCCGCGGATCACCCAGAGCGCCCTGCTGCTGGGGGCAACGCCATGGCGAGCCTGGTGGCAAGTGAAAGCGCCGCTGCTGGCGCGCCCGCTGCTGTTTGCCTTTGCGGTGGGGGCTGCGGTGAGCCTGGCCCAATACCTGCCGACCCTGCTCTTTGGCGCAGGCCGGGTCGCCACCATCACCACCGAAGCGGTGGCCATCGGCAGCGGCCTCAACCGGCGACTGGCGGGGCTATACGGCCTGCTGCAACTGCTGCTGCCGCTCGTTATCTATCTGCTGGCGCTCTGGCTGCCAGCGCAGATCAATCCGGCGCTCAAGGGGGGCGGCTCACGATGAACTCTCACGATGGAAACAGCCATATGCTGAGCACCACGCCTCTTCGACTTTACCTTGATGAAAATCTGCTGCTTTCGCTGCCCCCCCTGCAGGTGGCGCCGGGCGAGGTATTGACCCTGATGGGGCCCAGCGGCTGCGGCAAAAGCTCCCTGCTGGCGGCGCTTGCGGGGGTACTGCCCGGCACGCAGACAGATAGCGGCCCGATCCGGCTGGAAGGGGAAATCAGGCTCGGCAAGCGGTTACTCAGCGCCTTGCCTGCGCAGGCTAGGCGCATCGGCATGCTGTTTCAGGATGATCTGCTGTTTGACCATCTGACGGTGGCGGAAAACCTGATGTTCGGCATGCCGGCGACCATCAAGGGAAAACGTGCGCGGCGGGAAAAGGCGCTGACCGCATTGGCGCAGGTCGCACTGGCAGATCAGGCTGACAAGCTGCCGCAGCTGCTGTCAGGGGGTCAGCGAGCGCGGGTCAGCCTGCTGCGGGCACTGTTGGCGGAACCCGACGCCCTGCTGCTGGACGAGCCCTTCTCCCGCCTCGACAAGCCGCTGCGGGCCGCCTTTCGCGAGCTGGTGTTCGCGCAGATCAAGGCGCTGGCCATCCCCGCCATCCTGGTGACCCACGATGCGGAAGACGCGCCGGGCACCATACTCAACCTCACCGAATGCCACTGTTAACCGAGGAGTGTTCACCTTGTTTGATCGCCATCTGATCCCCGTGATCCGCAGCCCCCTCACCCAGCTTGCCAAACCGCTCTGCCGCGCCGGGATCAGCGCCAACCAGATAAGCCTCACCGGCTTTGCCATCGGCATGCTGGCGTTGCCGCTGCTGGCCTTTGGCTGCTATCAATGGGCGCTTGCAGCGATCCTTCTTAACCGTTTGTTGGACGGGCTGGACGGCGCCGTGGCGCGGGAAACCGGCATCACCGACTGCGGCGGCTTTCTCGACATCACGCTCGACTTTATTTTCTACGCCGCTGTGGTGCTGGGCTTTGCCCTCGCCGCCCCTGCCAATGCGCTGCCCGCCGCCACTCTGCTGTTTGCCTTTATGGGTACCGGCTCGAGCTTTCTGGCGTTTGCCATCATGGCGGGCAAGCGGGGGATCGACAATCCGGTCTACCACCACAAGTCCCTCTACTATCTGGGTGGCCTCACCGAGGGGAGCGAGACCATAGCCTTCTTTGTGCTGATGTGCCTGTGGCCCGCCGCGTTCGCCACGCTCGCCTACGGCTTTGCCCTGCTCTGCGCCATCACCACCCTGACCCGGCTCTGGAGCGGTTACCACACCCTGCGTCCCCCCGAGCGCTAACCAGCACAGCCCTCACAGAAGGGCTAATCCATCGCACGATGAATTGGCGGCAAACAAGGCGCACGGAACACTTGCACGGGGATGGCAATGTTTTACCATGACGACACTTTTATCAGTCTCTTTGAGAACCCTATGCGTCGCCTTGCCTCTCTTCTCACTCTGTCGTTATTCCCCCTGCTCGGTGGCTGCAGCAGCGCCCCCGCGCCAAAGCCCGTGGTCGTCCCCCAGCCCAAGAGCGCCTTTATCAATCAAGCGCCATCGAGCAAACCCGTTTATACACAAGGGGTTAGCAAGGGGGACTTCGCCAATCGCCCCAACGTGGATCGGTTCGTCCAGAAAATGGTCGAGAAGCACGGTTTTGACAACGCCCAGCTGCATCAGGTGCTGGCACAGGCAGAGCGTTACGACTGGATCATCCGCCTGATGGATGCCCAGGCGCCGACTACCGCCAAGCCCACCGGCCCGACCGGCGCCTGGAACCGCTATCGCGCCAAGTTCATCACCCCAGACAACGTACAGAACGGCGTCAACTTCTGGCGTGAATACGCAAGCGAGCTGAACCGGGCGGAGCAGATCTACGGGGTGCCGCCGGAGATCATCGTCGGCATTATCGGGGTGGAGACCCGCTGGGGCCGGGTGATGGGCAAGACCCGCATTCTGGATGCGCTGGCCACTCTGGCATTTGATTATCCGCGCCGCGCCGAGTTCTTCACGAGCGAGCTGGAAGCCTTCCTGGTGATGACCCGCGACGAGGGGATGGATCCCACCGAACCCAAGGGCTCCTATGCGGGCGCTATGGGCTACGGCCAGTTTATGCCCTCCAGCTTCCAGCGCTATGCGGTGGACTTTGATGGCAACGGCCACACCAACCTGTGGGATCCGGTAGATGCCATCGGCAGCGTCGCCAACTACTTCAAGGCCCACGGCTGGGAGAAAGGCCAACCGGTTGCGGTGCGCGGTCAGGGCCAACTGCCCGGCTATGAGCATGGCTTCCAGACCCGCTACCCGGTCGCTACCCTGCGCCGCGCAGGGCTCACCCCCACCAGCAGCCTTGGCAACCACAGCGAGTCGAGCCTGCTGCGCCTCGATGTCGGCACCGGCTACCAATACTGGTACGGCCTGCCCAACTTCTACACCATCACCCGCTACAACCACAGCACCCACTACGCCATGGCGGTGTGGCAGCTGGGGCTGGCGGTGAAGGCGGCGCGCTGATAACTCGCTGGCATAAAACAGACAATGAAAAAGGAGCCATCATGGCTCCTTTGTTATATCCAACGTTCCACCTCATCAGGGGCTCAAGGATGGCTACCTGATTTAGACGCCTGCCTTGGCCAGCGCAGCAGAGACGATCTGCTGGGCCTCCTGCTGGATGAGGTCGAGGTGCGCGTCGCCCTTGAAGCTCTCCATATAGATCTTGTAGATAGATTCGGTACCGGAGGGGCGCGCCGCGAACCAGCCGTTCTCGGTCACTACCTTGAGACCGCCGATGGCGGCATCGTTGCCCGGTGCCTTGGTCAGCTTGGCGATGATGGGCTCACCCGCCAGGGTGGAGGCTTCTACCAGTGCCGGATCCAGCTTGGAGAGCACCGCTTTCTGGGCACTGTTGGCCGGGGCGTCGATACGGCGATAGCTGGAGCGGCCAAACTTGGCTTCCAGTGCGTCGTAGTGAGCCTGCGGATCCTTGCCGGTGACAGCCAGAATTTCCGCCGCCAGCAGCGCCAGAATGAAACCATCCTTGTCGGTGGTCCAGACGGTGCCGTCTTTGCGCAGGAAGGAGGCGCCAGCGCTCTCCTCGCCGCCAAAGCCGAACTCGCCGCTGTAGAGGCCATCCACGAACCACTTGAAGCCGACCGGCACCTCTTTCAGAGTGCGGCCAATCTCGCCGGCAACCCGGTCGATCATGGACGAGGAGACCAGCGTCTTGCCGACGGCTGCATCGGCAGACCAGCCAGTGCGATGGGTAAACAGATACTGGATCGCCACCGCCAGATAGTGGTTCGGGTTCATCAGGCCGGACTTGGTGACGATACCGTGGCGATCGTAGTCAGGGTCGTTGCCAAGGGCGATGTCGAACTTGTCTTTAAGGGCAATCAGGCTCGCCATGGCGAACGGGCTGGAGCAGTCCATCCGGATCTTGCCATCTTTATCCAGGGTCATGAAGGAGAAGGTCGGGTCGACCTTGTAGTTCACCACCTCGATATTCAGGCCATAGGTCTTGGCGATGACGTCCCAGTAGGCAACGCCGGAGCCACCCAGCGGATCGACACCGATCTTGATGCCCGCGTTCTTGATGGCATCCATATCCAGCACGTTCTTCAGATCATCCACATAGGGGGTGACATAGTCGTGCTCGACTACAAACGGGCTCTTGAGCGCCTCGGCGAACGGCATCCGTTTCACGCCGGCCAGACCCGCTTCCAGAATGGCGTTGGCGCGGTCCTCCACCCACTTGGTGATCTCCCCTTCGGCAGGGCCACCGTGGGGCGGGTTGTACTTGAAGCCACCATCCTCCGGCGGGTTGTGGGACGGGGTGATCACCACGCCGTCAGCACGAGCAGCAGGCTTGCCAGCATTGTGGCGCAGGATGGCGTGAGAGATGACCGGGGTCGGGGTAAAGCCGAGGCCAGCCTGAATGCGGGTTTCAACGCCGTTGGCGGCCAGCACTTCGACGGCGCTGGCAAAGGCGGATTCGGACAGGGCGTGAGTATCCATGCCGACAAACAGCGGGCCAGTGATACCGGCCTGCTGGCGATACTCCACCAAGGCCTGAGTCACCGCCAGAATATGGGATTCGGTAAAGGCACTGTGCAGGGCGCTGCCGCGGTGGCCGGAGGTACCGAAGGCCACCCGCTGCTCGGGGCGGCTCATGTCCGGCTTGTTGAGGTAGTAGGCGCTGACCAGACGGGGAATATTGGTCAGGTCGCTTAAACGGGCCGGCTGACCGGCGTGGGAATGCTGAGCCATGGCGTTTTCCTTGCGTAATGGCGGCCTTGCCGGGCAAGGCCTGAGTCTTGAAGAATCGTTAAATTGCGCCACACACTTGCGCGATCACCTCTTCGCCATAGCCCATGCTGGCCATCAGCTGGGCCACCATGTTCTGCTTGCGGCTGGTGTTGGTGTTGGTGATCACCCAGAACGGGGTCTCCGGTACCGGCTTGGGCTTGGTGGTGCTGCCACTGGCACGCAGAGCCTCGGGATCCTGCGAGAAATAGACGCGCTTGCGCCCCTTGATTTCGGTGGCTTGGGTAAACCCGACCGGATCGTCCCGGTAGAGGGTACTGAGCACCTGCATGAAGCGGTTGATGGACTTCTCTTCCTTTTGCAGCTCACCGGAATCGAGCAGGGCTTGCAGCCCTTGTTGGGTGGCTACCGCACTGGGCTGCGCGACGGCAACGGGCTCGGCAACCGGCACACCTTGGTGAGCAGGCTGTTCCAGCAGACGGCGCAGGATATCGGAGGCACTCTCACCAATGTGCCGGGTCTGGCTGGCGATATAGAAGTAGAGATCGTCATCAAGCTCGATGGTTTTCATAGGGATGCGCTGGACTCGTCGAAATTCGGATGCGGCGATTATACATAGGCAAACCCGACAGCCCAAGCAAGGGGCTGGCAGATGTACATGAATCTCGTCGAGAATACGGCATAATAGCGGGCCAAGTGTGTGATCAGCCGCACTGATAGCCGATCCGGACGGGATTTTTTAGAAAAAAAACCACATAAAATCCCAATCCATTGGACGAAATCCTTTTCTTTCCAGTGCGTTAAATAAAACAGCGATACGCACCCACGACCGACAAGGTGTCATTTTGCAACAAAACAGCATATTGAACTTCAAGGAGCAGGGTCAGGGCCCGGCGGTCATTCTGATCCACGGCCTGTTTGGCAGCCTCGACAACCTCGGCCTGCTGGCCCGTGCCCTCTGCGAACAGTACCGGGTCATCAGCGTCGATCTGCGCAACCACGGTGCCTCCTTTCACTCGGACGAGATGAGCTACCCGGTGCAAGCGGCCGACATCCTGACCCTGATGGAGCGGCTGGATATTGCCGAAGCGACCCTGATTGGCCACTCGATGGGTGGCAAGGTAGGGATGCAGGTCGCCAAGCTGGCGCCAGAGCGGGTGACCAAGCTGGTGGTGGCCGACATGGCGCCGGTCGCCTATCCCCACTCCCGCCACCAGAATGTCTTTGCCGGACTCAACGCCACGCTGCGCACGCCGCCGCAAAGCCGCAGTGAAGCGGAAGCCATGCTGGCGCAGCATATCGAGATCGCCGGGGTACGCCAGTTCCTGCTCAAATCCTTCGCCAAAGGTGAATATGGCTGGAGTTGGCGCTTCAATGTGCCCGCCCTTGAGCAAAACTACGCCAACATCATGGGCTGGCCAGAGGATGAGCATCGCTTCGAGGGGCCTGTGCTCTTTATCAAAGGCGGGGATTCTGACTATATGCAGCCCCAATACAGCGAGACGGCACTAGCCCAATTCCCGGCGGCAAAGGTGCGTGTCATCGCGGGTACCGGCCACTGGCTGCATGCGGAAAAACCGGCTCTGTTCAACAAATTGGTTGTGGATTTCCTGTCGACAGGCGGTTAACAGTTTCAAATCCTTTGTGATATAGTGCGCCCGTCATAAGGAGTGTGCGCAATCCATGCTAAGTGAACATATCGACCTGATCGAAAGTTTGGGCCTCAAGCTATTCTTTGTGGCCATTTTCATATTGATTGGCCTGGCCATTCAGGACGTGCTCAAGCGCGGCAACGTGCCACGTTTCGGTCGTTTTATCGTCTGGTTGGTACTGTTTCTGGGTTGTGCGGGTTTTGTCGCCAAGGGGCTGATCGAACTGGGCTGGGAAGGCTCAGGACTCGGCTAACTTATTTTCATCTGTGATGTATGGCCAAACAGCAAACTGATCGAACAACACTGGATCTGTTCGCAAATGAGAAGCGCCCCGGCAGGCCAAAGACCAATCCACTCCCCCGCGAGACCCAGCTCAAGATCAACAAGCGTAACCAGCTTAAGCGCGATCGGGAAAATGGGCTGAAGCGGGTAGAGTTAAAGGTGGAGGCCGAGTTGCTGGAGCGCCTGAACCAACTTGCGTTACAACAGAACATCAGCCGAGCCGAGCTGATCCAATCTATCCTGAAACAACAGATTGAGTCCGCCTTTGCGGTGGACATTGCAGTCTGAGCGTTGAGCATTAACACCAAATACGGGTAACTAAACACTATGGCAAGTGTAGGTCTGTTTTTTGGCAGCGATACCGGTAACACCGAAGCTGTCGCCAAGATGATCCAGAAAGAGCTGGGCAAAAACCTGATTGAAGTCCGTGACATCGCCAAGAGCAGCAAGGCCGACATCGAGAGCTTTGATCTGCTGATGTTCGGCATCCCGACTTGGTACTACGGCGAAGCCCAGGCCGACTGGGACGACTTCTTCCCCGATCTGGGCGAAATCGACTTCACCAACAAGCTGGTCGCCATCTTCGGTTGCGGTGATCAGGAAGACTATTCCGAGTACTTCCTCGACGCCATGGGCACCCTGCGTGACATCGTCGAAGCCAAAGGCGCCATCATCATCGGTCACTGGCCGACTGCCGGCTACGAGTTCGAAGCCTCCAAGGCCCTGGTTGATGACAAGCACTTTGTCGGTCTGGGTATCGATGAAGATCGCCAGCCGGAGCTGACCGCCGAGCGCGTCAAGGGCTGGTGCAAGCAACTGCACGAAGAGATGTGCCTGGGCGAGCTGGAGTAATCCGCTTCCCCTCATATCTCTGACAACAAGGGCCCCGACGGGGCCCTTGTTGTATCTGCAAGTGGCGATGCCTGCCTTCATTCTCCCCTGTTATTCACCTCTGTGCTCCGGTTTGGCTCGCACATAGAGGGTGCGCTTGACCTGCGCCACCAGTTCGCCGCTCTTGTCCTGCACCGTCACCTCGAATTCTGGGAAGTGTTTGTTGCCACCTTCGGTCGCCGCCACGATTTCGGCCAGCTTTCCCTCGGTCAGGTTGAACTCGGCCACCAGCTTGCCCTTGCCCGGCTTGATGTAGTTGATGCTGCCCGCCTTGTCCCAGACGTAGTAGCGATTCTTGAAGTAGCCCATCAGCATCAGCGGATAGATGGGGTCCGTCATGGCAAACATGCTGCCGCCAAACTGGGTGCGGTTGGCATTCTTGTTCCACCAACGGGATTTGAGGGTCACCCGGCAGTAGCGAAAGTCATCGCTCAGGGTCTCTATCTTGATACCGGCACCCCAGAAAGGGGGCCAGGCGTTGAGTGCGCGGCGCACCCAGGCCGCATTGTCAAAAAGCCAATCCATGGATCTCATCCGACCAGAATATGAAAGTTACATCTTATCAACATCTGCCATGCCAGCAAGTCGGACGACACGATTGATTATTTCAATCCAACCGGCCATTTATGACTAAACCCCTTGAATTGCTGGGTTTATTTTTAGGGAGGCTACGACCTATAATGACAGGCCAAGCGAGTTCAAGGTTGCCATTCCTGCGGCAGTCCATCAGAATAACCCCACCTTCGAGAATGCGAATAAGTAGAATATGGCAGACAACAACCAAGCGTTAAAAAAGGCCGGGCTCAAGATCACCTTGCCCCGGGTCAAAATCCTGGAAATCCTGCAACAGCCGGATTGCCAGCACACCAGCGCCGAAGATCTCTATAAACGACTGATCGACCTGGGTGAAGAGATTGGTCTCGCTACCGTCTATCGCGTTCTCAACCAGTTTGATGATGCCGGTATCGTTACCCGTCACCACTTCGAAGGTGGCAAGTCGGTATTCGAGCTGGCCACTCAGGAGCACCACGACCACCTGGTTTGCCTCGACTGCGGCAAGGTGATCGAGTTCTCCGACGAAGTTATCGAACAGCGCCAGCGCGAGATCGCCAAGAAATTCAATATCCGTCTCACCAACCACAGCCTCTACCTCTACGGTCACTGTGCTACCGGTGAGTGCAAGCACGACGAATAATTCGCCTGCGACTTGCAGATAACGGACAATAAAAAAGCCAGCATCAGCTGGCTTTTTTATTGTCCGGCGCAGGCCGCTGGCAGCACACAGGGCAGGGTTTCCCCTACCCCATCGGCTTAGCCTTCTACCTTGCCCCAGGAGTCGCGCAGGGCAACGGTGCGGTTGAACACCAGATGCTCCGGGCTGGAGAGCTTGTTGTCGGCGCAGAAATAACCTTCACGCTCGAACTGGTAAGCTTGCTCCGGCTTGGCGTTCTTCAGGGATGCCTCGACACGGGCACCCTCGATGATCACCAGGGATTCCGGGTTCAGCGCAGCTTCAAAGTCATCCTCGGCGCCCGGGTTCGGCACCTTGAACAGACGATCGTAGAGACGCACTTCCGCTGGCAGGGAGTGAGTGGCGCTGACCCAGTGGATCACCCCTTTCACCTTGCGGCCATCGGCCGGATCCTTGCCCAGGGTCTCGGGGTCGTAGGAGCAGTAGATGCAGGTGACCTTGCCATCGGCATCTTTCTCGATGCGCTCGGCCTTGATCACATAGGCGTTGCGCAGACGCACTTCCTTGCCCAGCACCAGACGCTTGAACTGCTTGTTCGCCTCTTCTTTGAAGTCCGCTTCGTCGATGAAGATTTCACGGGTGAAATTCAGCTCGCGGGTGCCCATCTCGGCGTTGCTCGGGTGGGCCGGGGCAGTCAGCACTTCGTCGGCAGCCAGGTTCTCGATGACCACTTTCACCGGGTGCAGCACGGCCATGGCGCGCGGTGCATGCTCGTTGAGGTCTTCGCGGATGCAGGCTTCCAGCATGCTCATCTCGACGATGTTGTCCTGCTTGGTCACACCGATGCGCTTGCAGAACTCGCGGATGGAGGCCGGGGTGTAACCACGACGACGCAGACCGGAGACGGTCAGCATGCGCGGGTCGTCCCAACCATCGACGTGCTTCTCGGTCACCAGCAGGTTCAGCTTGCGCTTGGACATGACGGTGTATTCGAGGTTCAGACGAGAGAACTCGTACTGACGGGGGTGGCAGTCGATGGTGATGTTGTCCAGCACCCAGTCGTACAGACGACGGTTGTCCTGGAACTCCAGGGTGCAGATGGAGTGGGTGATCCCTTCCAGCGCGTCCGAGATGCAGTGGGTGAAGTCATACATCGGGTAGATGCACCACTTGTCACCGGTCTGGTGGTGGTGGGCAAACTTGATGCGGTAGATAACCGGATCACGCATCACCATGAAGGGGGATGCCATGTCGATCTTGGCGCGCAGGCAGGCGGTGCCTTCGGCGAACTCGCCATTCTTCATCTTGGCAAACAGCGCCAGGTTCTCTTCCACGCTGCGATCGCGGAACGGGCTGTTCTTGCCTGCTTCAGTCAGGGTGCCACGGTACTCGCGCATCTGCTCGGGCGTCAGCTCGTCCACATAGGCCAGACCCTTTTCAATCAGCTCGATGGCGTAGCCGTGCAGCTTGTCGAAATAGTCGGAGGAGTAGCAGATCTCGCCGTTCCACTGGAAGCCGAGCCACTGTACGTCCTGCTTGATGGACTCTACGTACTCGATATCTTCCTTCACCGGGTTGGTGTCATCGAAACGCAGGTTGCACTGGCCCTGATAGTCGCGGGCGATGCCGAAGTTCAGGCAGATGGACTTGGCGTGGCCGATATGGAGATAACCGTTCGGCTCGGGCGGAAAACGGGTATGCACGCTGCTGTGCTTACCGCTGGCCAGATCTTCATCAATGATCTGACGAATAAAGTTAGTTGGGCTGTTCGCCTGACTCATGGCTCACCTCAAAAAAGCGTCACTGGCGGAAGTTGTGCCGGCTGGCACCCTTTCATCCCCCCGCCGTCAAGCCGGGTATGATCCCTTATTACGGGCGCTGTCTCAACCTGAATTTGGCACTTCCGGGCCATTTCCCGGCCATTGCACCGCTAAAAACGGCGTGGCTTGGCACATTGCACCCCAAATGCATAAAAAAGCCCCGCACGAGGCGGGGCTGAAAGTGATGAAAAACACAAAACAGACAATTACACACAACAAAGGCTCACACGCACAGTCAACCTTTCCCAAACCCGATGCGCCATCGCCCTTGGGAAAGGCGGGTCTTGCGACCCACCTCATGTTAACGGTTGACTGCTATCAGTTCAGTTCGGTGACGCGGCTGGTGCGCTTGCCATCGAAGCTGGTGGTACGCAGGTAAACCTTGCCATTCACGCTCGGCTTGGCCGCGGCGTCATAGGCACTCCAGTTGGTACCGTCCAGGCTGTACTGGATGGGCAGACCCGGCAGATCCACGTTCGCTTCCAGCACACCGTTCACTACCTTGGCACCCGGTACGGAGAGGCGGTATTCAACACCGGCCTGATCCAGTTTCGGCAGCACGCGCTGACCCAGTACGTTGGCAAACTGGTTCCACTCTTTGTTGAGGGTGGCCTTGTTGACGAACTTGGTCTCGCCGGAGAACTCGCGACCCTTCACATAGTTCAGCTCGAAGCCACCTTTGTGCCAGGCACGCTCGGCCACGGAGAAGATACGCGGGTAGACCATGTACTCGTACTGAGCATCGGTACGCACGGTTTCACTCCACTGCTGACCGGAGATCCCCTTGAACTTGACCGGATCCTGGTCACCCTTGGCCACGAAGGCGTTGCCATCGCGGTCAACCGAGGTCTCGGCGTTCTGCGGCAGGTTTTCCGGGGCGAAGGCAAACACCTTGCGCGTGTCGTTGAAACGGGTTGCCCAGTAGTAGCCACGCTCAGCCGGGTGTACTTCGTTCGGGAAGTCGAAGTAGAGGTAATCCGGGTTGGACAGCACCACTTCGTAGCCCTTGTGCGCCCACTTCATCGCTTCGTTGAAGCCACCCCAGTAGAGGGTTTCCCAGAAGTTGACACGGGTGTTGTCGGTGGCGAAGTCCTTGGCACCGCTGGCGTACTTCAGACCATCTTCCCACGCCTGCAGGGTAGAGAAGCCGCGATCTTTGACCATCTGGCCCACTTCCTTGGCGAAGTAAACCGGCAGCTCGCCCACTTCCTTGATCTTGCCTTCGTCGATCATCTTCTGGCACATCGGGGACTTGCCAAACGGCTTGTCCTGCTTGCTGGAGTCGACGTTGCCTTTCCAGGCGACCAGCTCTTCTTTCTTGGTGACGGCCGGATCCTGATAGCCACCGCCCTGCATGATGTTCTTCGCCTCATCACCACCGTAGTGCCATGCGGTCAGCGGCTGACCGGCGGCCTGGTGCATCTGGGCAACTTCATCCATTACCTTGGCCACGAAGGTGGCAGCACCCGGCTGGCAAGGGTTGATGAAGGACATCTTGTCGTAGAACTGGACGGAGGTGACGTTGGAGGTGTCAGCCGGATCAGTCAGACGGAACTGGTTGGCTTCCGCTTCTTTGCCTTCCGCCATCAGACGCTTGTAGCGCGCTTCCATGGAGACCACGGCAGCACGGGCGTGAGCCGGCATGTTGATCTCGGGGATCACGGTCACACCGCGGGCCTTGGCATAACGCACCAGATCCACGTAGTCAGACTTGCTGTAGAAACCGGAACCCTGGTTGTCGCTGGTCGGGCCGGAACCCAGTTGCGGCATCAGGCACTTGGTTTCGGACTCGTCGTGGCAACGCTGGCTACCGACCTGGGTCAGCTCCGGCAGACCCGGGATCTCCAGACGCCAGCCTTCATCGTTGGTCAGGCCAAGGTGCAGCACGTTGAGCTTCATGGCAGACATCTGGTCAACCAGCTTCTTCATGGTATCCAGACTGCGGAAGTGACGGGCCACGTCGGTCTGCATGCCACGGTATTCAAAGCGCGGCGCATCCTCGACGGTCATCGGGCTCACCAGCTTGTCATCAACACCCAGCAGGGAGATCAGGGATTGTGCACCCCAGAATGCCCCGTCGATGTCGCGACCCTGGATCACGGTGCCCTTCTGACCGATGGTCATGTCATAGCCTTCAGCCTGCTTGAGCTTGCTGCCGAGCTTGATGGTCACCGGGTAGCCGGTGTCGGAGAGGGTAACACCCAGCTTGGTCAGTTGAGCCTTCAGGGCCTCGGCGCGATCGCTCGGCAGATCCAGGGCATTGAGTTTGATGGTAGAGAAGTCAACCTGCGGGCCAGCTTTGACTACCTGCTTCATCGGGGTCGGCAGGATCTGGTTGTCAATCTTGCCAGCCGGCAGCAGGGTGCTGGTCTGGTTGGCCGCGAAACGGGTCTCGCTGTTCATCAGGATGTTCTTGTCATCCTTGGTGCGCTTCCAGCCATCAGCCGGCATCGGCTTCTCGTAGGTGCTGGCATCATTGATGTTGCTCATGCTGGCCAGTACTTTCGGCTCGGCACCTTCGCTGGCGACATACCAGTTCGGCATGATGTCAGATTCGAACAGTACCCAGTATTCCACCACCAGCGGCACTTCGACCGTGGCATCCTTGGCAAAGCCCTGGAACTTCTCGGTTGGCGTCAAACGATAGAGATCGCCGGTCAGGTGAGTGATGGTGAACTGGTCGTTATCCACACGCTGGATACGACGGATGGAGGAGACGTAGATGCTCCAGTCTTTGGAGGTCACGTCCGCACCGGTATTGGTCAGGTGCAGCTTGGCAACGCCACAGCTCGCCCACTCGGAACCCAGCGCCTGGCAATCGAGGCCGGCACCGGCACCGTCGTTGGTGACCACTTCATACTTGACCACCAGATTGTTGGCGAGGGAGTCGACCACAGCCTGCTTGGCGGCATCGGCTGCCTGGACCTGGCTGACAAAAACGGTAGACATGGCAATGGCTAACAGAGAATGTTTCAAGTTCATAACTGCTGCTCTCATTTGAAGTAAAGGTTGGATTTTCTTGGCTTTTTTATATGGGGCCCCTGAGCGGGGCCCTTAGTTATGTCAACAATGGACTTAGACTTGAGGTGAGCGAGTCGCTCGATTAACGCAGGGCTTTCATCTCACCGGCGATGATTTCGGCCAATGGGCCCAGAATCACCTGCAGGTTCTGCTCACCGAGTTTGACCACACCGGCCGCACCCAGGGCTTTCAGCTTGCGCTCATCGACGATGCTGCGGTCTTTCAGAGTCAGACGCAGACGGGTGATGCAGGCATCGATGGAGACCAGGTTATCTTGCCCACCCAGCACTTCCAGGTATTGCTTGGCCAGCTCGGTACGGTTGGTAGATTGAGCGGCAGCCGGAGCACTCTCTTCATCATCTTCACGACCCGGGGTTTTCAGGTTCAGCTTGGCAATCACTACGCGGAACACGGTGTAGTAGAGGCCGAAGAAGACCAGACCCTGAGGGATCAGCATGTACCAGTTGGTCGCCAGCGGGTTACGGCTGGAGAGCACCATATCCACCAGACCGGCACTGAAACCGAAACCGGCCATCCACTGCATGGAGGCAGCGATGAACACGGAGATACCGGTCAGTACGGCGTGGATGACATACAGTACCGGCGCCACGAACATGAAGGAGAACTCGAGCGGCTCGGTCACACCGGTGAAGAAGGAGGCAAAGGCAGCTGCGATCATGATGGAAGCAACTTTCTCTTTGTTCTCTTTCTTGGCGGAGTGGTAGATGGCCAGAGCGGCACCCGGCAGACCAAACATCATGATGGGGAAGAAGCCAGCCTGGTACATACCGACCACGCCTTTCACCTGCTCCAGGCTCTTGCCAGCGGCCAGAGCGGCATCGATGGTAGCCTGACCACCCAGGAAGTTCGGGATGTCGTTGATACCGGCCACGTTGAACCAGAACACGGAGTTCAGGGCGTGGTGCAGACCGATCGGGATCAGCAGACGGTTGAAGAAGGCGTAGATACCGGCACCGGTAGAGCCCAGGCTCACGATGGACTCACCGAAGGAGACCAGACCACCGTAGATTGCCGGCCATACGGCCATCAGGATGAAAGATACGACGATCATCACCACGGAGGTTACGATCGGTACCAGACGACGACCGGAGAAGAAGGAGAGTGCCTTGTGCAGCTCGACGCTGCTGAAGCGGTTGTACAGCTCAGCGGCGATAACACCACACAGGATACCCACGAACTGGTTGCTGATCTTGGCAAACGCGGCAGGAACCTGCTCCACCGGGATGCTCTTGATCTGGGCCACAGCGCCCGGGCTCAGCAGGGTGGTAACGACCAGGAAGCCGACCAGACCTGCCAGCGCAGCAGAACCGTCTTTATCCTTGGACATACCGTAGGCAACACCGACTGCGAACAGTACGGACATGTTATCGATAATGGCTGCGCCCGCTTTAATCAGGAAGGCAGCCAGCGCGCTGTCACCACCCCAACCATTCGGGTCAATCCAGTAGCCAACCCCCATCAGGATCGCTGCGGCAGGCAATACCGCTACCGGCACCATCAGGGCACGGCCGATCTTTTGCAAATAACCGAGAATGTTCACGGTTCCTCTCCTTAGTTAATGTTTTTCTAGAAATTAAGTGCTTATCACGTTTGACGCATAAGCCATCAAGGCTTGATTGGCAGTCTAGGGCTTTTATTTCGCTGCGCAAATTAATAAACCAATAATCGTGATCGTTATCACCCAAACAAGATAAAGGTGGTGGATAGATGTGGCTTAGTTCGCAATCTTTATTTACGCTATAAAACAACTTGAATCCGTCTTAGCCAATTGCCACCGCCAAACCGGTCGCAACCCGACACAGAGGTATCCCATATGCGCCTGATCCCGTTGAAATCTGCCAGCCAAGTAGGCCTGTGGTCTGCTCGTTACATCGTTGACCGCATCAACGCGTTCAAGCCGACCAGCGATCGCCCTTTCGTACTGGGCCTGCCCACCGGTGGCACCCCGCTCAACACCTACAAGCGCCTGATCGAGTTGCACAAAGCCGGTGAAGTGAGCTTCCAGAATGTGGTCACCTTCAACATGGACGAGTACGTCGGCCTGCCGGAAGATCACCCGGAGAGCTACCACAGCTTCATGCACAACAACTTCTTCAGCCACATCGACATTCGTCCCGAGAACATCAACATCCTCAACGGCAATGCCGAGGATCTGGTGGCCGAGTGCAAGCGCTACGAAGACAAGATCAAGTCCTACGGCAAGATCCACCTGTTCATGGGTGGCGTGGGTAATGACGGCCACATCGCATTCAACGAGCCAGCTTCTTCCCTCTCCTCCCGCACCCGGGTCAAGACCCTGACCGAAGACACCCGCATCGCCAACTCCCGCTTCTTCGGTGGCGACATGGAGCAGGTGCCCAAACTGGCCCTGACCGTGGGTGTCGGCACCCTGATGGATGCGGAAGAGATCATGATCCTGGTCACCGGTCACAGCAAGGCACTGGCCCTGCAGGCCGCCGTGGAAGGCAGCGTCAACCACATGTGGACCATCTCCACCCTGCAACTGCATCCGAAGGGAATGATGGTGTGCGACGAGCCCTCCACCATGGAGCTCAAGGTCAAGACCGTTCGCTACTTCCAGCAGCTGGAAGCCGCCAACATCGGCCGTCTGTAAGGAGTCGTCATGTACGCATTGACCAACTGCACCCTCTACACCGGCAGCTGCGTGCTGACCGGCTACGGGGTGCTTATCGAGGGCGACAAGATTGTCGCCATCTCTCACCTGGCCGAACTGCCTGCAGGCATCGAGCTGATTGATCTCAAAGGCGCCAACCTGACCGCCGGTTTTATCGATGTGCAGCTCAACGGCTGTGGCGGGGTGATGTTCAACACTGACATTACGGTCGAGACCCTGGCGACCATGCAGGCGGCCAACCTCAAATCCGGTACCACCAGCTTCCTGCCGACCCTGATCACCAGTCCGGATGCCGACATGAAGCAGGCCGTTGCGGTGACCCGTGACTACATGGCGGCACACCCCAACGAGGTGCTGGGCGTCCATCTGGAAGGGCCTTACACCAACCTCAAGCGCAAGGGGATCCACCCTGCCGCGCAAATTCGCCAGCCAGCGGACGAGATGATCGACTTCTTCTGCGCCAACGCGGATGCCATCACCAAAATCACCCTGGCTCCGGAGCGCAACGAGCCGGCCCATATCCGCCGTCTGGTGGAAGCGGGCATTCTGGTCTCGGCCGGTCACACTGCCGCCAGTTACGATCAGGCGATGGCCGGGTTCGATAACGGTATTCGCTTTGCGACCCACCTCTACAACGCCATGACTCCGACCCTCAATGGTCGCGAGCCGGGCGTCGTGGGCGCCATCTACGATCGCAAAGATGTCTACGCGGGCATCATCGTCGATGGCCACCATGTGCACTGGGCCAACGTGCGTCTGGCTCACAAGGCGCTGGGGGAAAGGCTGGTGCTGGTCACCGATGCCACCGCAGCAGCGGGTGCACCGGAAGGCTTTGAGAAATTTGATTTTTGTGGCACCACCGTCTTTTTACGCGATGGTCAGTGTGTCGACGAGAATGGTACACTCGGCGGTTCCTCCCTCACCATGATTGAGGGGGTGGAAAATCTGGTCAAGCAGGTCGGATTACCGCTCGATGAAGCACTGAGAATGGCCAGCCTCTACCCCGCTCGCGCCATTGGATGGGACTCACGTCTCGGTAGTATCCAGGTCGGTAAAGTAGCCAACCTCACTGTCTTCGATCAGGACTTCACGGTCCGTGGGACCGTGGTTAACGGACACTACACACAACAGTGACATCATGACTGGCGGACAAATAGCAAACGTAGATCTTATCAAGCAGGTCAACAGTGCAGCCGTGTATCGGCTCATCGACCTGCAAGGCCCCATCTCCCGGGTCAAGATTGCCGAGTTGAGTCAGCTGGCCCCGGCCAGCGTGACCAAAATAACCCGGCAACTGATCGAGCATGGCCTGATCAAGGAGACCTCTCCGCAAGCCTCAACCGGCGGGCGGCGTGCCATCTCCCTGACCACCATCAAACATCGCTTTCAGTTTGTCTCTGCCAAGCTGGGCCGCGGCTATCTGCAACTGAGTCTCTATGACCTCGATGGCAAGGAGCTCGACCAGCACGTCATTCAGGTGACCGAGATCGACCAGCAACCCGTGGTCGACATGCTGCTGCGGGAGATTGGCGCCTTTATCGATGCCAACCGCGAACGTTGTCGCAACCTCATCAGCATCGCGCTGACCATGCCGGGTCTGGTCAACCCGGAATCCGGCATGGTCATCTACACCCCCAAGTACCAGATCCGCAATCTGGGGCTGGCGAAGCTGCTTGAGAACCACTTCAACCTCCCCTGCTACGTGGGCAACGACACCCGCTCTCTGGCACTGGCCGAACACTTCTTCGGCGAGTCCCGCGACTGCATGGACTCCATTCTGGTGAGTGTCCATCAGGGGACGGGCTCCGGGATCATCACCAAGGGTCAGGTGTTCCTCGGTCAGAACCGCAACGTCGGCGAGATCGGCCATATTCAGGTCGAGCCGCTCGGCAAGCGCTGCCACTGTGGCAACTTCGGCTGCCTCGAAACCATCGCCTCCAACGAAGCGATCATCGACAAGGTGAAGGAGCTCATCAGCCGCGGCCACCAGAGCGCGCTGCAGGAGAAGCACATCACCATTCAGGAGGTGTGCAAGGCGGCGCTGGCAGGTGATGAACTGGCCCGCAGCGTCATCGAGAACGTGGGTGAGCATCTGGGACGGGCAGTGGCCATCACGGTCAACCTGTTCAACCCGCAGAAGGTGCTGATCGCCGGTGAAATCACCGCCGCCGAAGAGATCCTCTTCCCGGCCATCCGTCGCTGCGTCGAGCATCAATCCCTGCCGAGCTTCCACCGTGGCCTGCCCATCGTGAAAGCCCGCTTCCAGAACCAGCCGACCTATGGCGGCTTTGCGCTGGTCAAGCGCGCCCTGCTGGAGGGAGATCTGCTGCAGATCATCATGGAGCAGAAGTAAGGCACTGACCTTGCGAGATAACAAAACGGCAGCCACTGGCTGCCGTTTTCTATTGTGTGCTTGCTGGCGGTTTAGCCCGCCCGGCACGGTTTGAACAGATCCAGAGCCCCGTCGTAAACCTTGGTCTGCACATCCATGATCCCCAGCATGGAGTGGAACAAATTATCGTGGGAGAAACGCTGACTGCTCGCCTCCGCTGCCAGGCAACCCATATCAAGCTGGCGATCGGCCTGTAACTGAGGCGAGAACCAGGTCAGCAGCGGCACCCGGGTCTGATCATCCGGCGCAAACTTGTAGGGCGTGCCGTGCAGATAGAGCCCCATAGCCCCAAGGGATTCACCGTGATCGGAGAGATAGACCAGCCCCACATCGTACTGGCTCTCCAGCGACTTGAGCTTGTCTATCAGCAGCCCCACCACCTTGTCGGTGTAGCGGATGGTGTTGTCATAAGTGTTGACCAGCTCTTCGTTGCTGCAGTTTTCGATGTCGCTGCGCGGGCAATCCGGCATAAAGACGCGCTCGCTGGCAGGGTAACGACGGAAATAGGTCGGGCCATGGCTGCCCATCAGGTGAAAGGCCACCAGCTTGTTGCCCTTCATGCCGGCAATCTGCTGATCCAGCCCCTCCAGCAGCACCTCGTCATAGCAGGACTCCCCCTGACAGAGCGCAGGATAGGATTTGGGGAGGATCTCGATGGTCGGCACATTGCGGCACACCCCTTTGCAACCGCCATCGTTCTCTTTCCACAACACCGAGACTCCAGCATGTTGCAGCACATCGAGCAGGCCGTCACGGGAGCTGGCAAGCTGGTCATCGTAGCCGCGGCGCGTGAGGTTGGAGAACATGCAGGGCACCGAGACGGCGGTGGCCGTGCCGCAGGAGCGCACATCCCTGAACGACACCACCCCCTGCTCTTTTGCCGTAAAGCTGTTGGTTGCCTTGCCATACCCGTTAAGGGAGTAGTTCTGGCTGCGTGCCGTCTCCCCCACCACCAGGAACATCAAAGTCGGCTTGCTTCCCCGTGCCACCACCCTGGCATCGGTCCCCAACTGCTGGTAGGGGATCGGTGTGGCAAACAGCACATCCCGCCCATATTTGTAGAGGCCGTGCACATAGTTGGCAGGCACAATCTCTTTGGCCAGCGACTTGTTGTTGCGCCCGACCGAGGCGTAATCCTGATAGTAAAGTGCCGCGACGCCCCCGATAAACAGCAGAGAGATAGCCAATACACATGCCCGCAACGCCACCCCCTGATACCAGCGAGCCGGATAGCGGATCCGCAGTGACCAGAGCACCAGAACAGGCAGCAGCCCGGTCAGCAGAAACCAGAGCGCAACCGAGCCATTCAAATAGGCCCACGCCTCACCACTGTTGGTCTCCACTATGTTCTGGATCATGCCGGCATCGAAGATGACGCCGTATTTGAGCATGGCGTAACTGACGATGGAGCCAGTCAGAATGAGCACAGTAAAAAAGGGCTTGAGCACAAACCGGAACGTGAAGGGAATAAACACGGCATTGAGCGCCGCGATCAGCACCAGCGGGATCGAGATGGCAAATCCGGCTTTGACATGGGTCAGGGCGCTGAGCACCGTATAGAAATGCAAAAAGATTGGCCAGTTCAGTACCAGGGCGAAAAAGAGCACCAGCAACAGATTGGTTTGCAGTACACCGAGAGTTACACGCATAAACAACTCCTACATACCGGCCTGCAGTGCAGCGGGCCGGCCAAGCCAACAAAAACGACGGGGCCAGCGTAGGAAGTAAAACTTAAGCGCGAATTAAGAGGAGAAGCACGGCGCTCGTGCGCCCCATCACAGCACGGGGTGCTCCGCTGCCCCGAAATGGATTTTTAGTTGTCTATCCATCGGATTTTGCTAGCTTGTTGAGTAGGCATTCCAGAAATGCAGGTTAACCGATGGCACTGATCCAAGCCTCCATAGAACAGTTGCGGGTAGGCCACTATATCCATCTCCCCACCGGATGGACCAACCACCCGTTTATGTTCAATGCCTTCAAAATCAAAGATCAGCAGCAGCTGGATATCATCCGCCACCTTGATCTGAGCCTGATGATGGTGGATCCGGACAAGAGCGATCTGCCTATCGAGCCACTGTTGCGTGGCGATATCCCCGATGCCGGGCCTGATCTTGATGAACTGGAAGAGCTGATTGCCTCGGGCCCGCCCCCCTTTGACGAGAAAGCCTTTCGCCGCTCCATGCGCGCCGCCGACAAGGCCTTTGGCCAATCCATCAGCGAGCTACGCGATGCACTCGGGGCGCTCAACCTCAAACCGGATGAAGGGCTGGCCAACACCGCCCAGATCGTCCGCAATGCCGCCTTCACCCTCAGTCAGCACGAGGGCCCCCTCGGGCTCCACCTGATCCGTAGTCCCCACACCGATGTCCTGCTGCAGCACAGTCTCAATGTGGCTTTCATTGCCATGCTGATGGCCCGCGAATTGGGGATGAATCCCATCGAGCTGGAAGAGACCGGCCTTGCGGGACTTATCCACGACATAGGTGAACTGAAAATTCCCAGCCAGATCACCCAAAAGCGTGGTGAGCTAAACAAGGCCGAGCAGAACTTCCTCAAGATGCATCCCCAGTACGGATTTGACATGCTGAACCAACTCAATGCCTTTGAGCCCAAAATTCGTCAGGTAGCCCATCTGCACCACGAACGGCTCGACGGCAGCGGTTATCCGCTGGGGATCAAGGGGGGGGAGATCCCGCCGCTGGCGCGGCTGATCGGACTGGTCGACTTCTACGACGAGCTGCTTCATCCCCGCAACAGTGGCACGCCGGCGGCACCGAGTCAGGCCATCAGCCAGCTCTACAAGTTATCCCAGAAGAAGTTCGACCAGAATCTGGTCAAGTTGCTGGTCAAGGTGCTGGGGGTCTACCCACCGGGCTCCCTGGTGAAACTCTCCGACGAGAGCATTGCGCTGGTGCTATCTACCGAACCCACCATGCCCCTCAAGCCGAAGATCCTGCCCTATATCAAGGCCCAGCGGCCGGAAGCGGTCGCCATGATCGATCTGCGGGAAGATGAACGCACCATCAGTGCCTTTATCAAACAGGAGGAGCTGGATGAGGGACAGCGGCAGTTCTTCAATCTGACCCGCCGCTTCTGTTACTACTTTGCATTCTGAGTTATCCCCAGAAGCTGGGGATAACTCATTGGACAAACCGGAATAATTGCTCAAACCCCCATCAGAAGGTTGCCAACTGACCATGTATAAAAAACGCCCAGCCAAGGGGCCGGGCGGAGCATGCCACCTCCGTGTGGCGTATCCGGCGGATACATTCATGCTCCATTCATCAATAGCAATCCATCACCTCTTACACAAATATCAATTTAACATGCTGATTTAATGTAGTTTTATCCAGTTTTTCTGGCAAACTGACGGCCCGTTGCGCCCAGTTGGGCCAACAGAACAAGATCCTGATCACACTTATTCACGGGCTGGTTGTTTTTTAGGCTGGCTGATGAGGCGCGTTTTTTATGCAGTTGGTTCTCTCTTTGTTACAGCAGATGAGCGTCAGCCTGGTGATCGCCTATCTCTTCTCGAAAAGCCCGCTGCTTCGCCCGCTTGCCAACTATTCAGTGAGGCTTCCTCACAAGATACTGATATACATAATATTTTCATGTTTTTGCATCCTCGGAACCTATGTAGGCCTCGATATCGACGATGCCATCGCCAACACCCGGGCGGTCGGCGCCGTCTTGGGGGGATTATTAGGGGGACCGCTGGTAGGCTTTCTGGTGGGGCTGACCGGCGGTCTGCACCGCTATACGCTGGGGGGATTTACCGATCTCGCCTGCGCCATCTCCACCACCTGCGAGGGGTTGCTCGGGGGCATAGTGCACTGGCGACTGATGCGCTCGGGGCGAACGGATGCCCTGTTTGAACCACGCATCGCCTTCTTTACCACTCTCTATGCCGAGATCATGCAGATGGTCATCATCCTGCTGGTGGCGACCCCGTTCGACAAATCCCTGCTGTTGGTACGCACCATCGCCACCCCGATGATTCTGGCCAACTCCTGTGGCGCGGCGCTCTTTATCAGCATGATCCGCGACCAGCAGCGGATGTATGAGAAGTTCTCCAGGGTCTTCTCCGCCAAGGCGCTCAATATCGCCAACCGTACAGTGGGGATCATGAGTCAGGGCTTTACCCCGGAGGCGAGCAACAAGATTGCCCGCATCATTCAGGAGGAGACCGGCGTGGGGGCGGTCGCCATCACGGACACCGAGCAGATCCTCGCCTTTATCGGCACCGGCGAAGATCATCATCTGCCGGGCACCCCTATCGCGTCAGCCATCACCATGCAGGCCATCGCCCGCAACAAGGTATTGTTTGCCGATGGCAACAGCCAGCCCTATCGCTGCAGTCTCTCACCCGCCTGCCAGCTGGGCTCTGTGTTGGTGATCCCGCTGCAGGGGGACAAGGGGGTGATCGGCACCATCAAGCTCTACGAACCGAAGAAGCGGCTGTTTCTCAAGATCAACCACACCCTGGGGGAAGGGATTGCCAACCTGCTGTCACAGCAGTTGCTGGCCGGTCGGCTGGAGCAGCATCAGCGGCTGCTGGTGCAGTCCGAACTCAAGCTGATCCAGGCCCAGATCAACCCCCACTTTCTGTTCAACACCCTCAACACCATCAGTGCCATCACCCGGCGCGATCCGGACAAGGCGCGGGATCTGCTGCTGCATCTGTCGCTGTTCTTTCGCAAGAACCTCAAACGCCAGAGCGGCCTTGCGACTCTGCAGGAGGAGCAGGAGCACTGCCAATCCTATCTGGAGATCGAGCTGGCCCGCTTTGGTGATCGACTGACGGTGATAAACGAGATCCCGCCCCATCTGGCCACACTGCGACTGCCCAGCTTCACCCTGCAACCGTTGATCGAGAATGCCATCAAGCACGGCATCTCGACCCTGCTGGAGCAGGGGCGCATTCGCCTCTGGACCGATGAGCAACCCGCCAGCGTCACCATCCATGTGGAAGATAATGCAGGCACCTGGCAAGCACATCCCGCTGGCGACGGTCTGGGCATGACCATTGTCGATCGGCGGCTGAAAAGCGCCTTTGGCGAGCGCTATGGCGTGACTATTGCCTGCGAGCCTGAGCAGTGGACCCAGGTCTCGTTCACCATCCCCAAGGAGCAACCATGATCCGCACCCTGATAGTCGATGACGAACACTACGCCCGCGAAGAGCTGAGGCAACAGCTGGCCTGCGATCCTGCCATCGAGATCGTGGGGGAAGCGGCCAACGCCATCGAGGCGCTGCCGCTTATTCAGCGCCTCAAGCCCGACGTGGTGTTCCTCGATATCCAGATGCCCAAGCTGAGCGGCATGGAGCTGGTCGCCATGCTCGACCCCCTGCCCCGCATTGTCTTTGTCACCGCCTTTGACGAATATGCCATTCAGGCATTTGAAGAGAACGCCTTCGACTACCTGCTCAAACCGGTGGAGCCCGCTCGGCTCGCCAAGACCCTCGCTCGCCTCAAGCAGGATATCTCCCCGCAGCCCATAGATCGGCTGGCCCCGACTATCGAACATATTCCGGGCTATCTGCACAATCGGGTCAGGCTGCTGCCCATCGCGCAGGTGGAGTATGCCTTCTCCGATCTGGGCGGGGTCCATGTGGCCTGTCAGGGCGAGCTGTTCCACACCCAGCTCACCCTCAAATCGCTGGAAGAAAAGAGCCCGCTGCTGCGCTGCCACCGCCAGTATCTGGTCTCCCCCAACGCCATCTTCGAGATCCGGTTGCTGGATAACCAGCTTGCAGAGATTGTCACCCCGAGCGGCGCCCGGGTGCCGGTCAGTCGTCGCTATCTCAAGGAGCTCAAAGATCAGCTGGGGCTGGACTGAACCGCGGAGTGTGCGCCGGATCACAGCCGCCAACCGCTCGGCACGCCAAAGCGCCGCTCGGGGAGTTTCACCTGCCAGTCAGGCGCAACCGTTTTAGACTCGCGCTGCACACTAAAAAATAACAATGCAGGAGCGTAGCAATGATCTGGTTCTTCCTCTGTGTCGGCTTACTTGTGGCCGGCTACTTCATATACGGCAAATTCATCGAACGGATATTCAGCCCGAAACCCGAGCTGAAAACCCCCGCCATCACCATGGCTGACGGGGTGGACTATGTCCCCATGTCGGACAAGAAAGTCTATCTGGTTCAACTGCTCAACATCGCAGGTGTCGGCCCAATCTTCGGCCCCATCCTGGGTGCCCTCTACGGCCCGGTCGCCATGCTCTGGATCGTCTTTGGCTGCATCTTCGCCGGTGCGGTACATGACTACTTCTCTGGCATGCTGTCGGTGCGCGCCAAGGGGGCCTCGGTGCCAACCGTGGTCGGTGAACATCTGGGCACCGCTGCCAAGCACTTCATGAACCTGTTTGCCGTGGTACTGCTGATGCTGGTGGGCGTGGTATTCGTGCTGAGTCCGGCAGGGCTGCTCGCCAACCTCACCTCCACCGATCTGGTCTACTGGATTGTGGCAATTTTTGCCTACTACATCCTCGCGACCATAGTCCCTATCGACAAGATCATCGGTCGCTTCTACCCCATCTTCGGCGCCCTGCTGGTGTTTATGTCGGTCGGCCTCATCGTTGGCCTGATCGTCTCCGGCAAAGGCTTCTACAACACCGGGATGGACTTCTCCAACCTGCACCCGACCGAGCTGCCGCTATGGCCGCTGCTGTTCATCACCATCGCCTGTGGCGCGGTATCGGGCTTCCACGCCACCCAGTCACCGCTGATGGCGCGCTGCATGCAGAACGAAAAATCCGGCCGCTTCATCTTCTACGGCGCAATGATCGGTGAAGGGATCATCGCCCTTATCTGGTGCACCCTGGGTCTCTCCTTCTACGACAGCACCGAAGCGCTCAACGCTACCATGGCCAACGGCGGCCCGGCAGCCGTGGTACACGAAGTCTCCACCAGCCTGCTCGGCACAGTCGGCGGCATTCTGGCCATCCTCGGCGTGGTGATCCTGCCCATCACCTCCGGTGACACCGCGTTTCGCAGTGCTCGCCTGATCGTGGCGGACTTCCTGAAGATGACCCAGAAGCCGCTGGCCAAGCGTCTGCTGATCGCCATCCCCATGTTTATCCTTGGCTTCATCATCTCCAAGGCTGAATTCGGGGTGATCTGGCGCTACTTTGGCTGGGCCAACCAGACCACCGCCGTCATCATGTTGTGGGCTGCGGCTGCCTACCTCATCAAAGAGGGCAAGCTGCACTGGATATGCACCATTCCCGCCATGTTCATGACCGCTGTGGTGATCACCTATCTGGCCAACGCCCCCATCGGGTTCGGGCTGGAGATGGGGACCTCCACCATCATCGGCCTGACGGCAACGGCGGCCATTACCGTGGCCTTCCTGATGAAGTTCCGCCAGCCGCTGGTCAGCAGTACCAGCGAAGGGTAAAGCAGCAAAAAATTGCTGCGAAAGCAGCACAAAAAAGGCGCCTGATGGCGCCTTTTTTAATGACAAAAAGACTAATAAGACAACTGTCGAACGGCTTCAGCTTCAATACAGCGAATAGCTTTAAGATTCCGGGCAAACTGACGATAAATGTGTGATTCTTAATTGCTTTAGTGCTTGTTGGAACCCATGATTAAGCTGTGCGTCATGCCAGTGGAGGTTATAAATGGCCCTTGATTATTTTGCCCTTGGTCTGCTCGTCTTTGTCGGGCTGGTCATTTTTTATGGCGTCATCGTTATCCACGATATTCCTTACGAGATTGCCAAACATCGGAATCACCCTCATCAGGATGCCATTCATGTGGCAGGTTGGGTCAGCCTGTTTACCCTGCACGTGCTGTGGCCCTTCCTCTGGATCTGGGCAACCCTCTATCGGCCGGATCGCGGCTGGGGCTTTAGCCAGCGGCTGCAAGAAGATGAAGAGGAGCTGGCGGCCCTCAAGCAGGAGTTGGCGGATCTGAAGAGCCGTATCAACACTATCGAACAGAGTGAGCAACAGGGATAAACCATGGACCTGCTACTGATCCTGACCTACACGGCACTGTGTGTCGCCATATTCAAAATCTTCCGCATCCCGCTCAACAAGTGGACCGTCCCCACCGCAGCACTGGGCGGCGTGCTGCTCATCGGCACCCTGATCATGCTGATGAACTACAACCACCCCTACTCCGAGATGGCGCGCAACTACTACGTCTCCACCCCCATAGTGCCGCTGGTCAAGGGCCGGGTGGTTGAGGTGCCGGTACAGGCCAACCAGCCGGTGAAAAAAGGGGATGTGCTGTTTCGCATCGATGACGAGCCGTTCCGCCTGAAAGTGGAGAGCCTCACCGCACGGGTCGAATCCAACCGCGAACACCTCAAGTCCATCGAGGCGAGACTGCGCTCCGCCAGGCTGGATCGGGATCGCGCCAGCGACCTGATGCGCCGTGGCGTGGGCAAGCAGCGCGACCTCGACGTCACCCAGGCCAACGTGGACGACATCGTGGCCCAGATTGACCAGCAGAAAGCCACCCTGAACGATCTGCAGGCCCAGCTGATGGAAGCCAAGTACCAGCAGTCACAAACCGTGGTCTATGCCCCGAGCGATGGTCATGTGGTGCAATTGGCCCTACGCCCCGGCATGATCGCCACCCCCTTCATGTATCGTCCGGTGATGACCTTCATCCACAAGGATGACACCGCCTACGTCGGCTGGTTCTGGCAGAACAGCATGCAGAGACTGGCGGTGGGCGATGAGGCCGAAGTGGTGATCGATGGCGTACCCGGCAAGATCTTCAAAGGCAAGGTGACAGCCGTGGTTCCGGCCATTGCCGCCGGTAACGTGCAGGCCAACGCCGGTCTGCTGGATCAAACCACTGCGGTGCGCCCGGGTCGTCTGCCGGTGGTTATCTCCATCACCGACCCCGAGTGGGCCAAGTATCAGGTAATTGCAGGCTCCAGCGGGCAGGCTGCCATCTATACCCACTACTTCCACCATGTATCTGTGATGCGCAAAGTGCTGCTGCGCATGGCAAGCTGGATGAACTACATCTTCCCGTTCCATTGATCAGCACCCAAGCACCCTGCGGGCCGGCATCATGCCGGCCCGCTGTTTTTGTGACGGCAAGCACCCTATAATGGCGCCATCTTGCACCACCCCACATCGACATACCCAAGCCTGCATGTTCGTTCTCAGACCCTATCAGACCGACGCCGTCAACGCCGTTATCAGCCACTTTCGCAAACACCCGGATCCCGCCGTGGTGGTGCTGCCCACCGGGGCCGGCAAGAGTCTGGTGATCGCCGAGCTGGCCCGCAAAGCGCGCGGTCGGGTGCTGGTGCTGGCCCACGTCAAGGAGCTGGTGGAGCAGAACCACGCTAAATACGAGGCGTGGGGGCTCAAGGCCGATATTTTCGCTGCCGGCCTGGATCGCAAGGAGGCGAGCGCCCAGGTGGTGTTCGGCTCGGTGCAGTCGGTCGCCCGCAATCTGGCGGCCTTCGACGGGGCGTTTTCGCTGCTGATCATCGATGAGTGCCATCGGGTCTCGCTCGATGACGACAGCCAGTACCATCAGGTGTTAGGCCACCTCAAGGCCGCCAATCCCGCCCTCAAGATCCTCGGCCTCACCGCCACCCCCTATCGGCTCGGGCTGGGCTGGATCTACCGGCGCCACTACCACGGCATGGTCAAGAGCCACGGCGAGCGGCTGTTTGGCGACTGCGTGTTCGAGCTGCCCTTGCGTTTTATGGTGAAAAACGGCTACCTGACGCCGCCGCGCATGGTGGATGCCCCCATAGTCCACTACGACTTCAGCAAGCTGGTGGCGAGGGAGAACGGCCTCTTTAGCGAGGCAGATCTCAACGGAGAGCTCAAGCGCCAGCAGCGGGTCACCCCCCATATCCTGAGTCAGGTGCTGGAGTATGCCGCCGACCGGCAGGGGGTGATGATCTTCGCCGCCACCGTCGAGCATGCCCGCGAAATTCACGGTCTGCTGGGCGCCCGAGGCCAGCAGGCAGCCCTTATCACCGGCGAGACGCCGGGGCCGGAGCGCGATGCCCTCATCAGCGCCTTCAAGGCGCGGGAGCTCAAGTTTCTGGTCAACGTGGCGGTACTCACCACCGGCTTCGACGCCCCCCATGTCGATCTTATCGTGATGCTCAGGCCCACTGAGTCGGTCTCCCTCTACCAGCAGATCGTGGGGCGGGGCCTGCGCCTCTCGCCGGGCAAGAGCGATTGTCTGGTGCTCGACTATGCGGGCAACAACTTCAACCTGTTCGCCCCCGAAGTGGGGGAGCCTCGCCCCCACGCCGGTACCGAGCCGGTACAAGTACCCTGCCCCGCCTGCGGTTTTGCCAACACCTTCTGGGGCAAGACCGACGAGGATGGCAAGGTGATCGAGCACTACGGACGCCGCTGTCAGGGGCTGTTTGAAGATGACGAGGGCAACCGTGAAGAGTGCGACTACCGCTTTCGCGCCAAGATCTGCCCCGGCTGTGGCGCGGAGAACGACATCGCCGCCCGCCGCTGCCAGAGCTGCGATCAGCTGCTGGTGGACCCTGACGACAAGCTCAAAGAGGCGCTCAATCTCAAGGATTGTATGGTGATCCGCTGTGCGGGGCTAACCCTCACAGCAGGGCGCGGCAAACAGGGGGAGCGGCTGGAGGTGACCTACCACGATGAGGATGGATTGACCCTCAGTGAATACTTCGGATTTCACTCCCCGGGCGCACGGCGCTTGTTTCAACAGCACTTTGTGCGTCATCATTGGCCCGCCCCGGGGCTGGAGCCCGAATTTGCCACCCTGGCGAGCGTGCTGGCCGCGCAAAGCCAGTTCCGTCATCCCGATTTTGTCATCGCCCGCAAATCGGGTCGCTTCTGGCAGATAAAAGAGAAAATTTTTGATTATGAGGGTCGCTATCGTACCGCCAACTCGATGACATGATGGCGACCGGCATACATGGCATGAATTGCGTTATCCCGTCGATCCCGCATCGGCGGGTTGAATTATCAGGGTCGGCACCACTGCCGGGCCCTTCGTCACGTTAGAGGATGTTATGCAGCGGCTGTTGATTGGTTTTTGTGCTCTCTTTTCTTCTCTGGCGGCTCATGCCGCCCCGCTGACGCCCCCTCAGGGTGGCCAGTACGCCATCATGGTGCAGGGCAATAACGGCGTCGAGTTCGCCCGCCATGCGGATCAGATGATCGCCCCCGCCTCCACCATGAAGGTGCTCACCGCGCTGGCGGCCCGCCTCGAGCTGGGTGCCGATTTCCGCTTCGCCACCGATATTCAGTCCCAGCCGGGCGCCAAACAGGGTGACACCATCAACGGCGATATCTGGATTAACTTCGTCGGCGACCCCACCCTCTCCCGCATGGATCTGCTCGCCCTGTTCAAACAGCTCGGCGTCACCAGCATCAAGGGCAATGTCTACGTCAACACCGGCGCCTACAACGGCTACGAGCGCGGCAACGGCTGGTCGTGGGGAGATCAGACCCTCTGCTTCGCAGCACCTGTCTCCTCGGTCATCATCGACAAGAACTGCGCCTACGCCACCATCACCGCCACCCAGATCGGCAAACCAGCTGTGGGCAATGTGGCCACCGGCGTCCCCATCGGGGTCGGGGCCGACAACGTGGAGGTGATGAGCTATGGCGACATGGCGCGCCAGTTCTGCGCGCTGGAAGTGGACATGGCCAAGGGCAACTTCTACGAGCTCAAGGGCTGCATCACCCCGAATAAAGAGCCGCAGGGGCTGCGTTTCGCCATCCACGACGTGGAAGCCTGGGGCTGGGACAATATCCGCTGGGCGATGAACCGGGCCGGTATCAAGCATGATGGCCTGCTGCGGGTCACCCACAAGGCCCCTGAAGGGGCAGAGACGCTGGGCACCCACTACTCGGTCTCCCTGCCGGTGATGCTCGCCAAGATGCTGAAGAAATCGGACAACCTCTACGCCGATACCTTCCTCAAAACCGTGGGCCGTCACTACTACAACAAGCCGGGCAGCTATCGCAGCGGCACCATGGCGGTGCGCGCCATTCTGACCAAGAACGGTATCGATCTGGGCAACGCCACTCTGGCTGACGGCTCCGGTCTCTCCGCTCACAATCTCATCAGCGCCCGTCAGATGATGTCGGTGCTGAACTTCATCCAGAAAAATGATGCCGAGCTTGGCCTGATCAAGCTGCTGCCGAGCTCTCAGGTAGATGGCACCCTGGCGTGGCGCCGCAGTGTCACCGCCCCCATGATGAAGAACAAGGTCCACGCCAAGACCGGCACCATCACCGGCACCTCCAATCTGGTGGGCTTTATCGACACTGCGGGCGGCCAGCGCAAGGCGTTCGTGATGTTCCAGCGCGGCCTGTCCCAAGATCCGGCCACCCATGAGCGCTACCGTGCCAGCAAGGCGCCGTGGCCCTGGACTGTATTCGAGAAGGGGGTGCTGGAGAGCATCTATCAGCAGCAGCCGATCCAGATCGCCGATGAGAGCTGAGCCAATAGGCCCACTCGAATCACGGTATCGATAATTTCGGCTTCAAGTCGCCACGAGGCAGGGCTATGCTGTTGCCTGCCTCATATCAACGGCCATACATAAACGGCTTAAAAAACGGAGAGAAAATATGTTTGCAGTGATTTTTGGTCGCCCGGGTTGCCCCTACTGTGTCCGTGCCGTACAGATCGCCGAGCAGCTGACCGAACAGCGCGATGACTTCAAATTCCGCTACGTGGATATCCATGCCGAAGGGATCACCAAAGAAGATCTGGCCAAGAGCGCCGGCAAGCCGGTCAATACCGTGCCGCAGATCTTCCTGGATGAGCAGCACATCGGCGGCTGCACCGATTTCGAAGCCTACGCCAAAGCGAATCTGGGTCTCTACCAGTAATGCCTGCGGGTCATCCCGAGCGGGTTGACCGCCAGAACGTATAAAAAATCCGGCGCCATCAGGCGCCGGATTTTTTATTAGCGGAACTCGCACCATCCCTTGTCAGGAAGTCACAGACTGGGGTCAGGGAGTCACAGACTGGGCGGCAAAGCGCGCAATGATGGGGTTGTGATCCGAACTGTCGGTCGCCGGTGAGCTCACCTCGACCAAATCCAGATTGCGGTAGTAGAGGTGATCCAGCGGGCGACCGAAGGCGGTTCGGCGCAAGTCAGGCACCGGCACGGCCTCTTGCAGACCCAGCTCGTCCACCAATTTATTCAGCCAGAACTGGCGCTTGTCGCTCCAGGTGTTGAAATCACCGGCCAGGATCACCGGCCCCTGATGGCGGCGCACCAGCGCAGTCAGATCGTTGAGCTGCTCGCGGAAGGTAGCCATCCCCAGCTCGAAATTGACCGCATGGATATTGATGACCATAACGCCGTCAGGATCGCCCTGCAGCGGATAGAGGCTCACCAGCCCGGATTTGGGGATGCGCAGCAAAGGCTCGGGGGAGCGCACGCCACAGACGAACGCCTGCGGGGTCTTGGCCACCGTCATTACCCCGAACGACACGCCGCCCTGGGTGAAGGCTTGCAGCTGTTGCCACTGGAAATCACCGGCGCGCAGCCAGTCGAGCATATCGGGACGGGTGGCCGACTCTTGCAGCAGCACCAGATCCTGCCCCTTGGCATAACTGTCCATCCCTTCGCGCCAGTTTTTGCGCTGGCCCTTGTAGAGATTCCACACCGTCACCCCGAATTCACGAGGCAGCGCCGTGGTCGCCAACGCTACCAGCGGCGGACGCTGGCAGTCGAGTCCCGGCACAATCCCTTGAGCTGTGACCAGATGGTTCTGATCCGGCACCTCAAAACAGCCTACCAACCCCAGGGTCAGCAGGGAGGTGCCAAGAATGCGATAACTATTTTTCATTGGCTAACAACCGCCCGCCTTTGCTTTTTGTTGCGACCATCACAAACGTCATCCACGCCGACTAAGCTGATAGTCCCTGTTCCACCCAACCAGAAGGACCTTGTCTCATGGCGAAAGAACTTCGGTACAACGTGACGTTTTATGATCAACAAGGAAATTGTCATCAAGTGGAGCTGGCCACCGTCTATCAGATAAGACGGGACCCTCAATGCGATCTCTGCCTGTTTGACACCCTGCAATATGTGGGCTCGGAAGAGATGCTGGAACGCATGATACGGCAAAAAACCGGGCTTGAGCAGGAAATATCCATCATCAATGCCCGGCTGATTTAATCAGGCACTCACCGGAACCGGGCGGGATTTGCCCTGCTCGTCGATGGCGACATAGGTGAAGATCCCCTCGGTCACGCAGTAACGCTGGGCATCGTTTTCCCGCAGTACCGGCTTGACCCACACCTCCAGCTTGAGCTTCATGGAGCTGCGGCCGATCTTCATGCAGCGGCCGTAGCAGCAGACCACATCGCCCACCTTGACCGGACTGTGGAAGGTCATGCCTTCGACGGATACGGTACAAATACGTCCTTTTGCCAGCTCCTTGGCCATAATGCCCCCACCTATATCCATCTGGGACATGATCCAGCCACCAAAGATGTCGCCATTGGGGTTGGTATCGGCTGGCATTGCCAGGGTTCTCAGCAACAACTCCCCATCGGGGTGACGTTTTGTATCTACCATCATTACCGCCTCTCTCTCATGGATGGCGGCATGATAGGGGGCGATCACCCCCTTGGCAAACCTCAATTGCCCGAGGCGGCGAGCTCGGCAAACCAGTGGGCCGGATCGGGCCAGCGATAGTTGAATCCCATCTGCTGGCAAATCAGCTGACCGTCGATGGGCTGAAATTCACCGGCAGGCTCGATAAAGACCGGCGCGGGCAGCCCCTGCTGGCGCGCCGCAAAGGGGTAAAACTGCTCGCGACGCGGATGCACAGGCGCGCTCAGGTTGAAAACATCCCCGTCCTTGCCCCGCTCAAGCAGCAAGATGCAGGCCGCCACCACATCGTCCAGATGGACCAGATTGACCGACTGGGCGCCGCCATCCAGGGTCTTGCCCGCGAGGAAACGGCCGGGATGGCGATCCGGGCCATAAAGGCCGGAGGGGCGCACTATCATCACCGTCTCGAAGCCGGCTGCCAGCACCGCCTGTTCCGCCGCCAGCATCCGCTCGCCACGGGCATGGCGGGGTTGGGGTTCTTCCCCCTCCTGCTGCCCTGCACCCCACACTGAGGTGGCGCTGACAAACAGCACCCGCCGGGTGCCGCTCGCTTTGGCCAACGCGCAGGCCCTTGCCACCGCCTGCGGATAGTCATCGGTCTTGCTGGGCGGTACGCAGATAACCAACGATTCGCAGGGGATGGGCCACGCATCCGACATATGGGCAGAAATCGTCAGCGGATAGGCATCGATCCCCTCCCCCTGCAGACGGGCTGCCTTCTCGGCGCTACTGACCGTGACAGCGACCTGCTTGCCTGCCGCCAGCATGGCCCGCGCCAGCGGCAGCCCGAGCCAACCCGCCCCCAGAATGCCGATCGTCCCGGCGATATGTTGTTCTGTCATCGTCCCTTCTCCTGCTTGACGCTATTTGCCCCGCAGCTTACCTGCCGTTACATAAAAAGAAAAACACAATAGGTACGAAATACTGACGGAATATATGGTACCTCTGAGAATGAAACTGCAATGTAAAAACACACAACGTAAAATAAAATAGAACCGACAAAAAATACATTTACAGGTCTATCATTCCATCAAAGTCACCTAACAATAAAAACTGCTAAGTTATCTAAGGGCAATTGTGATATTTCGTTATAATGACTTAAGCTTTTCCCTAACCACCTTTAATTCATTGCTTGCAATTTCCAACCAAGACGGTGAAGATATTGCCGAATTTTGATAGATATAGTTCAAGTATTTTAAAACCTGCTCCGGCCCATTTAAAGCACTAATCTTGTATAGTTTTACGGCATAACTAACCCTATCTAACTCCATATTATTTATGGACAAGCTAGATTGCATATGCATTACAATATTTCTCTCATCTACAATATCGGCAACAGCATTTCTTAAAGTGCTATGAGTTTTAAGAGGCTGGACATTGAAGATCTGTGGAGCGAGTTGGAAAATTTTTGGCCTAATAGGTATTGATGGATCAGATGCAATTTTGTCAGCTGCAATAATTCTATCCGGCTTGCCAGGTCGCTCTAGTTTCAGTTGTGAAACCTTGCCATTTTCTGTTCCGTATAAAATAAATGACTTGTTAACCCATGACTCTATAGCTCCGATTGAAAATGTGATAGCAGCCATTGCTTGCTGACACATTGCGAAAAATAATTTCATATTTTTTCCCGAAGAGTCCACTTCAGGCATTTTGTCAAAATTTGATTTTTGTACTTTAATACCCTTCTTTAATATTTCTGCTTTTACAGCCGCATTAAGAGAATTGAAAAACATAAGAGCTTCAAACTCTGGAGGTGGAACTCGCATATTGTAGCCATTAAAGCAACCTTGAGAGGATAGAATCGTAATCTTACTTCCCCCTTCAGCCAACTGCCCATTGGGTAATATCACGTCATGTGCCAACGATATATTCTTATCTTCTAATAAATGTTCCATTTTTACCTTGCGTGATAATGTTAAGCTTTCCGGTTTTAAGTTAAAGAATTAATGTAATGGTCTGTTTTTTCTGCATATATCCTGCCCAGCTTCCTCTAACATATCAACACATCATTTTTGATTTCACCAACACAACGCCTGTTGTTGCTATCAGATAGTGAGGAGTGACATCCAATAGCCTCCCGAGACAAAAAGCGGGCCAATGGCCCGCTTGTTTATATTTCACTCACCTTATCCTCACACCGGCGGATGAAAGTGGCTGGCTTCGCGGGTGGCCATCTCCTCGTAAGTGGCCCACTTTTGCCACGCCACTTTTTGCGCCACCTGCATCAGCCGCTCGGCCTCCTGTGGATGGCTCTGGGCCAGCACCCGATAACGGGTCTCCTCCTGCCGGTATTCAGCAAGGGGAATGGAGGGGCGCAGACTGTCGAGGCTGAAGGGGTTCTGCCCCGCTTGTCGCAGTACCGGGTTGTAGCGCATCAGCGGCCAGTGACCGGAGGCCACGGCGCGTTTTTGCTGGGTCAGGCCAAACTCCATATCGATACCGTGGGCGATGCAGTGGCTGTAGGCGATGATAAGCGACGGGCCCGGATAGGCCTCCGCCTCACGCAAGGCCTGCAGCGCCTGCTGCGGGTTGGCACCAAAGGCGATACGGGCAACATAGACATTGCCGTAGGAGATGGCCTGCAAGGCTACATCCTTCTTGGCCAGCGTCTTGCCCCCCGCCGCAAACTTGGCGACGGCACCGAGCGGGGTCGATTTCGACATCTGACCGCCGGTGTTGGAGTAGACCTCGGTATCCATCACCAGCACGTTCACATCGCGGCCGGAGGCGAGCACATGATCGAGCCCCGCCGAGCCGATGTCATAGGCCCAGCCATCGCCGCCGATAATCCAGACCGAGCGGCGCACCAGCTGATCGATGAGTGACAGCAGCTCGCGGGCCTTGCCGGATTTCACCTCTTCCAGCCGCTCCCGCACTTGCGCGACCCGGTTGCGCTGGGCGCGGATCTCCGACTCCAGCCGCTGCGGCGCGCTAATCAGGGTATCGACCAGCTCGGCGCCCAGCTCCCCCTTCATCGCTTCGAGGGCCGCCACCGCCTGACCGTGATGCTGATCGGCGGTGAGACGAAAACCAAAGCCAAACTCGGCGTTGTCCTCGAACAGGGAGTTGGACCAAGCGGGCCCCTTCCCTTCGCCGTTCTTGGCCCACGGGGTAGTCGGCAAGTTGCCGCCGTAGATGGAGGAGCAACCGGTGGCGTTGGCCACCAGCATGCGATCGCCAAACAGCTGGGTCAACAGCTTGAGATAAGGGGTCTCGCCACAGCCGGCGCAGGCACCGGAGAACTCGAACAGGGGTTCGAGGAACTGAGTGCCGCGCACCGTGGAGAAGTCCACCCGCTCGCGGGCAGGCCACGGCAGGCTTTCGAACCAGCGCAGCGCCTGTTTCTGACCAGCCAGATGGGGCGCCTTGTCCATCATGGCGATGGCGCGCTCGCCTTCATGGCTCTCATCCGCTCCTGCCCGCACCGGACAAGCCTGCACGCACTGGCCACAACCGGTGCAATCCTCCGGATAGAGCTGCAAGGTGTAGCGGCTGTCGGGGAAACCCTTGGCGGTGACGGGCACCGACTGCGCTGCCTCGGGGGCGGTCGCCAGCCAGTCCTGATGGTAGAACTTGGCCCGCAGCGCCGCGTGGGGGCAGACAAAGACGCAGTTGCCACACTGGATGCAGATATCGGAGTGCCAGATCGGGATCTCGCGGGCGATATCCCGCTTCTCGAAGCGGCTGGTGGCGGTGGGGTAAGTGCCATCCACCGGCAACATGGAGACGGGGATCAGATCGCCACGCCCCGCCAGCATCTCGCCAGTGACCCGCTGGACAAACTCGCTGCCACCCGGTGCCAACGGCAGCGGATAGTCGCTGATCTGCTCCTCACCGGCCGGAATGACCACCTTGCTCAAGTGAGCCAGGGTGTCGTCCACCGCCGCGAAGTTGCGCGCCACCACCTCTGGCCCCTTGCGGGCATAGCTCTTCTCGATGCTCTCCTTAATCAGCGCAATGGCTTCGTCCCGTGGCAACACTCCGGCTAGCGCGAAGAAACAGGTCTGCATAATGGTGTTGATGCGATTGCCCATACCGTTTTGCTCGGCCACCCGATCCCCATCGATGCAGTAGAGCTGGATATTGAGGGCGCGAATACGGGCACGCAGCCGCTCGGGCAGCTGGCCCCACACCTTGTCAGCCTCATAGGGGGCGTTAAGCAGCAGGGTCGCCCCCTCGGCGGCGTGCTCCAGCAGATCGACCGATTCGACAAAGCACCACTGGTGGCAGCCGATAAAGCTCGCCTGCTCGATAAGCCAGGGGGCATCGATGGGCTCGGGGCCAAAGCGCAGGTGGGAGACGGTACGCGAGCCCGACTTCTTGGAGTCGTAGACGAAGTAACCCTGGGCGTGGAACCCCTCCAGCTCGCCGATGATCTTGATGCTGTTCTTGTTGGCGCCCACAGTGCCGTCGGCACCGAGGCCGAAGAAGAGCGCCCGCACCCGGCTGGCAGGCTCCAGATCACCGATGGGGTGCCAGGCCAGACTGAGGCCCGACACGTCGTCCACTATCCCCACGGTAAAGCGCGGACGCGGCGCATCGGATGCCAGCTCCTCGAACACCGCCGCGCACATGGCGGGGGTGAACTCTTTGGAAGAGAGGCCGTAGCGACCGCCACTGAGCCACGGCAGCCGCTTGATAAGGCCGCGCTGCAAGCCATCGATCAGCGCGCTCTGCACATCCAGCAGCAGCGGCTCGCCACCGGCGCCCGGCTCCTTGGTGCGATCCAGCACCGCCATGCGCCGCACGCTCTGCGGCAGCGCATCGAGCAGCGCCTGTACCGGGAAGGGGCGATAGAGGCGAATGACCAGTACCCCGGTCTTGCGATCCTGTTGGTTGAGCCAATCCACTGTGGTGCGGGCGGTAGCCGCCCCCGAGCCCATCAGCACGATCACATCGGTGGCATCAGGCGCGCCGTGGTACTCCACCAGGCGGTAGTGGCGGCCGGTCAGCTCGCCGAGATTGTCCATGCATTGCTGCACCCGTGCCGGCACCGCTTCGTAGAAGGGGTTGACGCTCTCGCGGGACTGGAAATAGGTATCCGGGTTCTGGGCGGTGCCACGCATCACCGGATGATCCGGGTTGAGGGCCCGCGCGCGGTGGGCGCGCACCCAGTCGTTGTCGATAAGGGCGCGAATTTCATCCCGATGCAGGGCGGTGATCTTGTTCACCTCGTGGGAGGTGCGAAAGCCGTCGAAGAAGTGGATGAAAGGCACCCGGCACTGCAGGGTGACGCTGTGGGCAACCAAGGCCAAGTCCTGCGCCTCCTGCACCGAGCCGGAGGCAAGCATGGCAAAGCCGGTGCTGCGCGCCGCCATCACGTCCTGATGGTCGCCAAAAATCGACAGCCCCTGCGCCGCGAGCGATCTGGCCGCCACATGGAACACCGCCGAGGTCAATTCACCGGCGATCTTGTACATGTTGGGCAGCATCAGCATCAGTCCCTGACTGGCGGTGAAGGTGGTGGCGAGCGCCCCCGCCTGCAGGGCGCCGTGTACCGTACCGGCCGCCCCCCCTTCACTCTGCATCTCCACCACAGTGGGAATGTTGCCCCACAGGTTGGTCTGCCCCTCCGCCGCCCAGGCGTCGGCCAGTTCGGCCATGGTCGAGCTCGGGGTAATGGGATAGATGGCACACACTTCACTCAGCTGGTACGCCACCCGGGCCGCGGCTTCGTTGCCGTCGACCATGATCAGTTCATGTTTCATTGGGACTCCTGTGGTTGGCGCAACTCGATGGCGTGACAAGGACACTGGTCGTGGCAGGCGCCGCAGCCGGTGCAGCGCTCGGCATCCACCTGATAGCCCTTGCCCGGCCCCAGCTTCTCGATGGCCTGCTCGGGGCAGCTGCCGTAGCAGCCGTCGCACTCGAAGCAGTTGCCGCAGGAGTAGCAACGCGCCGCCTCGTAACGGGCGGCCACCTCATCCAGCCCACCGATGATCTCGCCAAAGTCGTCCCGCGCCCACGCCGGTTTGACCGGCTGATTGCTGGCGGGCGCGTGGGTCTGGAACCAGAGCTGCAACTGCTCCGGCCCCACCAGCGGGTAGGAGAGCATCTTCTGATAGTGGCGACCACGCAGCCAGGCATCCATGTGGCGCGCCGCCTTCTTGCCATGACCGGTGGCGATGGTAACAGTGCGCTCGGAGGGCACCATATCGCCGCCGGCAAACAGCCCGGCGACATCTGTCATCAGATTGCCCGCCACCTGCACCACCCCCTCCTTGTTGACCCGCACGCCGGGGATGCTCTCCAGCACCGAGAGGTCGACCTCCTGACCGAGCGCCAGAATAAGGGAATCCGCTTCGAGGGTTTCAAACTTGCCGGTGGGTACCGGCTTGCCCTCTGCATCCAGCGCCATCACCTCCACCTCGATATTGGTGTTGTCGAGCTGGCGGATGCTGCGCAGCCAGTTGATCTTGATCCCCTCCTCCTCGGCCTCATCGGCTTCAAAGGCGTGGGCCGGCATATGGTCCCGGTCGCGGCGGTAGATGATCATCGCCTCTTCCACCCCGAGGCGACGAGCGGTACGGGCCGCATCCATGGCGGTGTTGCCGCCGCCGTAGATGGCAACCCGCCGTCCCAGTTTTGGCGGTGGCAGTCCTTTCTCTTCGGCAAGACTGGCCTGCTCGAGGAAACTCACCGCATCGAGGATCTTGCCCGCTTCCCGGGCCGGAATATCGACCCGCTTGGCAAGATGGGCGCCGATGGCCATAAAGACGGCATCAAAGCCCCCCTCGTCGCGCTCGCGCAGCACATCCTCCACCTTGTGGTTGAGGGTCAGGGTCACTCCGGCCGCCACGATGCGGGCCACCTCCCGATCCAGCACGTCGCGGGGCAGACGGTAGGCGGGAATGCCGAAACGCAGCATGCCGCCCGCCAGTGGCCCCGCTTCGCGGATCTCCACCTGATGGCCGAGCCGGTTGAGGTGCCAGGCGCAGGAGAGACCGGAGGGGCCAGCGCCAATTACCAGCACCTTCTTGCCGCTGGCAGGGGCAGGTGGCGCAGGCAGCCAGCCGCGGGCCAGCGCCTCGTCGCCGAGGAAACGCTCGATGGCATGGATAGAGACGGATTCATCCACCTGACCGCGGTTGCAGGCGCTCTCGCAGGGGTGATAGCAGACCCGGCCATGAATGGCGGGCAAGGGGTTCTCTTCGATCAGGGTCTGCCAAGCCGCCTCAAAACGGCCGGCCTGCGCCAAAGAGAGCCAGGCCTGGATATTTTCTCCGGCCGGGCAGGCGTGATTGCAGGGTGGCAGGGCCGGCCGCCAAACGGGTAGCCGGGTACGCACCGGGCCTGTTCCCGTTTTCAGGGAGAGATCCGGCAATGGGGTCATGTCCAGTTGTTTGCTCATACATTGCTTTCTTCTTTTTGTGTGACAGGCCCCACCCGATGGCGCTTGATACCGTGTAGCCGAAGCGGACGGTGGCCGGATGGGGAAGAAGCGAAAGCGTTAGAAACTGGGAACTAAGTCGATAATGGCCGCTTTTTTGTACTGATTAGCGAATCAGGATCAAAAAATGTTGCACTTTATGGTTCATAGAGACCAGAACGTGACTCAAGTAACATCTTCTCCAGCTGACCGCTGGCTTTCAGTTTGGCGAGCCCCCGATTGAAGGTTTTGATCAATTCGTCAGCGTTGGCACGCTTGCGGCTGATCAACAGGTGACCTTCAACTTTCATCACGGGTTTTGAATGGGTTGCAAAGAGATCGACCGTGCTGGCCGGGTAGAACTGACGCAGGGAGTAGTAGCCGACATCTATGTTCTCCAGGGTCAGGTCGGCGCGGCCGGAGAGCAGCAGATCGAAACTCTGGCGCAGCCGGGTGACGAACTGCACCTGCAGCGGCACCTGCGCGATGGCTGCAAAAAAATCTGCATTGTAGGTATAGCCACTGACCGCAGCCAACTTGCGATCCGCCAGATCCTGATAGCCACGCCATTCCAGCGGATCTGACTTGAGATAGAACCAGACGTAGGTCTCGCTCAGGATGGGATCGCTGTAGATATGGGTTTTGCGCCGCTCGCTCGACTCATACCAGTGGACTGTGCCATCCACCACTCCCTCCTCCGACAAGCGAAAGGCCCGCTTCCAGGGCAAAAACTGGAACTTGACGCTCACCCCTTCACTCTTGAATGCCTCGCTTACCACATGAGGGATAAGCCCCTGATATTTCAGCGTCTCGGAGCAGTAAGGGGGATACTCTCCCGTGGTCAAGGTCAGCTCCTGCGCCCAGAGCCCGTGGCAAAAAAGGCTCCCCGCCAGCAACCAGCTTATTTTCATCCCGATGCCCTCTTGTTCTGTTTTCCCAACTATAGACCGCCCCCTTGAAAGGATTGCCGGATCGCCGGGGAACCGTTATGTTCCCCTTTTTCCAGGCGATCGCGCCGCGTCACAAGGATATGAAGATGCCCAGGCTAGACAGCATTCACCTCTACACCATCAAATCGACTGCAGGTATGCCGCTGGCTCGCGCCCGGGTGACCGAAGAGGGACTGGCAGGGGATCGCCGCTACATGGTGGTCAAACCGGACGGTACCTTTATCACAGCCCGTACCCATCCCCAGCTGCAACAGGTCGTGGCCACCCCCATCGAAGGGGGCTTGCAACTGCGCTATCCGGGCTTTGAACCCCTCACCCTGCAAGAGGTCGACTTCAGCCGCGCCCCGCAAGCTACCGGAGTCTGGAGCGACCGTTTCACCGCCCTGCACACCGACCCCAAAGCTGATGGGTGGCTAAGCCGGGTGGCAGGGGAGACGGTGCAACTGCTCTGGCTGGGTGAAACCTCGGATCGTTTTCGCGAAAAGACCGGCACCCGGGTCAGCTTTGCCGACGGTTATCCGCTGCTGCTGATAAGCCAGGCCTCCCTTGAGGATCTCAATCTGCGCTCCGATGCGCTGCACCAGATGAGCCAGTTCCGCACCAATCTGGTGGCAAGCAATACCCAGCCCTTCGAGGAGGACAGCTGGGTGCGTATCCGCATCGGCGAAGTGGAATTCAAGGTGGTCAAGCCCTGCAGCCGCTGCATCATGACCACGGTGGAAGCGGGCACCGATCGTTTCAACGCACTGAAAGAGCCGCTGGCCACCCTCACCCGCTACCGCCGTGGCGAGGATGGCGAGGTCTACTTCGGCCAGAACCTGATCGCCCTGAACGAGGGCTGGATTGAGGCAGGCAGCGAGATCGAGGTACTGGAACGCACCCGTCCGGTGGTCTATCCCGCCGCCGCACCGAAGAAGCGGGAGCTGGTCTGCGTGGCCCGCGAACCGCTGGCGCGGGATCTGGAGACCTTCTGGTTCGAAGCAGCCGATGGCGAGCCCCTGCCCGACTACCTGCCGGGCCAGCATCTGCCCATCAGTCTCGATATCAAAAACGAGCGGATCCAGCGCCGCTATACCCTGAGCTCTACGCCGGATCACCCGGAGCGTTACAGCATCAGCGTCAAAAAGGTGGAGGGGGGTCGCATCTCCCACTGGCTGCACCAGCAGTTGCAGGTGGGTGATCGGCTGCTGGCCGCCAACCCCGCTGGCGAATTTCACTTAGGGTCCGAGCGCAACCTCCTGTTGCTCTCCGCAGGCTCCGGCGTCACCCCCATGCTGGCGATAGCCCGCACCCTGGCGCTACGCGGGGAGCTGGAAGAGGTTCACTTTATGCACCTGTGCCGCAGTGAAGCGGACATTCCCGCCGCCAGCGAACTGTACGCCATGGCGCAGCAGGGCATGACCCTCACCATTATCCTGAGCCAGCCGGACAATCACTGGCAGGGGCTGCAAGGGCGACTCAATGATGAGCATCTGCGACTGGTCAAAGGGTTGGCCGAAAAAGAGGTCTTTATCTGCGGCCCCCACGGTTTTATGGCCGATGCTGCCGCCAAAGTTGCGGCCCTCGGCGTTCCGGCCGCACGGATCAAACAGGAGAGTTTTGGCGGCGCCATTCTCTCGGTGGCCCGCCCCCATCAGGCGGTACAACTGCGTATCGGCGCCCAAGCCTTTACCGGCAACAATCAGGGCACTGTGCTGGATCAGGCCAACAAGCAAGGCGTAGAGCTGCCCTGGAGCTGCCGCGCCGGGATCTGCGGCAGTTGCAAACAGACGCTGATCTCGGGCGAGGTGGATCACCCCGGCGCCCCCGCCATCAGTGCCGCCGAGCGGGCAGAGGGCAAAATCCTCACCTGCTGCGCCGTACCGCTCACAGACATCGTCATCAAATAAGGTGATCGAGCCACGAAAAGGCTGGCTGGGCCCCGATCCTGGCCGACCTTTTCCCCCCTGTCGACCCGCGGTTCCTCCATTCTCGTCTCTTTCTCGCCCCGCCTGCGCAACCATGCCGACGATGACTTCTATACTCACAGCAATAACAACAAAACCCCTCCGACGTAGCGGCCTTTGCCGTCTGACCAAGGGGGTTACCCGGTGAGAATAAGGACGCTCAAACCATGGAACAGAACAAACCCGCCTTTCAACTCAACCTCTTGCTCTCCGTGATCACCCTGATCCTGCTGTCACTGGTGTTTTTCGCCTACAGCTGGGCGGGTAAACAACTGGAAGAGAGTTATCGACAACAATATCTCTCCTACCTGCTGGCCGACGAGCTGCGCCAATCCTCCGATGACCTGACCCGACTCGGTCGCACCTACGTCATCACCAAGGATCCAGCCTACGAGCAGCAGTACATGCGGATACTGGCCATTCGCAACGGCGAACAGCCGAGACCGGATGGCTACAACCGTATCTATTGGGATTTTGTCGCGGCCAACGGCCAGAATCCTCGCCCCGACAGCAATGTTCGCCGCGGCCTGATCGATCTGATGAAGGATGCCGGTTTCACCGATGCTGAACTCGCCAAGCTCAACGAGGCCAAGAACAACTCGGATGCACTGGTCAACACCGAGGTAGCTGCCTTCAAACTGGTGCAGCAGACGGACGGTGATCTGGCCGCCAACCAGCAGAAGGCCATCGCCATGATGCATGACAAGGCCTATCACCAGAACAAGGGTCGCATCATGTCACCCATCGACGATTTCTACGTGATGATGGAGGGGCGCAACCAGGAGGCGGTCGAGAGTGCCACCGCCAATACCGACATGCTGCGCTACCTTTTTATCGCTCTGGGCCTGGTATTGATGTTCTTCCTCTGGCGCACCTATCGCTCCCTGCTCGATCTGGTGGGCACCTCGGTCGAACAGCTCAAGACCGATCTCCATCTGCTGGCGGAAGGGGATTTCTCCCGCCCCATCAAGGTGCCCCAAGGCTCGAAAGAGAGTCTTATCGGCCTGCTTGGCACCACACAGAGCACCCTCAAGGGGATCATCGGCAAGGTCTCCCACTCCACCGAGGAGTTGTCCAATTCGGCCGACAGCATCGCCCAGATAGCGGAGCAGACCGCCCAGTTCGCCACCGATCAGCAAACCAGTACCCAGACCATGGCCGCCGCCATCGAAGAGCTGGTGGTGAGCATCAGCCACCTCTCCGACAATGCCAGCCATGCAGACGAGCTCAGCAAGGTCTCAGCCGACACGCTGGAGGAGGGCTCCGGGGTCATCAAGGAGACGCTTGGCAGCATCGAGAATATCTCCACCACGGTCGGTGAAGCAGCCAGCACCATCGCAGAACTCAACAGCCATACCCAGCAGATCTCGGAGATCATCGGCGTTATCCGCGGCATCGCCGATCAGACCAACCTGCTGGCCCTCAACGCGGCTATCGAGGCGGCGCGGGCCGGTGAGCAGGGACGTGGCTTTGCGGTGGTGGCCGACGAAGTACGCAATCTGGCCAGCCGCTCGGCGGCCTCGACCCAGCAGATCACAGGGATGATCAGCAAGATCCAGAGCGGGGCGGATGCCTCTATCCGCAGCATGGAGAACACGGTCAACAACGTCTCCCGCGGGGTCACACTGGCCAACCAGACCGGGCAGGCAATCGCCAGCATCCAGAGCCACGCCTCCAATCTCACCGGTCTGATGGGAGAGATCAGCCACACCCTGCGCGAGCAGTCCACCGCCGCCAACGAGGTGGTCTCTACCGTCGGCAACATCACCTCCCTCTCGGAACAATCGGGGGATGCCGCCCGCCACGTGTCCCAAGAGGCAGCCAAGCTCAAGCAGCTGTCACGGGTGCTGCGCCAGGAGATGGGGCACTTCAAGCTTTAAAGAAGGCTGCAAAACAAAACGGCTGCCCCAAGGCAGCCGTTTTTTATTCGGGGTTATCCCCTGTCATTCAGTATCTATCAACCACGCAGGGCGGCGATACGCTGCTCAATGGGCGGGTGGCTCATGAACAGTTCGCTCATGGAGCGCTTGCCGTTGATGCCAAAGGCCATCATGGAGCCTTCCAGCTGCGGCTCGGCACCGCGGGAGAGGCGCTCAAGGGCGGCAATCATCTTGTCGCGACCGGCCAGCTTGGCGGCACCGGCATCGGCACGGAACTCGCGCTGACGGCTGAACCACATGACGATGATGGAGGCCAGAATGCCGAACAACATCTCCAGCACAAACACGGTGATCATGTAGGCAAAACCACCGGTGCTGCTGCTCTCTTCCTCGTTGTTGGAACTGAAGAAGTTGCTGATGACGCCAGCCACGATGCGGGCGAAGAACATCACGAAGGTGTTCACCACCCCCTGGATCAGGGTCAGGGTCACCATGTCGCCGTTGGCAACGTGGCTCACCTCGTGGGCCAGTACCGCTTCCGCCTCGTCACGGCTCATGCTGTAGAGCAGGCCGGAGGAGACCGCCACCAGCGAATCATCTCGGCGGGCGCCGGTCGCAAAGGCGTTCATCTCGGGAGAGTCGTAGATCCCAACTTCCGGCATCTTGATACCCGCTTCGCGGGCCTGACGGGCAACAGTGCTCACCAGCCAGTGCTCGGTCTCGTTACGAGGTTGCTCGATGACCTGGACGCCATAGCTGCGCTTGGCCATCCACTTGGACATCAGCAAGGAGATAAAGGAACCCCCAAAACCGAACACGGCACAGAACATCAACAGCCCGGAAATGCTGGACTTGTTGATCCCCAGAACCGAGAACAGGATATTGAGTACCACCCCCAGCACCAGCATGACGGCCAGGTTGGTCACCAGGAATAGCATAATTCGCTTCATATAGACTCCTTGTGAGAATTAAAGACACGGAGAGAGATCACTCGACCTCCCTATCTCCATGTTATAGATGAATTTTAGGGAGACTCGATGAATGTTCGCTGAATGTGACGTCACAAGAGCGGAGAGATATCAAGCCGCCCCTGCAAATCAGCCTCAAATGGATTGTTTGCAAAGGGAATTTCCCCCAGAAACGGGGCCGGTAACATCCCCCTCAGGGTGTCCAGATTTTCCTGATAGTGGCTCATGGCACTGTGAAGGCGATTAATAACCCATCCCGCCACTGGCAACCGATCGTTGCGAATGGCAGCAAAGGTGAGCAGTGCATGGTTGAGACAGCCCAGTTTGGCCCCCACCACCAAAATCACCGGCATGTTCTCCTGCTTCACCCAATCCGACAGCAGATGCTTGCGATCCAGCGGCAGATACCAGCCCCCCGCCCCTTCCACTACTGCAAGCTCGGCCCCTGCCTGTTCAATCTTGCGCAGCCCCTCGCTCAGCCCCTGCATGGTAATGGGCTGGCGCGCCTCGCTGGCAGCGATATGGGGCGCAATCGGCGGCTCATAGGCAAAGGGATTGACCACCTCATAAGGCAGCTGAACACTCGCCGCCTCCTGCAACAGAACAGCGTCGAGGTTGCGCAATCCATCGGGTGTTCGGGCACACCCTGCCGAGATAGGCTTGTAGCCGGCACAGCGGATCCCCTGTGCGCTGAATTCGCGCAGCAGAGTGCGTGCCACCAGCGTCTTGCCCGCATCGGTATCTGTGCCGGTGATAAAGAATGATTTCATATGGTTCTCTCCTTGGCAGGGAGTGGCTCACTGCCCTGCACACACTGCAATTCCCGGCGCTCAGCGAGGCTTGCTGAGGCGACCGAGACACACCCGATAACTGGCGACCAACCTGCCATCGGGCTGGCGAAATGCTTCATATGCCTGAGCCAGCTGCTGCAATCTGGCGCGACCGCTCAGACCGGCCGGGGCGGCGCCCCCTTGATTGTCGTTGACCTGATTGGCCCCGATCCCCTTGAGATCGCGCAACAGCTGCGGCAATTCAAGATAGGCGAGATCCCAGGTGATACAGCGCAGCTCGGGAGCAGATACCCCTGCGCTAGCCAGCGCCTGCTCCAATTGTGGCAGGCTGAGGAAGCGATTGACATGGGCGCGACCATCAAGCTGCTGCCAGGCGGCTCGCAACTGCCAGAGCGACTCATCGAGCAGGGTCGAGAAAAAGATCTGGCCGCCCGGTTTGACCACCCGCAGCAGCTCGCCAAAAGCCTGGGCCGGACGCTCGCACCACTGCAACGCCAGACTGGAGAAAACCCAGTCGAATGTGTTATCGGCGAAAGGAAGCTGCTCCGCATCGCCACAGAGCAGGCGAGCACCGCTGTCACGCAAGGCGGCCTGCGCCAGCATGCCGGGGGCGAGATCCAGTCCCACCAGCTGATGACAACGGTTCGCCAGTTGGGGCAAGAAAAAGCCGGTACCGCAGCCCAGATCCAGCCCGCTCACCGTCAGATCAGTGCCAACCGGCCTGCTCGGCATCCATTCCAGCAACGCCTGACCCACCTCCTGCTGAAAGCGGGCATGGGCATCGTAATGACGAGCGGCGGCGCCGAAACGGCGAGCAAGCTGCGCCTTGTCGACCGTTTGAAAACGCTCAGCCATAGTGAGCCTCCCCAAGCGTTGTAACTGCAGGGCAGACCCCCAAGGCATCGAGCAGGCGATCCACATCCTGATCGCGATGAGCCGCGCTCAGGGTAATGCGCAACCGCGCCGTACCGACTGGCACAGTAGGCGGGCGGATGGCGCTCACCCAGACGCCGCACTCCCGCAGCCGTTCTGCCAGTTGCAGGGCAACACTGCTCTCCCCCACCAGCAGCGGCTGGATGGGGGTATCGCTCGCACCGAGTTGCCAACCCAACGCCTGTGCCCCTTGCCGGAAGCGGGCGATGAGCTTACCAAGATGGGAGCGGGCCTCATCGGCGGCACGCACCAGCTCGATGCTCTTGCTGACTGCACAAGCCTGCGCCGCCGGCATATGGGTGCTGTAGACATAGTGGCGGGCGAAGTTGACCAGATACTCCACCAGCTCGCGGCTGCCGCCGACAAAAGCGCCAGCCACACCAAGCGCCTTGCCAAAAGTGCCCATCTGGATGTGTACGCTGGCCGGATCTACCTCCTGCGCCGCCAGAGTGCCGCTCCCCTCGGGCCCCATCACGCCGAGACCATGGGCATCGTCGATCATCAGCCAGTTGCCGCTCCGGGCGGCGAGGGTTGCGAGCTCACCCCAGGGGGCCTGATCCCCGTCCATGCTGAACACCCCTTCCGAGACAATCAATCCGCGATTTGGCTCAAGCTGCCGTTCAAGGGCAGCCATATCGTTGTGGGCAAAGCGCTTCATCTTACAGGGGAGCTGACTGCCCATCTCCTGCAAAGAGGCGTGGTTGAGTTTGTCCTGCCACAGCAGATGCTCCTTGCCGAGCAGCGCTTTGAGCACCGCCTGATTGGCCGAAAAACCGCAGTTGAACAGCAGCACCGCCTCCACCCCGAGCCACTCGGCCAGGGTCTCCTCAAGCTGTTGGTGGGCACGGCTGTAACCGGTCACCAGCGGCGAGGCGCCGGAGCCCGTGCCATAACGCTCAATCCCCGCGTTGAAGGCGGCCTTGATGGCGCCGTGATCCGCCAGTCCCAGATAGTCGTTGGCGGAAAAGTTGAGGTAGTCGCGCCCCGCGACCCTGAGCTGCCCGCCACTCGCCCCGTCGGTCGCGATGCGGTTGCGCAGCAGACCCGCCTGCTCGCGCTCGGCCAGCGCCGTGCTCAACCCAAAGGGGCCCGTTACTGCAGGGCCCTTCATGACCGGGCGGCCCCTGCACGGGGGCGGGTGGCGTCATAAAACATCTCGGCAGGCTCGCTCTGGCGACTCACCTCGGCCAGCAGCTCCTCTTCTTGAACCTGATCCGGCTTCTGGGCCCGCTGGGCGGGACGAATGCCGAGCCGCTTGAACAGCTGCATGTCGCTGTTTTCGTCCGGGTTGGGGGTGGTCAGCAGTTTGCAGCCGTAGAAAATGGAGTTGGCCCCCGCCATAAAGCACATGGCCTGCATCTGCTCATTCATCTTCTCCCGCCCGGCAGAGAGGCGCACATGGGAGGCGGGCATCATGATCCGCGCCACCGCGATGGTGCGGATAAATTCGAACGGATCGAGGTTCTCCTGATCCTCCAGCGGCGTCCCCTTCACCTTGACCAGCATGTTGATGGGCACGCTCTCCGGGTGACGGGGCAGGTTGGCCAGCGCCATCAAGAGGCCCGCCCGATCTTTCGCCTGCTCGCCCATGCCGACGATACCGCCGGAGCAGACCTTCATGCCGGCACCGCGCACATGCTCAAGGGTATCGAGCCGATCCTGATAGGTGCGGGTGGAGATGATCTCGCCGTAGAACTCCGGCGAGGTGTCGAGGTTGTGGTTGTAGTAATCAAGCCCCGCAGCGCCAAGACGCGCCGCCTGATCGGCGGTGAGCATCCCCAGGGTCATGCAGGTCTCCATCCCCAGCCCGCGCACCTCCTCAATCATCCGGATGATGTAGGGCATGTCCTTCTCTTTGGGGTTGCGCCAGGCGGCCCCCATGCAAAAGCGGGACGAGCCGTTGGCCTTAGCTTCGCGGGCCCGCTCCAGCACCTTTTCCACCTCCATCAGCCGCTCGGCCTCAAGACCGGTGTGGTAACGGGCGCTCTGGGGGCAGTATTTGCAATCTTCCGGGCAGGCGCCGGTCTTGATGGAGAGCAAAGTACTCACCTGCACTTCATTCGGGTCAAAGTGGGCGCGGTGGACGGTCTGGGCCTGAAACAGCAGATCGTTGAATGGCAGGGCAAAGAGATCCTGAACCTCGGACAGGGTCCAGTCGTGACGAAGGGCGTGACCGCCCGCGGTGAGAGCATTCATGCATGGCTTCCGGTTGTTATTAGTGGGATCCTGCGCCCGCCATCTTAGGATGGACGGCTACAAAACCCGCCGCCGGGCCCGCGCGCTCAAGGTGATGCGCAGTGCCAAGTGGCTGAAATTGTTGGCTAGTGTAGAGAGCACGCGTAGACTGTCAACACCGACCAGATCAAACCAATTGACAACAGAACAACAAATGACCAATCAAGAATTCGACCTGCACCACATCTGGCACCCCTATACCTCCCTCACTCACCCCCTGCCCTGCTATGAAGTGGCCAGCGCCAAAGGGGTGACCATCACCCTCAGCGATGGCCGTGAACTGGTGGATGGCATGAGCTCCTGGTGGGCTTGCGTGCACGGCTATCAGGTGCCGGTACTGGACGCCGCCGCCACCGCCCAGCTCAGCAAGATGTCCCACGTGATGTTTGGCGGCCTCACCCACGCTCCGGCGGTCGAGCTCTGTCGCAAACTGGTGGAGATCACCCCGGCGGGTCTGGATCGGGTATTTCTGGCCGATTCCGGCTCGGTGGCAGTGGAAGTGGCGCTCAAGATGGCGCAGCAGTACTGGCACGCCAAGGGGACGCCCAGAGCCAAATTTGTCGCCCTGCGCAGCGGCTATCACGGCGACACCTTTGGCGCCATGAGCGTCTGCGATCCCGATGGTGGCATGCACGAGCTCTACAAGGGATTCCTGCCGGAGCACCATTTTGTCGATGCGCCCAGCTGTCGCTTCCACGCCGAGTGGGACGAGCAGTGCGTGGTGGGGCTGGCGACACTCATGGCCGATCATCACGAGGAGATCGCCGCCATCGTGCTTGAGCCCATAGTGCAAGGCGCTGGCGGCATGCGCTTCTATCACCCCCGCTACCTGCAGTGGGTGCGCGCCCTGTGCGACGAGTTCGGTGTGCTGCTGATTGCCGACGAGATTGCCACCGGCTTTGGCCGCACCGGCCAGCTGTTTGCCTGCGACTGGGCGGGGATCAGCCCCGACATCATGTGTCTGGGCAAGGCGCTTACCGGCGGCTACCTCACCCTCTCGGCGACCCTGACCACCGAGCATGTCGCCCGCATCATCTGTGACGGCAAGGCCGGCGTCTTTATGCACGGCCCCACCTTTATGGGCAACCCGCTTGCCTGCGCGGTGGCCAACGCCTCCATCGAGTTGCTGCTGACCTCACCTTGGCAGGAGCGGGTGCGCGCCATCGAGCATCAGTTGCGTACCGAGCTGGTAGAGCTGACCCTGCACCCGGCGGTCGCGGATGTGCGAGTGCTCGGCGCCATCGGGGTGGTGGAGATGAAAGAGCGGGTGGATGTAGCGCGCATCCAGCGCAAGTTTGTCGAACTGGGCGCCTGGATCCGCCCCTTTGGCAAGCTGGTCTACCTGATGCCCCCGTTCGTCATCACCCCTGAAGAGCTGCGGGTATTGACCGGCGCCATCCGTCAGGCCATCACCGAAGGCGAGTTTTAAGGCATGCAGCGGGCGGCCATCGCAGCCGCCCGTTTGACTACCAGCATTTGATATATAAAGAGGGCAACTTTATCCACTTCAGTGCAGTTTCACTTGCCGTAATGTGAGCAAAACACCAGACCTGAGGCCCCAAGAGGGGTAAACTGCTGCGGTTTTACCATCAAGAAAGACTGCTCATGCGCCTCTCCATTGCTGCCAAAATCAACTTTTTCCTGCTCTTCATCTTCTCCATGGTACTGGTCTTCTCCGCAGCCTATCAGGCGGTGCGCGAGCGCGATCTCATCCTGACCCTCATCAAGGAGCAGAGCCGCGAGCAGACCGAAGCCTATTTCGACGGCCTCAACATGCTGATGCTGACCGGCAAGATGGATGCCCGCGATACCCTGCGCGGCAAGTTTCTCGACCACGCCCATGTGGAGGATGCCCGCATCGTCCGTGGCGACGCGGTGAGCAAACAGTTCGGGCCTGGACGGGAGACAGAGCAGGTAAAAGATGAGTTTGATGAGCTGGCTCTGGCGGGCAAAGGGAGTCTGGAGGTGGTGCACAACGGCATGCACAGCCGTCTGGTAGTGACCCGACCGCTACTAGCCAAGAAGGATTTTCGCGGCACCGACTGCACCAGCTGTCATCTGGTGCCGGAGAACACTGTGCTCGGTGCGGTGCGCTTTGACTACTCCCTCGATTCGCTGTTTACCCGGGTCGAGCAGAACATTCTCACCTCGGCGCTGATCCTCACCGGCATCTTCGGGATGGGACTGCTGCTGACCCTCTGGGTCATCCGCACCTGGATCGTGCGCCCCCTCAACCAGTTGACCCGCTCCATGGAAGAGGCCACCGACTTGCACGACTTCGGCCACCGGCTGGAGGGGGATGACGGCGACGAGATTGGCCGGGTGGCGGTGGCCTACAACCAGATGCTCGACAGTGTGGAGCGCCAGCTCGGCAAGCGACCGCTCGGCGGCAAGCCGGGAGCTCGCCCTGGCGAATAGCGGACCACACCGCCCGGCATCGGCTAACCGGTGTAATAGAACAGCAGACAAGCAATAAGGATCAGCAGCAGGATCGCCAGATTGACGTGATAGGCATCATCCCTGCGCCGACTGCGCCGCCGCTCCAGCAGCAGTACAGCCAGGGTCAGCAAGCTGCAACCCCACAGGCCATGCACCAACCAGGGAGTGAGTGCGGGATCCCAGTAATCGCGTACCTTGATGCCGCCGTAAACCAGAAAACCATATGCAATCTCCGGCCTAGCATAGTGATAGAGCGCAAGCAGCACGATAAAACCGCACCAGCAGATCAGCACCATTGCTCGCAACAGTCGTGTCAGCCAATCCGGCCCTTGTCGCCGCTCTTTCACTCGCATCTCCTGTCCCGAGGGAACCCTGCTTGGGTGAACCATGCTGAAAACCCCACCAGAGTCCGACATTTTTGCTTGTTTATCAAACCCGCGCGGGTAAGATTGACGGCTTAGTCTGCCATGGTGGGCCATCTGTGCCCGGGCCAGACTCCCTAGTGTTGCAAATAGCGCTGCAAGAACAAGCTGGAGACAATATTTCGATGACGCACGCATCCGTAGTTGATGTGCTGACCGGTAAATATGCGGTTGGCACCACCCTGACTGTACGAGGGTGGATCCGGACTCGCCGTGATTCCAAGGCGGGGATCTCATTTTTGGCCATTTCCGATGGCTCCTGTTTCCATCCGGTACAGGCCGTCGTCCCCAATACCCTGGCCAATTACGAGAATGAAGTGCTGCGTCTGACCACCGCCTGCTCCGTGGAAGTGACTGGCATCATCGCCGAATCCCAGGGCAGCGGCCAGGCTTTCGAACTGCAGGCCACCGATGTGAAGGTCGTCGGCTGGGTCGAAGATCCCGATACCTACCCGATGGCCGCCAAGCGCCACAGCATCGAGTACCTGCGTGAACAGGCTCACCTGCGCCCGCGCACCAACATCGTGGGTGCCGTGACCCGGGTTCGCCACTGCCTGGCGCAAGCTATCCACCGCTTCTTCCACGAAGAGGGCTTTGTCTGGGTTGCGACCCCGCTCATCACCGCCTCTGATACCGAAGGGGCCGGCGAGATGTTCCGTGTCTCTACCCTGGATCTGGAAAACCTGCCGCGTACCGACGCCGGCAAGGTGGACTACAACGAAGATTTCTTCGGCAAAGAGGCCTTCCTGACCGTATCCGGCCAGCTGAACGCCGAAACCTATGCCTGCGCCCTCTCCAAGGTCTATACCTTCGGGCCGACCTTCCGCGCTGAAAACTCCAACACCAGCCGTCACCTGGCCGAGTTCTGGATGGTTGAGCCGGAAGTGGCCTTCAACAATCTGGAAGATAACGCCGCCCTGGCCGAAGCCATGCTGAAGTATGTCTTCAACGCCGTCCTGACCGAGCGTCGCGACGATCTGGAGTTCTTTGCCCAGCACGTAGACAAGGATGCCATCGGCCGTCTGGAGCGTTTCGTCGCCTCCGACTTCGCCCAGATTGATTACACAGATGCCATCGAAGTGCTGAAAAACTGCGGCAAGAAGTTCGAGTTCCCGGTCTCCTGGGGCATCGATCTCTCCTCCGAGCACGAACGCTATCTGGCCGAGGAGCACTTCAAGTCTCCGGTGGTGGTGAAGAACTATCCGAAAGATATCAAGGCCTTCTACATGCGCCTCAACGACGACGGCAAGACCGTTGCCGCGATGGACGTACTGGCACCGGGCATCGGCGAGATCATCGGTGGCTCCCAGCGTGAAGAGCGTCTGGAGGTACTGGATGCCCGCCTGGCCGAGATGGGCCTGAAGCAGGAAGATTACTGGTGGTATCGCGATCTGCGCCGCTACGGCACAGTCCCGCACTCCGGCTTCGGTCTGGGCTTCGAGCGTCTGGTGGTTTACGTGACCGGTATGGGCAACGTCCGCGACGTGATCCCGTTCCCGCGAACTCCGCGTACCGCCGAGTTCTGATCAGCGGCATATTGCCACTACATTGCAAAAGCCGTCCTCAGGGTCGGCTTTTTTATTACCCCCGTTATGGGTAATACTCAGAACCAATCGACACAAGGAATGGGTCGTTCATGGGATATCGTCGGCTTCTGACACTCTTGCTGCTCTGGCTCCCCCTGCAATTGCGGGCAGAACCCGTGCACCTGACCACCCTGGAGTGGCCCCCCTATACCAGCCAGCATCTCCCTGATGGTGGCCTTACCGGCCATATCGTCAAGCGTGCATTTGCCGAAGCGGGGCTGGAGGTTCAGTTTGACTTCTACCCCTGGCATCGAGCCATGTTGCTGGCATCCGATCCCGCCCAGCACTACAGCGGCTACTTCCCCAAATACTTCGCCGATGATCTGGATAAACGGTGGCATATTTCCACCAGCGTGGGCAGTAGTGTGCTGGGCATGGCGCAGCAAGCCGGCCCCCCTATCCACTGGCAGCGACTCGAAGATCTCGCTTCCTACCGGATTGGGGTCGTCGCAGGTTATATCAATACCCGTGAATTTGATGCCCTGATGGCCAGCAAGCGCCTCAACACCTTTGCCGTGGACGACGATCACCTCAACCTGCGAAAATTGCAGCGCGACCGGCTCGATCTGGCCGTGATCGACCGGGATGTTTTCTACTGGCTCACCTATCACGATGACAAACTCCACCCCGAACAGCTGCAGTTCAACCCGAAGATCCTCGGGTACAAGAGCCTGCACATCATGTTCCGTCCCGATCAACAGCAACTGCAACAGCGAGTGAACAATGCGCTAGCCAGACTCGATATCAAGCAGCTGAGCGAACAGTATCAGCGTCGCTATCTGCTATCAGCACCCGCCCCCCGATGAGCAGAGTCGCAGAACACCCCATTTGTCAAAAAAGATATCTTTAACCCGTGTTTTTACAGCCTCTTCTCCCCTGACCCGGGCCTTTTTCCACAACTTCCTTACCAACGCATTCCCCATCACAACGCCTCTGGTTGCACTCTGATGGGCTGGCCCCGAGTGATACCACTTGGTGACAAAAATGATGTTTTTGTTAGTACGTGGTTTTTAAGTGGTTTAATCAAAAATTCATCGAGTTATTGAAGTAACTCAATTTTTTCACTTTTGCAGGGGAGCAAAATAATAACTAACCCTTTTGGGCTAATTAAAAACAGACAATGACAATTCATGGTTCAGGCTACCCGCGGCAACATGGGTTGAATCACACGAGGTAATGGAATGATCTTGATGGAATTTTTGGTGGTACTCGGCTGCTTGCTGCTAGGTACCCGCTTTGGTGGCATGGGGCTTGGTCTCATCAGTGGTATCGGTCTCTTCCTGCTGACCTTCGTTTTCGGTCTGGTTCCGGGCGAACCGCCGGTTCAGGTAATGCTGACCATTCTGGCGGTGATCGGTTGTGCTGCCACCCTGCAGACCGCCGGCGGTCTCAACCTGATGATGCAGGTAGCCGAGCGTCTGCTGCGCCGTCACCCGCAATACATCACTATCCTGGCACCGCTCACCACCTGGACCCTCACCTTCCTGTGCGGTACCGGCCACGTGGTCTACACCATGTTCCCCATCATCGCCGACATCGCGCTGCAGAAGAACATCCGTCCCGAGCGCCCGATGGCTGTCGCCTCCGTTGCCTCCCAGATGGCCATCTGCGCCTCACCGGTATCGGTTGCCGTGGTCTCCATGGTCTCCATTCTGGCGGCTGGCCACGGTATCGGTCAGGCCTATGGTCTGCTCGACATCCTGATGGTCGCCATCCCCTCCTCCCTGACAGGTGTCATCGTGGCGGCCCTGTGGAGCCTGCGCCGCGGCAAGGATCTGGACAAGGACGAGGAGTTCCAGGCCAAGATCCAGGATCCGGAGCAGCGCGCCTTCATCTACGGTGGTGGCGAGACCCTGCTCAACACCAAATTCCCGAAAGAGGCCTACTGGTCTACCTGGATCTTCTTCGCCGCCATCGCAGCCGTGGTGCTGCTGGGTGCCGATGAGGCGCTGCGCCCCGTCTTCACCATCAAGGACAAGACTGGCCCGCTCTCCATGAACCTGGTGATCCAGATGATGATGCTGATCGCCGGTGCAATCATCCTGATGCGCTGCAAGGTCAAGCCGGGCGAAATCGCCAACGGCGCCGTCTTCAAGGCGGGCATGGTCGCCATCTTCTCCGTATTCGGGGTTGCCTGGATGAGCGAAACCTTCTTCCAGGCCCACATGCCGCTGCTCAAAGAGACCCTGGCCCACGTGGTACAGGCCCAGCCCTGGACCTACGCGCTGGTGCTGTTCCTCATCTCCAAGCTGGTGAACAGCCAGGCCGCCGCCCTCACCGCCATCGCCCCCATGGGTCTGGCACTGGGTGTGGAGCCGAAGCTGCTGATCGCCTTCCTGCCGGCGAGCTACGGCTACTTCGTGCTGCCGACCTACCCGAGCGATCTCGCCTGTATCGGTTTCGACCGCTCCGGTACCACCCGCATCGGCAAGTTCATCATCAACCACAGCTTCATCATTCCGGGGCTGATCGGGGTGGTGACCTCCTGCTCGCTGGGCTTTATCCTGACCAGCATCCTGCTCTGACCGGCGCTCGCTGTTCAATCACTGCCACAGGCCCCCGCACGGGGGCCTGTGTTTTTGTGGCGCACACCATACTGCTTTGCCAACTGCCCGCGCTCTGGGTAGCATGACCCCTCTTTTCTTTGCGGAATCTTCTCCATGTCTCGCGTCATCGTGCTCTGGAGCGGCGGCAAGGATGCCATGCAGGCCCTCTGCCATGCCCGTGAAGCGGGCCATCAGGTAGTGGCACTGGCTACCTTTGCCCCCCCAGCCCCCCGCTTTCTGGCCCATCCCCTGTCGCAAGTACGTCGACAGGCGGCGGCCCTCGCGCTGCCCCATCTGCTGGTCACCATAGAGGCGCCGTTCGATCTCGGTTATGAGCGGGCGCTGGCCAAGCTCAAGGAGGAGTGGCAACTCGATGGGGTGGTCACCGGCGATATCGACAGCGTGGGCGGCGCGCCTAACTGGATCCGCGAGCGCTGTCGCCCGCTTGGTCTCACCGTGCATACGCCGCTCTGGCAACACTCCCGCAAGGCGCTGCTGGCGGATCTGCTGGCCCGCGGCATCGTCGCCCACCTCTCCTGCGTCGATACCAGAGTGTTGGCCTCCGAGTGGGTGGGACGCACGCTGGATGCTGCCACCCTCGCCGAGTTGCAGCAGCTGGCAGCAACCCGGGGCTTTGATGCCTGCGGCGAGCAGGGGGAGTACCACACCATGGTGACCGACGGCCCGGGCTTTGCGGCGCCGCTGGCACTCGGCCACTGGCAGGTTGCCCGTCAGGAGCAGCTTGCCTATCTGCGGGAGGATGAGGGTTGAGGGTGCAAGAAAAACTGCTCTGCGGGATGAATCTTCGCAGGTACGGCAGATAAAAAAACGGGAGGCGATGGCCTCCCGTTTTGCTTGTCTTTGACGCCGACCTATTTGGCCAGCTTGCCCAGCACCCGCTGCAGCAGGCGGATGCGCGGCTCGATGCTATCGAGCAGCAGGAATTCCGCCTCCGAGTGGAAACCGCCGCCCATGGGGCCAAAGCCATCCAGCGACGGCACACCCGCCGCTGCGGTAAAGTTGGCATCCGAGCCGCCACCGGCCTCCAGCCAGTTGAAGGAGATCCCCTCCTCTTTCGCAGCCGCCTCCACCAGCGCCATCACAGCCTCGGTGTCGCCACTCGGGCGCATCGCCGGCTTGAAGCTCTGGCGATCCACCTCGACCCGACAGCCCGCAAGGAAGGGGTTGTTGGCCATAAAGGTGAGCCGCTCGTGCACCGCCGCCGCCTCTGCATTGCTCCAGAAGCGCAGATCGACGATCGCCTCGGCAAAGTCCGGCACTACGTTGACGCCGGTGCCGCCCTGTACCACCCCCACGTTCATGGTGGTGCCGGTCTCCATATTGACCTGCTCATTGATGGCCAGCACCCAATGAGCGAGTTCGGTGATGGCAGAGACCCCTTCGGTCAGCGCCGAACCGGCGTGGGAGGCCTTGCCGTGGAAGGTAATGCGGTACTTGGCATTGCCCTTGCGGGCGCTGATGAGATCGCCGCTCGGGCGCGCCGCTTCGGCCACCAGCACGCAACCGCTCTGCTTGGCCTTCTCCACCAGCCAATCTTTGGACCAGGGGGAACCAATCTCCTCGTCGCAGTTGCAGCAGACCAGCACCTTGAGCTTGGCCAGCTGCGCCGGATCCATCTCTTTTAAGGCATACCAGGTGGAGAGCAGGCCGCTCTTCATGTCTGACACGCCGGGGCCAAAGGCCTGATTGCCTTCAATCTTGAGCGGGCGCTTAGCCGCCGTCCCCTCGGGGAAGACGGTATCCATGTGGCCCACCAGCATCACATCGTAGTGATCGGCCCCCGGGGCATTGGTTGCCTCGAGGCAGGGGCCGCACTCGGCAGCAAACTGGTGGCGGGTCACCTGCCAGCCGATGGCCTCATATTTCTCGGTCATGATGTCGGCCACTTTGGCCACCCCGGCCGGGGTGCGAGTACCGCAATCGAGGTTGATGAGCGGGGCCAGATCTGCCAGGTAGGCATCCAGAGAAAAAGCGTTGCGAGAGTCTGTCATTGTCATCTCCTGGGACGGGAGGGCAGGCCTCCCGTCCGACAGCCGAGTGAAAGGGGCGGACAGCTCGTGCCGTCCGCCACCCGCTTACATAAACAGCAGATAGTTGAGGGTCAGCGCCGTCACCAGCGCCCCCGCCATCGGCACGCTGGTGCGTTTGACCACGGTAAAGGGCGACACCTTGGCAATCCCCGCACAAGCGATCAGCACCGCCGCGATGGGAGAGATGGTGCGGCCGATACTGGAAGCGAGCTGCATCGGCAGCAACATGGTCACCGCAGGCACGCCAAACTTGGCCGCCACCGCCGGTGCCAGGGTCGAGAAGCTCAGGAACGCCGCGTTGCCGGAGCCCATGATGACCGCCGCCACCATGATGAGGCCCACCATCACCAGGGTCATCAGGCCGCTGCCGATACCGGCATTGCTGGCAGAGTGCAGCAGGGTATCGATGGCGCCGATGGCCTTGAGAGATTCGGCAAACAGCTCGGCACAGACGATGAGCGCCACCACAGGGCCAAACACCTTGCCCATGCCATCGAGGAAGCTCGACAGCCCCGCGAATGCGGTTCGCACCGAGCGGCTACGCAGCAGCTCGCACAGCATGCCGATAAAGACCGACAGCAGCATGGCCACCTCCACGCTCATCTTGATGTCGCTCACCAGCAGCTTGGAGAAGGTCATCATCAGCACGAAGGGGATTATCGGCAGCAGGGCATACCAGGTGGGCGCCTGCACGCTCTCGGTGCCCTGCTCGTCCAGCTCGGCGTGATCGCCGCGATGGAGCGCAGGATCCCAGCCATCCTTGCGATCGCAGTGACGCTGCCAGAAGAAGTGCAGCACCATGGTCACCAGCAGCATGGGGGCCACCAGCCAGATCTGGTAGTCGACGAAATAGCTGGTCGGATCCATGCCGGATTGACCGGCGGAGAAGATGGCGTTGGTCTGGGTCGGGCCAATTTCAAACGCCTGGGAGGTGGCGATGACACCACAGGCGGAGGCCGGGCTGATGCCGAGGTTGCGCATCACCGGATACATGGTGACCATCAACAACAGGCCAAGGCCGGTGGCGGAGGTGACGAACAGGGAGACAAAGACCGCCACCAGATAACAGATGGCGAGCATCAGGTAGCTGGACTGGATGCCCGCCACCGGCTTGACCGCCACCCGCACCAGCGCCTGAGAGGCCCCGATATGGGACATGTAAGTGGCAAAACCCGCCACCGCCATGATGGTGAGGCCGAGGCCCGCCGCGCGGTAGGAGAAGATCCCCTTGAACACTTCGAACAGGTCGAACAGGGCGAAGCCGGTGCTCTTGTCAGCGGGGAGAATGGGGTGCAGCCCCAACCAGTAGGCCACTGCAAAAATGGCCATGCCCGCCAGCGCCAGCACCGCCTGCGGGTTGTAATCCTTGATGATGCCGTAGACCACGGCGACCAGAACGAGCAAGACGAATAAAAGTTCCAATATTCACTCCTGATAAATTTATCGAGGAGCGAAATCTAGTGATCTGACTACTGTTTGCCTTTGATCCCCATCAATAAAGGTGACGACATTGGGCTTTGACAGCACAATATGTTAGCCAAGTGCCAAATTTTCGTTTTTTCACCCACAGAAAAACCTTTACCATTCTCGGAAAGAGAATTGTCTGACGCGACTCCCCTCTTTTTTGCGTTGGATCAACATACGACAGCGCCGAAGTGGCGAAGATGCGCTTCGACATATAGCGACCATTTCGCGCCGGAGAGAGTTATGACAAGCCAAGCCACCGCAGGTGTCTCGACCTGCGACTACAAGCTGTGGGACATCCTCGTCGAGTCTGCAAAGGAACGCACTACCATTCGTTATTCCAAACTGGCCAAGCAGGCCGGGCTGGAGCAGTGCCAGGATGAACTGCGCACCCTGCTGCAACGCATCCGCATGTACTGCACCGAAAACAACCTGCCGATCCTCTCCGCCATCGTGGTGGACGACGTGGGCAAATACACTGGCCTCTCTTCCAGCCTGCCTGATGCACCCTGGGAACGGGCCCGGGTCTTTGACCATGAGTGGACCACCCTGCACTGATTGAGGTACTTGATGATGCCGACCAAAACGCGCCCACTGGCGCGTTTTGGCTATCTGGCGTTTGCCCCCTTCTCTTTTTCTCCTGCAATAGTCGATCTTCTCCCGCAATACCCAACCCCATCGGGCACGCCAGCCCCACTGCTTCTGACTTTGTGCTCAAAATCGCCGTTCAGGTGTGACCAGTTCCGGTAAAACCCGCGAGCCGGACCATCGGCGTTGCCATGGGATTGCCACAATGCCAGAATCGGGCCCTTGCACTCTGTTGATTCGGATTTTCGGGCGCGGCCACGGCCAGCGCCCACAAGAGAAGGACTCCCCATGGCCATCACCCTCTATGGCATCAAGAACTGCGACACCATCAAGAAAGCCCGCAAGTGGCTGGATGAGGCCGGTATCGACTACCGCTTTCACGACCACCGCGCCGACGGCCTGAACCCGGACGATCTGGACAGCTGGCTGGCAAAACTCGGCTGGGAAGCCCTGCTCAACAGCCGCGGCACCACCTTCCGCGCCCTGCCGGATGAGGCCAAACAGGGGCTCGACACCGCCAAGGCGCGCGCCCTGCTGCTGGAACATCCGGCCATGATCAAGCGCCCGCTGCTCGACCGTGACGGCGAACTGACCCTGGGTTTCAAGGCTGATCACTACCAATCCCTCTTTTCCCGTTAAGGACAACTAAGGACAACTGATGTCGGATGTCATCGCACTGGCCAAGGATCTGATCCGCCGCCCCTCCGTTACCCCCCTCGATGAAGGGTGCCAGACCCTGATGGCGGAGCGCCTCGCCAAGCTCGGGTTTGTCATCGAGCCCATGGTGTTTGAGGACACCACCAACCTCTGGGCCCGTCGTGGCAGCGAGGGGCCACTGTTCTGCTTCGCCGGTCACACCGACGTGGTGCCCGCCGGGCCGCTGGACAAATGGCACACCCCGCCGTTCGAGCCGACCATCAAGGATGGCGTGCTCTACGGACGCGGCGCCGCCGACATGAAGGGCTCGCTGGCTGCCATGGTGGTGGCGGTAGAGCGCTTCGTGGCCGAGCATCCGGATCACACCGGGTCCATCGCCTTTCTCATCACCTCCGATGAGGAGGGGCCCTTTATCAATGGCACCACCCGGGTGATCGACACCCTGGAGGCCCGCAACGAGAAGATCCGCTGGTGCATCGTCGGCGAGCCCTCCTCTACCGCCGTGGTAGGGGATGTAGTGAAGAACGGCCGCCGCGGCTCCATCACCGGCGATCTGCTGGTACGCGGGGTGCAGGGCCATGTGGCTTATCCCCATCTGGCTGACAACCCGATCCACAAGGCGGCGCCAGCGCTGGCCGAACTTGCCGCCACCGTGTGGGATGAGGGCAACGCCTACTTCCCCCCCACCAGCTTCCAGATTGCCAACATCTCGGCCGGCACCGGCGCTTCCAACGTCATTCCGGGCGAATTGCACGTCCAGTTCAACTTCCGCTTCAGCACCGAACTGACCGACCTGGATATCCGCGAGCGGGTCGAGGCGCTGCTGGATAAACATGGCCTCGATTATCAGCTGAGCTGGACCCTCTCCGGCCAACCTTTCCTCACCGATACCGGCGCGCTGCTTGATGCGGCCGTGGCGGCCATCGAGGCGGTGAACGGTCAGCGACCGGCCCTGCTCACCACTGGTGGCACCTCCGACGGGCGCTTTATCGCCCCCACCGGCGCCGAGGTGATTGAGCTCGGGCCGGTCAACGCCACCATTCACAAGGTGAACGAGTGCGTGAAGGCGGACGATCTGGATCTGCTGGCCGACATGTACCAAGGGGTGCTCGAGAGATTGCTGGCATGACGCAGGAACAACTGCTGGGGCTCGACGAGAGCCACCTTATTCTGGTGGGGCGCGGCCCCCATCGGCTGACCGCCGCCACCGCGGCGGCCTTCAACGACATGCAGGTGGCGGCCGCCTACGAGGGGTTCAACCTGCAGGCGGCCTCCAGCTGGCGCAGCTTCGAGCGCCAACTCGCCATCTGGAATGGCAAGTGGCGCGGCGAACGGCCACTGCTCGATGCCCACAGCCAGCCCATCGACGCCCTGCAACTGAGCGACGAGGAGCGCCTCCACGCTATCCTGCGCTGGAGCGCCCTGCCCGGCACCAGCCGTCACCACTGGGGGACCGATCTCGATATCTACGACCCGGACTGCCTGCCCGCCAATACCAAACTGGCACTGGAGCCGTGGGAGTATGAAGCCGGGGGCTGGTTTGCAGGCTTGAGCGAGTGGCTCAGCGACCATATGAGCGACTTCGGCTTCTTCCTCCCTTATGCCAAGCCGGTCGGGGCAGAGAGCGGGGTCGCCTACGAGCCCTGGCATATTAGCTTCTCGCTGGAGTCCGACGAGCAGCGACTTGATCCCGCGGCACTGGCGCTTTGCCTGCAACAGGCGGATATTGAAGGCAAGTCGACCATATTGGCCAACCTTGATGAAATTTTGGCCTGTTATGTCACCACCTGTCCTGACGAAAGGAAAATCCCATGAATCTCTGGCTGTGGATAGGGTTGCCGCTGCTGTTCCTGCTCGGGCTGTTTCTCAATGCCATCAAAGACATGAAACGGCTGGAGAAGCAGTTGCCCAACTACAAGGACAAGATCCGCGAAGTAAAGGATGACGAGGACGACTGAATCCCGCCCCCATCCCGTGGGGAGCGCCCTTGTGCTCCCCTCTCCCTCTGCTGTGCCGTTTCGCTTTTCCCCGCCCTCTCCTCCCTGCGCATCCTGAAATCGACGATCCTTTGACTCCGCTTTCGTTAACCCCGTCACAGTCAGAATATGGCGCGGCCATGCTGAAAAAAGGGATGAAAAATGTAAGAAAGTGAAAATTGATGCACAAATAAGCCACACAAGGGGGGCCTAACTGCATATAATGTGCCTACTTTGCACATTACCAGGAAGGAGTTCGCCCTTGGATGCCGCTACCATCAACAGTTTCTTTTTTGTCGCTGCCCTGTTGGTGGGAGCCAGCGTACTGTTGAGCGCCCTCTCTTCCCGCCTCGGTATTCCCATTCTGGTTATCTTCCTCGCCGTCGGCATGCTGGCCGGTGAGGATGGCCCTGGTGGCATCCACTTCGCCGACTACTCCATCGCCTATCTGGTGGGCAACCTGGCGCTTGCCATCATTCTGCTCGACGGTGGCATGCGCACCCGGGTCTCCTCGTTTCGGGTTGCACTCTGGCCTGCCTTGTCGCTGGCGACAGTCGGGGTGGCTATCACCACCGGCCTGACGGGGCTTGCCGCCGCCTGGCTGTTTGACCTCAACCTGATGCAGGGGATGCTGATCGGCGCCATTGTCGGCTCCACCGATGCGGCGGCGGTCTTCTCCCTGCTCGGCGGGCGCAGCCTCAACGAGCGGGTGAGCGCGACGCTGGAGATAGAGTCGGGCAGCAACGATCCTATGGCAGTGTTTCTTACCGTCACCCTGATCGAGGTGCTCGCCACCGCCCAGCAAGGGCTGGATGGGGGCTTCCTGCTGCTGCAACTGGTCAAGCAGTTTGGTCTTGGCGCCGGGATCGGCCTTGGCGGCGGCTGGCTGCTGTGGCGCCTCATCAACACAGCCCGCTTGGCGCCGGGGCTCTATCCGCTGCTCACCGTCAGCGGCGGTCTGCTGATCTTCGCCCTCACCACGGCGGTCGGTGGCAGCGGCATTCTCGCCATCTATCTCACCGGTCTGTTGCTCGGTAACCTCGCCCTGCGCAGCCGCAGCACCACATTGTCGGTGCTGGACGGTCTGACCTGGCTCAGCCAAATCGGCATGTTTCTGGTGCTGGGGCTGCTTGCCTCCCCCCACAAGCTGCTGCCCATCGCCCTGCCCGCGCTGGCGCTGGCGATGTGGATGATCCTGTTTGCCCGCCCGGTGTCGGTCTGGATCGGGCTGCTACCGTTCAAGAACTTCGCCCCCCGCGAGCGCTGGTTTATCTCCTGGGTTGGCCTGCGCGGCGCCGTGCCCATCATTCTGGCGGTGTTCCCCATGATGGCGGGGCTGCCCAACGCCCAGCTCTACTTCAACGTCGCCTTCTTTGTAGTACTGGTCTCGCTGATTTTGCAGGGCAGCTCGCTACCGCTGGCCTCAAAACTGGCGCGGGTGGAGGTACCGGCACCGCCGTCGCCCATCAACCGCTCGGGGCTCGAAATCGATCTCGACAGCCAGTGGGAGACCTTCGTCTACCAGCTGGGGGAAGAGAAGTGGTGCATCGGCTCGCCACTGCGGGATCTGCAGATGCCCACCGGCACCCGGATCTGCGCCCTGTTTCGTGGCCGCGAGCTGCTCCACCCCTCGGGTAGTACCTGTCTGCAGGCCGATGACATCCTCTGCGTCATCGGTCACGAACGTGACCTCCCCGCCCTCGGTCAGCTCTTTAGTCAGGCACCGGAGCAAGATCTCGGCCCCCGCTTCTTCGGTGACTTCCTGCTGGAAGCGGCGGCACGGCTGGTGGATCTCGCCCCTCTTTACGGGCTGGATGTGAGCGAGGTGGCGGATCAGACACTGGGCGATTTTATTGCCAGTCAGTTGGGCGATAATCTGGTGGTCGGTGACAACATCGAATGGCAGGGCCTGATCTGGACCGTGGCCGAAATGGACGAGAGCGTGCCGAGCAAGATCGGGGTGCGCTTTCAGGAAGAGGACCCGGTCTGACTGACCGTCCCGTATCAAGTCCCCAGCAAGAAGGGAGAGAGTTATGCCATATCAAAGTTTGCTGTCCGGCCCCCTGCCCCCCGCTGCCAATCTGGGGGTCATTGAAGGCTTTTTTGGCAAGGGATGGAGCTGGCAGGCCCGCGCCCGCTACGCCCAGTGGCTGCCACGCCACGGTTACGGTTTCTATATCTATGCACCGAAAGAGGATGGCTATCTGCGCAAGCACTGGGCCCTCCCCTGGCCCGAGCAGCAGCAGGCCGATCTCGCCGAACTGGCGCGCCAGTGCCGCGCCAACGGCATCGCCTTCGGGGTGGGCTTGAGCCCCATGGGGGCTCATCACGACTACGATCGCAAACGCTCGGCGCTGCTTGAGAAAGTGCGCCTCATCGACGAGATGCTGCAGCCTGACATTCTGGCAGTGCTGTTTGACGACATGAAGGGGGATACCCCGGATCTGGCGCACCATCAGCTCATCATCGCCCACGACATCGCGGCTCACAGCAAGGCGACCCGCCTCATCTTCTGCCCCAGCTACTACTCGACCGATCCGGTGCTGGAGAAGGTGTTTGGCGCCATGCCGCCCCACTATCTGGAGGAGCTTGGCGAGCGGCTCGATCGCCGTTTCGAGATCTTCTGGACCGGCCCCAAGGTCTGCTCCAGCGAATATCCGGCCAGCCACCTCAAGCAGGTGACCGAACTGCTCGGCCGCAAGCCCTTCCTGTGGGACAACTACCCGGTCAACGATGGCAGCAAGGCGAGCAGCTACCTGCACCTGCGCGCCTTCGAGAATCGCCCTGCCGAGCTGGCAGAGCTGGTCTCTGGCCACGCGGTCAACCCGATGAAACAGGCGGCGCTGTCGACCCTACCCCTCGCCACCCTGCCGATGAGCTACCGCCTCGGCAAGCAGTACGACCCCGACAAGGCGCAGCATGCCGCCCTCAACGCCACCTGCGGCCCACAGATCTCGGCGATGATCGAGGCCGACCTGCCGCTGTTTCAGGACATAGGGATGGCCCAGCTGACCCCTGAGCAGGTGGCCCATCTCAAGGCCCGCTACCTGCCGTTTCGTGACCAATCCTGCGTCGACGAAATCGTGCGCTGGCTGGATGGGGAGTATGTGTTCGACCCCGACTGCCTGACCGATTGACCTGCCTCGGCAGGCGTGATGGGCACAGCCACTCTGGACAAGGTGTGCGCACAGTTACGGCAACAAAGAGTTAATCACTGAGAATATCGGGCATAACCCGGGGCCAGGATGGCAGTTAAACAGCCCTGACAAGATGGTTTCAAGGGAGCTTGTATGGATACACATCTGCTTTACCAGAATCTGGCGGTGATCGCTGCCTTCTTGCTGATCTACAGCCTGATCGCGGGGCGCTTCGAATCAAAGCTGGTCAACGGCCCCCTGCTCTTTCTACTGACCGGCTGGTTGCTGGGGCCTGGCGGGCTGGAGCTGCTCTCCCTCTCTATCGACAGCGCCGGCATCAAGCTGCTGGCCGAGCTGACTCTGGTTATCGTGCTGTTCAACGATGCCGCCAACACCAACTGGCAGGTATTGCTGGCCAACCGCCAGCTCCCCATCCGGCTGCTACTGATTGGCCTGCCCCTCACCCTGCTTTGTGGCGCCCTGTTTGGCCACTGGATCTTCCCCGACCTGCCACTGCTGGAGATGGCCATCCTCTCCACCATTCTTGCCCCCACCGACGCAGCACTCGGCAAGGCGGTGGTAAGCAACCCCGCGGTGCCGGCACCGGTGCGCGAAGGGCTCAATCAGGAGAGCGGCCTCAACGACGGCATCTGCGTACCTGTGCTGCTTCTGCTGCTTGCCCTTATCGCCCCCACCGAGCAGCACGCAGGCACCGCCACCCTGGCCATCACCCTGATGCTGGAGGAGATCGGTATTGGCCTGCTGGTCGCCTTTGTGCTGACCAGCCTAACCATACGGCTGCTGAAAATCTCCTATCTCAACGGCTGGCAACTGCCGCTCTGGCGCCAGCTCACCATGCCGGGACTGGCCCTGCTCTGCTTTGCGCTGGCCCAGAGTCTGGGGGGGAGCGGCTTTATCGCCGCCTTTGTCGGCGGTCTCTTTATCGGGCGCAGACTCGGTGAACACAAGCACGCCTATATGGACAGTTGCGAAGGCTACGGCGACCTGCTCTCCGTGGTGATCTGGATGGTGTTTGGCGCAACTCTGCTCCCCATGTTGTCGGAGCTGATGCACTGGCAATACTGGCTCTATGCCATTGCCAGCCTCACCCTGCTGCGGATGGTGCCGGTCTGGCTGAGCCTGCTCGGCACCGGCCTCAAGCCAGAGCTCAAGCTCTTTATCGGCTGGTTCGGCCCGCGGGGCCTTGCCAGTATCGTCTTTGCAGTGATGGTGCTGCAAAACCAGCCTGCCCTGATTGGCCAGCGCCCCATCATCGCCACCGTGCTCTGCACCATCATATTGAGCGTGCTGCTGCATGGCATCACCGCCAACCCCTGGGTCACACGTTTCAAACCCCGCTGAACCACTTGGCACTCATAAAAAATGCCACCGACCGGTGGCATTTTTCTTGTCTGGTGGGGGTCACTAACAGCGCTTAACCAAGCGCCAGCCAGACTCCCACCCCCAGCATCAGAGTACCGGCGATGCGGTTCATCAGGGTGACGTTGCCGCTCTTGGCGAGGAAGTGGCGCAGAGTTCGGCCACCACTGGCGTAGAGCAGCAGGCAGGAGAATTCGATGACCAGAATAAGCGCCACCAGCGCAGTGATCTGCGGCACCATCGGCTTGCTGGCCGAAATGAACGGTGGCAGCAGGGAGATCATGAAGGCCCACCCCTTGGGGTTGGCAATGGCGGTGACGAAACCCTGCACCGCCAGTCCCATGGCGCTGGTCTGCTGACCGGACGAAAGATCCGCCGGAATGGCCATCTTCCCCTTGGCCTGCCACATCTGGATACCGAGCCAAACCAGATAGGCGCCCCCCACATATTTGAAGGCGGCAAAGATCCCCGGATAGTTGAGCATGATGGCAGCCACCCCGATCACCGACAGCACCGAGACCAACCCGACTCCGATCAGCTCCCCCCACATCATGTGCAGGGTACGGCGCACCCCCAGGCTCATCCCCAGCGTCATCGACAGGGTCATGCACATGCCGGGGGTCACCGAGACAAAGAAAAAGGTCGGGATAAACAGAGCCAGAATGGCCGGATCGATCCAGCTGGACACTACACACCTCCATACGCCAAGAGCGGGGAATCACGAAAACGGGACAGGATTGACTCAATCCGGCCAGTTGTACCACATATTCAGGGGATCAAGCGTTCAATCATGCATATATGGCGCCTTTTTCACAAGGAAAAACCTTTTCTTCAGCAAATTTCAGCAATAAAAGCCTGTGACAGCTCCTGACGTAGGTGTGTAATATGTCGGCTCCTCCCATTTCGGATTAGAGCCATTTATGTCATTGAATAATCTATCAATACGTGTCCAGGTCCTGATACCGCTGCTGCTGGCCAGCCTGCTGATGATGGTGATGATTGCCATCAGTAAACAGGGGCTGGATGAAGCCATCAATGACATAGATGAGACGACCCAGACCGTGGTCCAGCACAAGGACGATATTGCCAAACTGATCCACGCCACCTACCGGCTGCGCACCAGCGCCATCTATGGCCTCTACGATGCCAAGCTGTTTGCCGCACTGCCCGCAAACCTCAACAGCGCCGAGCAGGAGATCAACGCCATCCTCGGCCGTCTGGTGCTCCCCGGTGCCGAGCAGGATAACCGTCAGGTCGCTGCTGCCCTGCAGGCCTACCTCAGCCATACCCGCAGCAACATGCTGCCGCTGCTGGCGCAAAAACATCAGGGTGGCGGCGATCCGGTCGCCTACGAGGCGGCTCGCCTCCATTTCCGCGAGCTGGGTGAACAGCTGATCAAGCAGATAGACAGCATGTCCGCCCACATCAACCAGCTGATCCAGCAAGAGCTGGCCGAAGAGCAGGCCCACTACGACGCCACCCTGCTGCGTACCCTGCTGCTCACCGCCGGTACCCTGCTGGCGGCGCTGATCTGCGGCTGGGTCCTCTCCGGGCGCATCGTCAGCCCCATCGGTCAGTTGCAAGAGGTGATGCACGCCGTGGCGCAAGGGCGCTTCAACGTGCGCGCCAAAGCGGAGGGCAACAACGAGCTGACCCGTCTGGCCAAAGATATCAACCTCACTCTGGGGCAACTTGGTAGCACCATCGAGAACCTGACCGGGATCAGCAACAGCGTCGCCTCCGCCGCCACCGAGCTGGCCGCCGTGATGACCCAGTCCGAGGCCAATGCAAAGCAGCAGCACAGCGAGATCGAACAGGTCGCCTCCGCCGTGACCGAACTCTCCAGCACCGCTGACAACGTCAACCACAACGCCGCCATCGCCGACGAGCTGGCGCGGGATGCCAATGGCCGGGTCGAACAGGGGCTCGCCCTCTTTACCGAAAGCATCGCCGCCAACAGCCGGATGGCGGGCAGTCTGGAAGATGCCGCCGCCATCGTGGCTCAGCTCAAATCCCAGTCCGAGCAGATCGGCAAGGTAATTGAAGTGATCCAGGGGATCTCCGAGCAGACCAACCTGCTGGCGCTCAATGCCGCCATCGAAGCGGCCCGTGCCGGTGAAACGGGTCGTGGTTTTGCGGTGGTGGCCGACGAAGTGAGAATGCTTGCGGCCCGTACCCAGGACTCCACCAAGGAGATCCAGGCCATCATCGAGCGGCTGCAGAGCCAGTCCCAATCCGCCAACAACGGCGTACAGGAGACTCTGGAGATCCTCAGCCATAACCAGCGCTTGTCCGCTCAGGTGCAGGACCTGCTGAGCGGCATTACCGGTGCCGTGCGCCAGATCAACGACGCCAACGCCCAGGTCGCCACCGCCGCCGAGGAGCAGTCCTGCGTCACTGCCGACATCAACCGCAACATCACCAATATTCACGAGATCGTGAGCCAGAGCTCCGCCGGCATCAGCCAGAGCGCCAGTGCCAGCAACGAGCTCTCCCAGCTCGCCGAGCAGCAACGCAAGCAGCTGGCCCAATTCCAGCTGTAAGCGCACAAAGTGAACCAGACAAAAAGGCCCGCAGGGGCCTTTCTTGTTGATGGAGCAATGGCTTTGTCTCTGTTTTAAACGCCATTTTTTGGCCGTTGGTGCCATAAGGGGCTGGGCTGCCCTGTCAAATATCGGTATGGTAGAGGCACGTTACTCCCCCTCACGTGAGCACACCATGAGCCTGAGATTCAAGAAACCCGCTTTTATCGCCCTGGGGCTCATCGCCCTCATTTCCGCCGCCTGGCTCGACTACTACCTGCCGGAGCACACCATCGCCACCATCACCGGGGTCGAGGTGAAGCGCACCGACAAGGATGGCCCCATCAGCCAGAAAAACCCGGCTGACGGCCCCACCACCGACGTCTATTACATCTACACCGAGCGCCCCGGCGAGAAGATCCGGGTGTTTCGCAATGAAGATACCGAGTGGGGCTGGCCCTTCTACTTCAAATTCAACGCCGCCGACGTCCAGGCCAAGGCCAAGTCGATGGAGTTCGAGAAACGCCTGGCCATCATCACCTCCTACGGCTGGCGCGTGAACATGTTCTCCATGTTCCCCAACGTCACCAAGATCGAGAGCACAGAGCCTGACGCCTCCACCTGGAGCTTCTTCCGCTGGTTCTGGTTCGGCCTCTGGGCACTGGTGATGGGCAAGGCAGCCATCGCAACCTGGCGCTACTTCGATCGTCTTGAGGACGAGATATGAGTGAGCCGAGCAAGACCCGCACCAGCTTCTACCGGCGGCTCTACGTGGCCTGGCTGATCAGCCAGGGCACGGATACGGTGCCTGCCATCATGGAGGCGACCGGCATGCCGCGCCGCACCGCGCAGGATACCCTGATGGCACTGGCCGAACTCGATATCAGCTGCGCCTTCGAGCAGACCGAGGGGGCTCGCCACCTGCAGGGGCACTACCGCATCAGCGACTGGGGTCCCATCAATCCGGCGTGGATCAAGGCTCAACTGCCGCTTATCAAAGAGACGTTGAGCTATCCCTGATCCGAGTGTTATGCGCTTCACATAAACAAATCAGCTACATCTGCAAAAATTTAAAAGGATGAAAATTGAGCAAGGTGACTCTAAAAGGCTTCATTGTTGTGCCACAAGCTGAGTTAACTGCTGTTATCAATGAGCTAGACAATCATATTCGTTTAACCAGATTAGAGGATGGTTGTCTGATTTTTGAAGTCACGCAAAACGAAGAAAACCAGTATCGGTTCGATGTATATGAAGAGTTTAAAGATCAAACTGCTTTTGATAGGCATCAGTTAAGAGTTAAATCGTCTAAGTGGGGTAAAGTTTCTGTTAATGTTGAACGTTATTATGAAGTTACTGTGAGTTGAACATAACAAACGCCTCGAGAAGGAATGCCAACGCGTGCCGTGCCAGCCCCTTAGGCGGGCGAAGGGGAACAAAATAGAGGGGCCAGCCGGCAAGGCTGGCCCCTCTTTTTTCAGGCCGATGGCGTGACAGGTGGCTCTACTCGGGCATGGCCGAATCCTCAAGCTCCCCGTCTGACTCGCCGCGGGTGCAGTCGATGATGGAGCGCTTGGGGTTGTTGGGATCGCGCAGCAGCAGGGGCGCCAACCCCTCGTCATGCTTCTGCTCGTCGCCAAACTCGCTGCCGTAGGCGTTGTGGGTCAACCGGCGGGCATTGGCGATGGGGGTATCGACAAAGAGGGCATGCACTTCGAAGCTGGAGGCTGGCACGATAAAGCCGACCACCGGCAGACCGTGCAGCTCCTCGTGCACCTTGTACCAGGCAAAGCCATCGCTCACCTTGTAGGGGGTGTAGTTGGCCAGTTGTAGATTGGCGGCCCTGCCCGTCTCATCCACATAGAGATCGGTAAATTCACAGGTCGCCAGCCCCTGCCACATCCGCTCGAATGGCGTCGCACAGCCTGTCAGTTGCAACCCGGCCAGCAGCACCAAGCCTCTCTTCCACATTCCCCGCCCCTTCTTGCAAAAATGAACCGGCGCTCAGTCAAACGCCCGCAGCCGCGTCACCAGCAGATCGATAAAGCCCGGACGATCCAGCCCCAACAATACCAGCGCATTGGCTGGCTTGCCGGTCAGACCATAACGATCCACCACCGTCATCCCCACGGAATGCACCCCGCTGGTCTCGATATCGACCCGGCACTCGACTCCGTGGAACAGCTCGGGAGCCAGCAACCAGGCAATGGTACAGGGGTCGTGGAGCGGTGCACCAGCAAATCCCCACTTGGGATCCCGATGGTAGATCATGAAAAAGTCGAGCAGCTCGGCCACGCACTGGGCCACCGGATTGGTGATGGCGCGCACCCGCTCGATATCCTCATCCATCACCTGCGCCTCGTGGGTCACATCGAGGCCGCACATGGTGATGGGGATACCCGACTTGAACACCATATCGGCCGCTTCCGGGTCCACATAAATATTGAATTCCGCCGCAGGCGTCCAGTTGCCAGCCCCTGCGGCGCCCCCCATCAATACGATGCGGGCAATCCTGGGTTTGAGATCGGGATGCGCCGCTAGCAGCAGGGCGATATTGGTGAGCGGCCCGGTCGGCACCAGAGTCACGGGCTGCGGGCTCTCGCGCAGGCACTTGGCCATCAATTCAAGCCCAGTCATGGCCTGCGGCGCAAAGGCAGGATCAGGCAGTTTGGGGCCATCGAGCCCAGATTCGCCATGGACGTTGTCGGCGATGATCAGCTCGCGGGCCAGCGGTTTCGGCGCCCCCGCCGCCACCGGAATATCGTCACGCCCCAGCAAGGTGAGGATGCGCAGGGCATTGTTGAGGGTCTTGTCCGGCGTCTGGTTGCCCGCACTGGTGGTGACCGCCAGCACCTTAAGTTCAGGGCTGGCCAGCGCCAGAATGAGGGCAATGGCGTCGTCGTGGCCGGGATCACAATCGAGAATAACGGGCAGTGCCATGGAAAGGGTCCTTACAACATAACAGGGAGCCATACCTTAACAAGCAAGCTTCGGATGAACTCGGGAAGGGGTCACAAAACGGGGCCTTGTTGGTGACCCAAGCGGTTTGCACGGCACGCCGCATCGCTCAAAGCGGCTCATTATCAAGAGGTTGCATGACGTCATGCCGTTCATTTTCCGAGGCAGCGCACCGCCCATTCGCCCGGCAGCGCCGGTTCGGGTATGATCGCACCCCGTTTCCAGCCCGTGCGCCCTATGTCCGTTATCGTCGACACCTTTATCGCCCCACCTTGCAGTGCCGCCATCGAGATCCTGTTTGAGGATGAGCACCTGCTGCTCATCAACAAGCCGAGCGGCCTGCTGAGCCTCTCGGGCAAGAATCCGCAGAACCTCGACTCGGTTCACTATCGACTGGTACAGGATTACCCCGGCTGCACCCTGGTGCACCGCCTCGATTTTGGTACCTCAGGTCTCATGGTGGTGGCCAAAAACAAGGCCATCAACGCCCAGCTCTGCCAACAGTTCAGCCAGCGGGCGGTGAGCAAGGCCTACAGCGCCCTGCTCTGCGGCCATCTGGCTAACGACGAAGGGGTTATCGACGCCCCCATCGCCAAGGATCCGGCTATTTTCCCGCTGATGAAGATCTGCGCCACCAGCGGCAAACCCGCCCGCTCCCGCTATCAGGTGGTTGAGCGGCTGGCGCAGCAGATGCAGGGACAAACCGTGCCTTTGACCCGGGTACGACTGGTGCCGGAGACCGGCCGCACCCATCAGCTGCGCATCCACAGTCAGTTGCTGGGCCACCCCATCCTCGGTTGCGATCTCTATGGTGGCCTGCTGCCGCCCGGCTGCGAACAGGCGCCGCGGCTGATGCTGCATGCCAGCGAGCTGGATTTTGCTCATCCGGTGAGCGGCGAGCCTATGCAGATCCGCTGTACAGCGCCTTTTTAGGGGCAATAGGTAGAGGCAGCCAGCAGAGACAACAAGTGCGAGTGCGACGGGATCAGTGAAAGGCGTGACGGGAGAGGAAAAGCGGTAAACGGCGGATAAAGATAGGGGCCGCGCTTTCGCAACGGCCCCCACCCCCCACTCTTTGTGGTGCTATCAGATCAGCTTGCGGGCAGCGCCCAGTACGATCTTGATGGCATCAGATTCGGTCTTCGCCATGGTCTCGGCGTTCGGGATCTCTTGCTGGGTACGGTTGACGATAACGCCAGCCACCATACCGGCACGCAGACCCTGGCTGGAGCACATGGTCAGCAGGGTTGCAGACTCCATCTCGTAGTTCAGCACGCCCATGGCTTGCCACTCTTTCATGGAACCCTGGAAACGGCTCACTACGCGGCCGGATACGGTGTCGTAACGCTCCTGACCCGGGTAGAAGGTATCGGAGGAGGCAGTCACACCGATGTGCAGCTTGGAGCCCATCTCTTTGGCGGTGTTGACCAGCGCGGTGGTGCAGTCGAAGTCGGCAACAGCCGGAAACTCCATCGGTGCGAAGTGCAGGCTGGCACCGTCGAGACGCACGGAGCCGGTGGTCACGATCACGTCACCCACATTCAGGTGCGGCTGGATGGCGCCGGTGGTGCCGATGCGCAGGAAGGTGCGGATACCCAGCTGGGCCAGCTCTTCTACTGCGATGGAGGTGGACGGGCCACCGATACCGGTAGAGCAGATGATCACGGCCTTGCCGTCCATCTCGCCACTCCAGGTAGTGAATTCACGATGGCTGGCCAAGTGCACCGGGTTATCCAACAGCTCTGCGATACGCTTTACACGCTCGGGGTCACCGGGGACGATCGCCAGGGTGGCGCCTTGCAGATCCGCTTTCTTCAAACCCAAGTGAAATACATCAGACATATTGGACTCCTGGTTGCCCCCTGCCAGCATGGTCAGGACGCAAATTAAGATGATTCTTTATGATACTTTCAAGCCTTTACCCCCCTCTTCGGGGAGGCGCCAACTATGGTCGAAAGCGCTTTCCAATTCCTTGAAGCGCCTCACACTTCCACGCATTGACAACATCAAAGAGCAGGCAAAACGTTTTCTAACCTGATGAATTAATTGAAAAACGTTTTTCAGGAAATCGGGATGTAACAGGGAAAGTCAAGCCCGGTTCAACGCTTAATTAATGTCCCGTGATCGCCCCCGTAAAGTTGCAAAACAGATGCTTTTGTATCCCCCGCAAGATGGTAACGTGGCAGCCAATTACCACTTAATGGCTAACTATAGGGAGTCCATCATGGCTACATTCAAGTTCTATATTCCCGCAATCAACCTGATGGGTGCCGGCTGCCTGCAAGAGGCTGCCGCCGATATCAAGGGTTACGGCTATCGCAAGGCGCTGATCGTCACCGACAAAATTCTCAACCAGATCGGCGTGGTCGCCAAGCTCACCACCCTGTTGGCTGAACATGGCATTGAAAGCGCAGTTTTCGATGAGACCAAACCCAACCCCACTACCAGCAACGTTGAAGCGGGTCTGACCATGATCAAGGCCAACGGCTGCGACTGCGTCATCTCGCTGGGTGGCGGCTCGCCCCACGACTGCGCCAAGGGTATCGCGCTGGTCGCCGCCAACGGTGGCAGCATCAAGGATTACGAAGGGGTGGATCGCTCCGCCAAGCCACAGTTGCCGCTTATCGCCATCAACACCACCGCCGGTACCGCCTCCGAGATGACCCGCTTCTGCATCATCACCGACGAAGCGCGCCACGTGAAAATGGCCATCATCGATAAGCACGTTACCCCGCTGATGTCGGTCAACGACCCCGAGCTGATGCTGGCCAAGCCAGCCGGTCTCACCGCCGCCACCGGTATGGATGCCCTGACCCACGCCATCGAAGCCTATGTCTCCACCATCGCCACCCCGGTGACCGATGCCAGCGCCGTGATGGCCATCGAGCTGATTGCCAAGCACCTGCGCACCGCCGTTCACCATGGCGATGACCTGCACGCCCGCGAGCAGATGGCCTACGCCCAGTTCCTGGCCGGCATGGCCTTCAACAACGCAAGCCTGGGCTATGTGCACGCCATGGCCCACCAGCTGGGCGGTTTCTATGACCTGCCCCACGGTGTCTGCAACGCCGTGCTGCTGCCCCACGTTCAGGCGTTCAACGCCCAGGTGAGCGCCGCTCGTCTGAAGGATGTCGCCCGCTACATGGGGGTGGACGTGAGTGCCATGAGCGACGAACAGGGCGCCGCCGCTGCCATTGCCGCCATCAAGCAGCTGGCGATGGATGTGAAGATCCCGGCCGGTCTGGAGCAGCTCGGCGTCAAGGCCGATGACTTCGATACCCTGGCCAGCAACGCCCTGAAAGATGCCTGCGGCTTCACCAACCCGAAACAGGCGAGCCACGAAGAGATCGTTGCCATCTTCCGCGCGGCCATGTAACAGCAGCCGGATTGCCAGAAAGGGTCGCAGTGCGACCCTTTTTATTGGCTGATGGATCAATGGCTTTTTACTTCCGTGGAGGGAGTCGGTATGATTTGCCGAGCCAAAAAGACTGTATGGATGATCTGAACTCGATATGCGGATGAAACACCTGATTGCCGCGGCTTTGACCGCCCTCACCCTCTCCGGTTGCAGCCTGGTCTATCGTATCGATATTCCCCAGGGCAACTATGTGGAACAAAAACAGGTCGACAAACTGCGCCAGGGGATGACCCGCGAGCAGGTCAGCTATGTACTGGGGACCCCCATGCTGCGCGACGGCTTTGACCCCAACACCTGGTACTACCTCTATGAATTCCAGCCGGGCCACGGCGACAAGGAGCGCAAAGAGCTCACCGTCACCTTCGCCAACGACAGGCTGACCACTGTGACGGGTGACTTCCCGCTGCCAGCAGCTTTCAATACCCCGCTCTGATATCCCGCAAAACCGGCCTCGCGCCGGTTTTGTTTTATCCAGTCCCGCGTAATTCATCCTGCCCGACAACACTGAGTCATTTCTCCCCATTGCAGCTGCCCGCAAATTGCCTGATGCTGATGAGCAGCCACCATGGCATCAACACCATCGAATGACACAGGGAGAATCCCCATGAGCCGGATCCTGATTGCCGGAGCCAGCGGCCTGATCGGTCGCGAACTGGTGCAGCAACTGCCTGCCGAACATGAACTGACCCTGCTCTGTCGCAAGCCGGGCAAGGAGGCGCACCACTGGCTGCCGGTCAATTTTGATGATCTGGCCAGCGTCACCCTCTCCCGCTCGGTGGATATCGCCTTCTGTGCCCTCGGTACCACCCGCAAGGAAGCGGGCTCTGCCGAGGCGTTTCGTCGGGTCGATCTCGACTATGTGGTCGCCTTTGCCGAGCTGGCCCGCCGCCACGGTTGTCAACGGCTCATCGTGGTCTCAAGCATAGGGGCCAGTGCATCGTCCCCGGCTCTCTATCCGCGTACCAAGGGGGAGATGGAGCAGGCCCTGCTGGCCCAATCCTGGCCACGGCTCGCCATCGTGCGGCCCGCCATGCTGCTCGGAGATCGCCAGCCACCGCGCCTCTCCGAGCAGATCTTTCAGACCATCTACCCGCTGTTTCGGCCGCTGCTGGTGGGCAAGCTCGCCCGCTGGCGCGCCATCGAGGCCAGTCAGGTGGCTCGCGCCATGATCGCCCTCTCGAAACTGCCCGCCGGGTGCGAGATTGTCGAGAACGAGCAACTGCTGGCCCTCTGAACCCGGCCTTTTCCACCGCTTTCGCATTCAGTCGTGAAAACAGAAGGGCAAGCCAACCGGCTTGCCCTTTGTTTATCTGTTGGCGAGGTTCCTAACCACCCTGGCCACTATCGGTGGTCAGGAAGAGTGCCATCAACCGCGAATATGGTCGATAAAGGCGTCGATCTGCTCGCGAGTGCAGGCAGGATTCATAAAGACCGCCTTCTCCCCGGCGATGTAGGAGTACTTGCCACGGGCGTCATAGTCGGAATGGGCCACCGCCTCCACCCAGTTGGTGTAGAGCCCCACCTTGCCGCGCCCCTTGAACAGGCTGCGGTGATAGTCAGTATTGCGCTGCAAGCGCGCCTTGTAGGCAGGATCGCCGGAGCGGGCCAGCTCGAAAGCGAACTCGGCCTCCGGATCGCTCACCCACTCGGAGTTGTAGATCTTGAAGCCGACACTCGGCCCCTGATTCTCCTGCGCCACCAGCTTGACGTTGCCAAGCTGACTCAGGCGATAGCGGAAGTAGTTGGCATTTTGCAGGCAGTGGGCCAGCACGGTGCGATATCCCTCGACCCCCATGTAGTTGAGCGCCGCATAGGCACCGAACAGACCGCTCGCGCCGCGGGAGCACTCGATGGTGGATTGCAGGTGGGTCTGGCCCTGAATGTCCCGCTCGAAGTAGGAGAAGTTCTCCGGGTCATTCTCCATCGCCTTGAGGTCATCCTGCTCCTTGATCATCACCAGACTAGAGGTGTAGGGCACATAGCCCCACTTCTGGAAGTCGACGGTAAAGGAGTCGGCATATTTCAGCTCGGCAAAGCGTGCCACGTTGCGCTCGATCCCCGCCAGAGTGGCGCTGTTGATGGCGAGCGGGTTGGCGGCAAAGTCGTAACCCAGGAAGAAGATCATCGACCAGCCGATAGCTGCATCGACGTGGATGTGCGGTTTGACTGCCACCTCGAACTGCTCGCAGAGGCGATTGCGCAGCTCGAACACGGGTTTCACCTGATCCACCCCGAAAGTGTCGGTAGTGCCCATGGTGAGCATGATGGTGGGCACCACGTGTTTCAGGGCAAAACAGGCGGTCAGGGTGCGTTCTAGGTGGTCGAGATCGATGTCGTTGTTCTCCCCCACCTGAATGCGGATGGTCTTGTTCTCGATGTCGACCCCGAGCAGGGAGAGGTTGGTGATGTTGGAGTAGTGGCCGCCCTGGGAGTTGATGATGCGGTAATCCTGATAGTGGCCGAGCCCCTTGTGCTTGGCCTCGGGCAGGCTTTTGCGAATGCCGAGCAGGTAGCCATAGAGGTTACAGAAGGTCCCCCCCTGGGTGAAGATGCCGGTAGCCCGCTCGGGGTCATAGCCTGCCAGCAGCGCAATCTGGCGCACTACCTTCTTCTCCAGCTCCTCGGCGACCCCGGCGTATTCGGAGTAGACCAGATTGGGGTTGGCCAGAATGCCCAGCTGGGCACCGTAAATGGCGGGATCCGCTGACATGGTGATGACGTTCTCGACGCTGGAGGGATTCTCCCAATCCTTCGACAGGGCGGCGGCAAACAGCAGCTCGGCCATCGGCTCGCCCGGGGTGCGCATGGTGGCGGGCACCGGCATGGTCTCGCAGAGATCGGCCAGGCGGGCACGGCCATCAGGCCAGGCGTTCAGGCGGGCATCCGGCGCCAGACCACGGGCCCGAAATTCGTTGAGGGTGGCAAATCCGGGTTCGCGAAAAACGGGCCAGAGATCGGGATTGCGCGAGAAAAAGTTGGCTTTGACTGTGGCGAAACGGGCGGAGAAATCGGGGTGAACGGCATTGACGCTTTCGTCTTGCAAATAAACTAAGTCACTCATTTTTATACCATTAGTACAGCAAATGTGCGGCCGTTATACCCCTGTGCCAGCGGGGCCGACAGTGACAATATCTAATGGCCTACCCTACTTTTTGTCATGTATCAGCCATCACAAGGGCTGGCAAAAAGGCGCCTTTGAGGCGCCTCTTTAGATTTCGTGATCTTGCTCCCATCCTGGCTGACAGCGCCCTCACTAACGGACCGCCATCAGCACAGCGCCCCCTCAACGCAGGGAGGCCAACAGCCACTCGGCAAACTCCGCCAGCTCGCTCTGCTGCTGCGGGAAGGCCGCCAGCCAGGGCTGCAGGCGCGCGGCAACAGCGTCCGGTCGATAGCCACAACCCGCCAGTTCGGCCGCCAGCAGATCAAACGGGGCCGGCTCCAGAGTATCGCTAAAGAGCTGCGCCCGGGTGATAACCCCCTTCTCCACATCAAAGTGCAGCTCCACCCCGCCCCAGCTGAACCGCTCCTCCAGCAGATGGCTGAACGCCGGGGCATGACCGTAGTTCCACTCCCAACTGCGCTGACGGGCGAAGGTCTCGGCAAAACCGGGCAGATCGGGCATCTGCTCGGGGGAGATATGCTCGGGCTCAACTCGCGCGCCGTAATGGTGGAAAAAGGCCTCCTGCAGCGCCTTGCTCACCTGTTGATGGTCGATCCCCGGCAGCAGTTCGCACAGATTGGCCACCCGGCTGCGCACCGAGGTGATCCCCTTGGCCGCCAGCTTCTTGGGGTCGGGGTTGAGGTAGTTGGCAAGGCGGCCGAGATCGGCGTCCAGCAGCAGGGTGCCGTGGTGGAATCCGCGATCCAGAGTCTCCCGATAGGCCGACCCCGATACCTTGCGCTCCCCGTCCGGGGTGGCCACCAGCAGATCGTTGCGACCGGAGGCAAACGCCTCGATCCCCAATCGCTTGAGCCCGTCCAGCACGATGGCGGTGGAGACGCTCTTGTCATACTCCGGCTTGCCCGCCATGAAGGTGAAGCAGCTGTTGCCAAGGTCGTGGAACACGGCGCCGCCACCGCTGCTGCGACGCGCCAGGGTCACCCCGTCCTCTTCCATCCGGCGGGTGTTGCACTCCTTCCACGGATTCTGGGCACGACCAATCACCACGGTATTGGCGTTGCGCCAGAGGAACAGCACCCGCTGGCCGGGGTCCATCTGGCGGAAGATGCACTCCTCAACGGCCAGATTGAACAGGGGATCGTGAGAGTCGGAGACAAGCAGACGCAAGCGGGACATAAAAAGACCTTATCCGGAACTGGGGACAGCATGATAACACTGACGGGGTACCATCACTGAGCCGTTGCACATTAACCGGTGCGCAGCAGCCGCGATACATTTGCGTCACACCTGACTGCCCCATAAAAGTATCTATTGATATAACGACACAGCTTGACGTGCAACCACGGAAAAAATGCAGTCAAGCCACAATGACAACGATAAAAACGGGAAAAAGTGGCTAGAATGCGACCACTTAGATAGGCCATATGACTCTCTTATTGGTCACATAACTTGCAAAAAAGCGGCATGTATCCATCCCGTGTGATGAACGACACAAAAATGACTTTCCAACCCCCCTATACCCCATTGCAAACGCCTTTTCTCCCCTTGCAGGTGACACAAAATTGCTTGAATCTAGCCTAGACACCGCTCCCGAGAGAAACGTTGTATGACGGAGAACGCAGCCCCCCGCCAGCCCCTCAGCTGGTTTCTGCCAATGCTGGTCGGTATGGTCATCGCGACCCTGACCTCTCCCCCCGTGCGAGCCGGCGAGCAGGTCGTCGTCCAGTTGCCGTGGCAACACCAGTTCCAGTTTGCCGGTTACTACGCGGCCATCGCCAAAGGGTTTTATCGGGAGGCCGGTCTGCATGTCACCCTGCGCGAAGCGGACTCCCGCACCGATGTGGTCAGCGAAGTGATCTCGGGAAAGGCCCAGTTTGGCATCAGCGGCAGTGATCTGCTGCTGGATCGGGCTGCCGGTCGTCCGGTGGTGGTGCTCGCCGCCCTGCTGCAGCACTCGCCGCTGGTTTTGCTCACGCTGGATCGGCCAGATATTCGCAACCCGGCCGATCTGGCCAACAAGCGACTGATGCTGGAGCCTGGCTCCAACGAGCTGCTGACCTACCTTTCCCACCATACCCGCAGCCGCGACTGGGTCACCCTTCCCTACAAACAGGGGATTCAGGCACTGCTGGCGGGCAAGGTGGATGCCATCAGCGCCTACAGCACTACCGAGCCCTTCTATCTGCAACAAAAAGGGATCCCCTATCGGGTCTTCAGTCCGCGCACCATCGACTTCGACTTCTACGGCGACAACCTGTTTACCTCCGAGCGGGAGCTGATCACCCGACAGGATCGGGTCTACGCCTTCCAGCAGGCCAGCCTCAAGGGGTGGCGCTATGCGATGGACCACCCCGAAGAGATGATCAACCTCATCATGGAGCAGTACCCGACCGGGGCTGGCCGTGAACAGCTGGAGTTCGAGGCTCGCGAAACCAGAGAGCTGATGCAGCCGGACCTTATCGAACCGGGCTACATGCAGCAGGAGCGCTGGCTGCAGATCGCCAAAACCTATCTGGAGGCGGGCATGCTCACGGTATTGCCCAACCTCGACCGCTTTATCTACGACCCGGCGCAGGAGCGGCTGCGCCAGCAACGGCAACTGCTCGACAAGAGCGTGGCGGTGGCCATGCTTATCACCTTTACCCTGATGACCCTGCTCGGCATCTTCTTGCACCTCTATCTGCGCCTGCGCGAGGAGGCGCGGGATCGCCAGCGGCTGACCCGTGAACTGGCCCAGAGCGAACAGCACTATCGCTTCGTGGCGGAGAACAGTGCCGATGTGATCTGGACCATGGATGCCGCCAGCTTGCGCTTTCGCTACGTCAGCCCGGCCATCACTCCTCTGAGCGGCTACGAGGCCCCAGAGCTGTTTGCCCTGCCCCTCAAACAGCTGCTGCCGGATGCCTCAAGGCAACTGCTGCGCGAGGAGATCTCCGCCACCCTGGAGGCCTGGCAGCGGGGGGAACATGACCAGACTCGCCGGGTCATTCGCACCCAGCTGCGCCACAAGGATGGCCATCTGGTGGCGACCGAGACCATCACCACCCTCCATGGCAACCACAACGCCCAGCCGGAGGCGATCCTCGGGGTCACCCGGGATATCACCGAGCGGGCAGCGCGAGAGGAGATGATGCGCCGCCTCGCCTTCTACGACCCCCTCACCGGGCTGCCCAATCGCCGCTTGCTGCAGCAACGGCTCAAGGAGCTGATTGAGCAGGAGACGCCCCGTCCGCTGGCATTGATGTTTATCGATCTCGATCACTTCAAGCCGATCAACGACACCTTCGGCCATGAGACCGGGGATATTCTGCTCAATATGGTGGCCGAGCGGATGAGCCACTGCGTGCGCAAACAGGATCTGGTGGCACGGCTGGGGGGCGACGAGTTCGTTATCTTGCTGCCGGAGAGTGGCGACGAAGTGCTGGCGGTGGCCGACAAGCTGCACCAGCAGCTGCGCCATCCGTTCCAGCTGGAGGGGCAGGAGCTGCTTATCTCCAGCAGTATCGGGCTGGCGCTCTATCCCGAGCACGGCGAGGATGCCAAAACCCTGATGCACCACGCCGATCAGGCCATGTATCAGGCGAAGAATCGCGGCCGCGGCCGGGTCTGCCTCTATACCGAGGGCCTTGATCCCGAGCAGGGCGCCCTGCTGTGGCAACCCGGCCACGAGTGCGGTCACCCGCGCATCGATGCCGAGCATCGCCAGCTCTTCGTATTGACCAACCGGCTGCTGGAGCGGATGAAAGATCAGCACGAGGATCCGGCCCCGTTTCTGGAGAGTCTGGAGAGCCTGTTCGACATGGCCCGCCATCACTTCGCCTTTGAAGAGCAGATGCTGGCGGAGATCGACTATCGGGAACTCATCAGCCACCGTCAGGATCACCAGCGCCTGCTCAACAAAGCGAGCCAACTGCTGCACGCCGCCAAAGCGGGGAGACTGGGCAACGACGAGCTGCTCAACTTCATCATTCAGGAGCTGGTGGTCGGCCACATGAGTCAGGCGGATCGCCGCTACTTTCCCCTGTTCAGATCTGAGCGCAGCGTGTCGGTTGCGGAGGTGGTCACCTAGTCCCCCCTGTTCAGCCCCGAGCGTAATGCGCCTCTTGCGAAAGGGGCGACCTAATCACCGCGCAGGGCAACCACGGGGTCGAGACGCACCGCCCGCAGCGCAGGAGCGACCCCGGCCAGCAGGCCAACCAGAGCACTGCAACCGAGCGCCAGCAGCAGATAGAGAGGATGGAGGGTGAGCGGCAAGCCGGCCGCCAGCAGGGTGAGCAGCAGCTTGAGCCCCCCTAGCAGGGCCAGTCCCATGGCTCCGCCCAGCAGCGCCAGCACCACGGCTTCGAGCAGGAACAGCAATAGAATGCGCCGCCGCGGACAGCCCAACGCCATCAGCAAACCCACTTCGGGGATCCGCTCCTGCTGGGCGATGCTCATGATGCTGAAGATGCCGACCGCCCCGATCAGCAGCGAGATAATGCCGAGCCCGCCAACCGCCAGCTTGATGATGGAGAGGATTTTGCCGAGGCTGGTCAGCATGTCCTGCTGGGAAGTGAGGGTAAAATCCTCGGCGCCGTGGCGGGCGATCAGCACCTGCCGGATCTGGGCTGTGATGTCGGCCTCCGCCTGCCCGGCGCGATAGATGACGTCGATCTCCTGCAGCCCCTCCTTGTTGAACAGTGCCTGGGCGTGGGCGGCGGGCAGATAGATCATGTCATCCAGATCAAAGCCGAGAAATTGCCCTTTGGGGGCCAGCACCCCGGCCACCCGAAAACGGCGATCACCGGCACGCAGCAAACTGCCAGGTGCATCGCCCCCAGGAAACAGCTCAGCCGCCACCTTGGCCCCCAGCACCGCATAGGCGCGGGGCATGGCACTGTCGTCCGCGGGCAAAAAACGCCCCTGCACCAGGGTGAGGCGCCAGCCTGAGAGTGCCGCTGGGCCGGTGCCCAGAATGGCGGTGCTGCGGGTCAATCCGCGACTGCGCACCTCCCCCTGCCCCTGCACCACCGGCAGCGCCGCCTCTACCCCTGCCAATCTGGCGAGGGCATCGGCGTCCTCCAGCAGCAGGGGACGGCTGCTGGAGAGGATGCCGGGCGGGCCGCCAGCGGTTTCGGTCTTGCCCGGGGTCACGGCGATCAGCCGGGTGCCAAATTGGGAGAAGCTGTCGAGCAGATAGAGCCTGAGCCCCTCGCCGATGCCGGTGAGCAGGGTCACCGAGGCGATCCCGATGGCGATACCCAGCGCCGACAGCAGGCTGCGACTGCGCCCCGCCAGCAAGGCGCGCCAGAGCCAGAACAGCAGATCGGCGGCGCGCATCAGCCACCGCTCCACTGTCCGCTGCGCAGGCTGCTGACCGGATCTTGCCGTGCCGCCCGGGAGGCGGGCAGCCAGCTAAAAAACAGCCCGGTCAGCAGGGCCGCCGGTATGGTGCAGAGAGTCGCGAGCAGAGGAACCGCCGCCGGAAAACTGGGCCAAATCACTCCGGCGAGGGCAACAAGGGCATAGCCCAACACCGTGCCAAACAGCGCGCCACTGCCGCTCAGCAACAGCGCCTCCCACAAAAACAGCTGGCGGATCTGGCGGCTGTCGGCCCCCAGCGCCTTGAGCAGGCCGATCTCGCCGGTGCGCTGGCGGGTGCTGATCAGCGCCAGATTCATCATCATGATGCCGGAGACCAGCAGGCTGATGGCACCGATGCCGGCAACGGCCAGGGTGAGAGTCGAGAGAATGGTGGAGAAGGTAGCCAGCATGGCGTCACGGCGCACCACGGTCACATCGAGTACCCCGTGGCGCGCCTGCATCAGCTGCTCCAGTCGCTTGACCAGCGGGGGCACCGCTTGTCCCGCCAGCGGCTGGATCAGCAGCCGAAACAGCCCCTCGGTGTTGAACAGCCGCATGGCGCTACCCACCGGGATCAGCGCGGCCTCGGCCATATCCATCCCCAGATTGCTGCTCTGGCTGGTGAAGACCCCCACCACCCGAAAGCGACGATTGTCAAAACGCAGCCACTGGCCGACCGGAGCGGCCTGACCAAACAGCTCACGGGCCACCTTGGCCCCGAGCAGGACGGCCGGTCGATCCTCTGCGGCATCCCCCGGCAGCCAGCGGCCGGAGAGCAGCTCCAGCCCGTGGGTATCGCGCAGCCCGTTGCTGCTGCCAAGCAGCATGGTCTGGCGCAACCGCGCCCCCTGTTTGGCCTCGGCAAAGCCCATCACCAGCGGCACCAGCCGCACGTTTGGCTGGTGCTGGCCAAGGTAGTGCATGTCATCGAGGGTGATCTGCCGCAGACTGTTGCCGGTGACCGGCGGCAGCCCGCCGGTGGTCTCCTTGCGGCCCGGGAACATCACCAGCAGATCCTTGCCAAGGGAACTGAACTGGTCGGCCACATAGCGCCTCGCCCCCTCCCCCAGCGCGGTGAGCAGCAGCACCGAGGTGACGCTCAGACTCACCGCCAGGATCAAGACCAGCGCCCGTGAGCGCTGGCGCAGCAGGGCCACGGCGGCAAAGCGGATCACATCGGGGCGCCGCATTCAGCCACCGCCGCTATCAATGTTGATGCGGCCATCGTTCATCAGGATCCGCCTGCCCGCCCGATCACCGAGGCGCGGGTCGTGGGTCACCACCACCAGCGTGATCCCCTGCTCCCGGTTGAGCCCCTCAAGCAGGGTAATCACCTCCTCCCCGGAGCGGGAGTCGAGATTACCGGTGGGCTCGTCGGCCAGGATCAGCCGCGGCGCCATTGCCATGGCCCGGGCGATGGCTACCCGCTGACGCTGACCGCCGGAAAGCTCGGCAGGGCGGTGTCCGGCCCGGTTCTCCAGCCCCAGCTCCCCCAGCAACTGCTGGCTTCGGCGATGGCGCTCGGCGGGGGCGATCCCGCACAGCATCAGCGGCAGCTCGACGTTTTCACGGGCGGTGAGGCGGGAGATAAGGTGAAACGACTGGAACACGAAACCGATGCGATGGCCGCGCAGCTGGGCCAATGCGGGTTCTGACAGGGTAGCGGTGTCCTCCCCACCCAGCCAGTAGCGCCCCTCGTCGGGCCGGTCCAGCAGCCCCAGCACATTGAGCAGGGTCGATTTGCCGGAGCCCGAGGGGCCCATCACCGCCAGATACTCCCCCTCGGCAACCCGCAGGGAAACGCGGTCGAGGGCGGCCACTTCGCTCCCCCCCAGAGTGAAACGACGGCTGACTGCATCAAGGCGAATGAGATCACTCATCCGTCTGCTCCGTGGCGGCGCTGAAAGGGCCCTCCCCGACAATCTGTCCGGGCTGGGCAGCCAGCCGATCACCGGCGGCGAGCCCCTCGGCCACCTCAATCCAGTTCCAGTTCTCCACGCCCCAGCGGGGCACCACCCGCACCAGCTTATCCCCTTCCAGCCGCAGCACACTGCCATCGTCGGCCCGGCTGCTGGCCGCTACCCGCAGCACATCGGTGGCGCGGGTCACCTCGACCTCAAGGTCGGCACTGTAGCCAATAAGCAGGGGCACATCGGTGGGCAGGGCAGTGAGCGCCGCCTCCACCTCCACGGTGCGGGCCTGCTTCTCCAGCTCCTTCACATAGGGGGCGATGCGGGTGACAGTGGCGGCAAAATCGCGCCCGGGCATGGCATCGAGCAGTACCCGGGCTGACTGGCCCACCTTGAGGTGGGCAGCATCCACCTCATCGATGGGGGCTGAGACATACAGACAGTTATCATCGATAAGATCGATCACCGGAGGCATGGCCACTCCGGGCGGTGAGGGGGTCATGTATTCGCCCAGCTTGCTGTTGACCTCCGCCACCACTCCGGCAAACGGCGCCAGCAGGCGGCGCTCGCTCAAGCGGGCCTCCACCTGGGCGACCTGTGCCTCGTCGACCCGCTCCTGCTGACGGGATGCCTGGCAGACATAGCGGCGGGTATCGGCCAGATTCTGGGCCTGCTCGGCGAGGGTGCGGGAGGTGAGGTTTTTGGCCAGCAAGGTGGCCAGCCGGTTGGCCTCCCGCTCGTAGTAGGCCGCCTCGCTGCAACGCTCCTCGCGCTGGGTCTTGCCGAGCGCCTGCTGGGCGCGTGCCCGGGCAAGATCGGCGTGAATATCGTCACTCCAGAGGGTCAGCAGCAGATCACCCCGGGCCACCCGCTCCCCGGCCTTGACGGCGATCTGCTCCACCACGCCGCCACCGGGCAGACTGAGTCCGGCCCGCTGGCACGACTTGATGGTACCGGCCCGGGTGTTGACCACGGTGACCAGCACATCCCCCCGCCCGACCTCAGCCAGCCTGATCGGCGTCGGCTGCGGTCGCCACCACCATGCCAGAGCAGCCACCGCTACCACGGCGCCACTTCCCCACCACAACCAACCTCTCTTCATCGCGCATCCTTTCGCTAGTGACTCCCGTCATGTGCGTCGGGAGAGCAGGGCATAATAGAGCAAGGGTATCACCACCAGGGTGAGCAAAGTGGAGACCAGGATCCCGAAAATCAGGCTGATGGCCAGTCCGTTGAAGATGGGATCATCGAGGATGAACAGGGCTCCGATCATCGCCGCCAGCGCCGTCAGCATGATGGGTTTGGCCCGCACCTGCGCCGCTTCGATTACCGCCTGCTCGAACGCCACCCCGGCGCTGCGCTGCTGCTCGATAAAGTCCACCAGCAGGATGCTGTTGCGTACGATGATCCCGGCCAGGGCGATCATCCCGATCATCGAGGTAGCGGTAAACTGGGCCCCCAGCAGGGCGTGGCCCGGCATCACCCCTATGATGGTGAGCGGAATGGGAGCCATGATGATGAGCGGCACCAGATAGGAGCGGAACTGGGCCACCACCAGCAGGTAGATGAGGATCATCCCCACCCCGTAGGCTAGCCCCATGTCGCGGAAGGTCTCGTAGGTGATCTTCCACTCCCCGTCCCACAACAGCGCCACCTCTCCCAATTTATCGGGCTGCTGCACGTAATATTGGGGCAGGTCGATGTCGGCACCGGCGGCAAACATGCCGTAGAGCGGGCTGTCGGTATGTCCACCCATGTCGGCCACCACCATCACCATAGGCTGCATGTTCTTGTGCATGATATAGCTGGGGGCCACCTCATCACGGCGATTCACCAGCTCGGAGACCCGCACCAGCTGGCCGCTCTGGCTGCGCACCTTGAGGGCCTGCACACCCGCCAGATCCCGTTTGTCACCGGGAGCCAGTTCGATGCGGATCGGCACCGGATACTTGGCACCGTGCCCCTGCAGCCAGCTGGCATCCTGATAACCCACCCCGCCATTGAGGGTGCTCACCAGATCCCCGAGATCGACCCCGAGCAGGGCCGCCTTGCTGCGATCCACCACCAGCCGCCACTTGGGCTGCGGGTCGGTCAGATAGATATCCACATCCACCAGATCCGCCGTGGCCACAAAACGGGCCTGTACGGCGCGAGCGGCCGCTTCGCGGGCGGCCTGAGTCGGGCCATAGACCTCGGCAACGATGGGGGACCAGACCGGCGGGCCGGGCGGCACCTCAACGACTTTCAGGTTGCCCCCTGCCGCACTGGCGATGGCCTGCAGCGGCTCCCGAACCGACTGGGCAATCTGGTGACTGCTGCGATCCCGTTCATGCTTGTCCACCAGATTGACCTGAATATCCCCCACGTTGGCGCCACTGCGGATAAAGTAGTGGCGCACCAGCCCGTTGAAATTGATGGGGGCGGCGGTGCCGGCGTAGATCTGGTAATCCTTCACCTCAGGCACCTTGGCAAGCTCTCGTCCGACCGCCAGCAGGGTGCGCTCGGTCTGCTCCAGGGTCGCCCCCTCCGGCATATCGAGCACCAGCTGAAATTCCGACTTGTTGTCAAAGGGGAGCATTTTGAGCACCACCCACTGCACCACCGGCATGGCGGTGGCCGCCCCGACCAGCAGCAACACCGCCAGCCAGAGTTTGCGTCTGGCGCGCTTGGCGCCATCACCGATCAGGAAAGGGGTCATTAGCCGGTGAAAGAGACCCGCCTTGGCCTCGCCGTGGGCACCGTGCACCTCCCCCTTGAGCAAATGGCTCGCCAGCCAGGGAGAGAAGATAAAGGCCACCAGCAGGGAGATAAGCATCCCCATGCTGGCATTGATGGGGATGGGGCTCATGTAAGGGCCCATCAGGCCACTGACAAAGGCCATCGGCAGCAGGGCCGCGATGACGGTCAGGGTCGCCAGTATGGTCGGCCCGCCCACCTCGTCCACCGCCCCCGGAATAAGATCCTTGAGTGCCCCCTTGCCCAAACCGCGATGGCGGTGGATGTTCTCCACCACGACTATGGCGTCATCCACCAAGATGCCGATGGAGAAGATCAGCGCGAACAGCGACACCCGGTTGAGGGTAAAGCCCCAGGCCCAGCTGGCAAACAGGGTCAGTGCCAGGGTGATGACGATGGCAACCCCCACCACCAGCGCCTCGCGCCACCCCATGCTCACCAGTACCAGCAGCACCACCGCCGTGGTGGCAAAAATCAGCTTGCCGATGAGGGTGTTGGATTTGGTCTCAGCGGTGACGCCGTAGTCACGGGTCACCGTCACCTCGACGCCAGCCGGGATGAGTCGATTCTTGAGGCTCTCGACCCGTTCTTCCACCCTCTTGGCCACCTCGACCGCGTTTTGGCCCGGCTGCTTGCCGATGGCCAGGGTCACCGCCGGATAACTGGCCTGCCCCAGCCCCATCCAGCTGCGCTTGGTCGGGGTCTCCTGACCCAGAGAGACCTTGGCCACCTCCCCCAGATAGACCGGCTTGCCGTCGTGCAGCCCCACTACCAGCTCGCGGGCCTGCTGATCGTTTTGCAGGAACTGCCCGACCTGCACCTTGATCTCCCGGCTATCTTGCTCGATGGCCTGTGTCGGGCCCACCTGATTGGCGGCCGCAAGTCGCTGGCTCAGCTCACCCCAGCTGATGCCATGGGCGCTGAGGGCCGCCGGATCCGGTATCACCCGCAGCACGGCGCTCTGGCTGCCCAGCGTGTAAATATCGCGGGTACCGGGAATGCGCTTGAGTTCGGTCTCCAGCTCATGGGCGACCAGGGTCAGTTCGGGAGCCCCCAGTTGCTTGCTCCCCTCTTTGCTCCATAAGGTCAAACTGACGATGGGGACATCATCGATCCCCCTCGGTTTCACCAGTGGCTGACCGACTCCGATCCCCTGTGGCAACCAGTCGCGGTTGGAGTCGAGCTGGTTGTTGAGATCGACGATGGCCTGTTCGCGGCTCACCCCCACCTTGAATACCACCACCAGCAGGGCGCCATCGGGTTGGGAAAAAGAGTAGAGGGTATCGATCCCCTTTATCTGGGAAACCACCTGCTCGGCAGGGGTAGTGACGAGAGAGGCCACTTCAGCCGGAGTGGCTCCCGGGAAGGGAATGTAGACATCGGCGAAGGTGACATCGATCTGCGGCTCCTCCTCCTTGGGGGTCACCAGCACCGCAAACAGGCCGAGCAACAGCCCCAACAGCGCCAGCAGCGGCGTGATGGCCGAGCCCTGAAACAGCGCAGCCAGCCGACCGGCAGGCCCCAGCCTCTCCTTGTTGCCGTTCAGCTCGCTACTCATGGGCCACCTCCTGCTGCTGCGCCCAGGCATCGGGAGCCAGCTTGTCACCGGCTTGCAGCCCGGCCAGGATCTCGCACTGTCCCTCGACGCAATGGCCGACCCGCACCGGCGTCAGGGCCCAGCCAGCGGGTTGCTGCAGATAGACGCCGTTGAACTCCCCTTGCCGCAGCAGGGCGCGATCCGGCACCTGCAACACCTGACGCTCACCCTGCTTGAGCTGCACCTTGAGCCACATGCCGGGCAATACCCCGGCGGTTTGCGGCGGCAAGTCGAGGCGCAACCTGAAGGCGTGGCTCTGGCTGTCGGCATAGTTAAAGCGGGTCAATTTGACCGGGGTAACGGTCCTGCCATCGGGCAGCAGCACCTGCACATCCGCAGGCTCACGAGCCAGCGTCAGGGCGGATTGGGGCAACTCCACCTCCACCCGCAAGGTGTCGAGAGAGAAGCCGGAGAGCAGCGGGGTACCGGGGGCGACAGTCTCCCCCAGCTCTACCAGCCTCTTGGTCACTACCCCTGCATAGGGAGCCAGAATGCGGGTATAACCGTAGGCCTCGCGGGCCTGAGTGAGAGCCGCATCGGCAGCGTTCACCTCGGCGCGGGCGGCGCGATCAGTCGCCTGGGCATTGTCGAGCTGGGCGCGGGTGATCACCCCCTTGGCAATCAGCGCCTGAAAGCGGGCGAGCTGGCGCTCGGCTTCCACTTGCTGGGCCTGCGCCCGCGCCAGCCGCGCCTCGGCCCCCGTGACGGCGGCAAACTGCTCTTTGCCGCTGATCTCCAGCAGCGGTTGCCCCGCCTGCACCTGATCGTTCACATCCACCAGCATGCGGGAGACCCGGCCGCTGGTCTGGGCCGCCACCGTCCCCTGATTGATGGCACTGACGGTACCATCCAGCGTCAGCCAGTCGGCAACCTGACGGGGAACCAGAGTCAGGGTGGCATCACCATTCGCCTCGGTAGACCATGTCATCGGAGAGACAAGAACGGAGGTCACAGCCAGCATGGCGGCCCCCAGCAAGCGGATCTGTTCCATGATATTCCTCCTTCCCCGACACCAAGGGCAATCCATTCAGGCAGAGCGGGGGGGGCAGCGCTTCTCCCGCACCTTCACCAAGACCCGATCAACAAGCAAAATCCCGGCCACCATGGCCGCAATAAACAACAGTATCATGGGCTGGCCACTGGAAATGAGACTCAAGGCAGGCCCCGGGCAGATACCCACCAATCCCCAGCCGATACCGAACAGCGCGGCCCCACCGATCAGACGACGATCCAGCCGAGGGGCCGGTACGGCAGCGATGGGCTCCCCCAGCACACTCTGGCGACGAGGTTTCACCAGCAGAAAATAACCCGGCATAAAGACCAGCAGAGCGCCCCCCATCACGAAGGCGAGGCTGGGATCCCAGGCCCCGGCCAGCTCGAGAAAACCGGTGACCCGGGCGGGATCCACCATGCCGGAGATGGCCATCCCCAGTCCAAACAGCAGGCCCGCAAACAAACTTGTCAGCAATTTCATGGCGATCAGTCCCTTACAGCAGATGATGAGTGACAAAGACGGTGATAAAGCCTGCCGCCATAAAGGTCAGGGTGGCGACGATGGAGCGCAGGGAGAGCCGCCCCATGCCACAGATGCCGTGGCCACTGGTACAGCCATTGCCGACACGGGTACCGATGCCAACCAGCAGACCGGCCAGTAGCACAACGGGCCAGCCGGGCAGCGTGGTGAATGCAGGCATGGTGGCCCAGCCCAGGGTCAGCGCCAACCAGGCACCCGCCCCGAGCCCCAGCAGAAACAGCACCCGCCACGGCGAACGGTGTTGCAGCGCACCGGCCAGAATACCGCTGATCCCGGCCACCCGGCCGTTGAACAACATCAGGATCAGGGCCGACAGCCCCGCCAGCATGCCACCGCCCAAAGAGAGCAGCCATTGGCTTTCCATCATCAAGATTCCTTATTTTCTGAGTGACAAAAATGGGTTTGCAGCGCGCCCAACACATCGGCGGCCGCCTCGCTCACCAGCGAGTAGTAGATCTGCTGGGAGACCTTGCGCGAACGGATCAGGCCGTAGCGCTTCAATACCGAAAGTTGCTGGGAGAAGGCCGACTGCCCGAGTTGGCTATGGGCCAGCAGCTCCCCGACCCCCTTCTCCCCCTCCACCAGCTGGCAGAGCACCATCAGGCGTTCGGGATGAGCCAACGCCTTGAGCAGGGAGGCGGCGGCTGTCGCATGTCTGTTCATCTCGTCGAATTGGCTCATAAGAGTAAATTAGCAATTGCTGATATTTGTTCTATTGTATAAAACAACACTAAATTAGCAACATCTAAAGTAGATAAGGAGAAGGACCATGACAGTAGATAACGGAGTCAGAATCGTCGCGGGTTGCATGTTGCTGCTCTCGCTAGTCCTTACCGCCTGGGTTCATCCGGGCTTTGTCTGGTTGAGTGCCTTTGTCGGGGTCAACCTGATCCAAAGCGCGTTCACCGGTTTCTGTCCGGCCGCTATGCTCCTCAAGCGCCTGGGGCTGAAGTAACAGGTCGCGCAAGACAGGGGCGGTCCTGCTAGCGGGGCGTCATCGCGCGGCGATGGCTATCGTCGCTCCCTGATGCTTATGGAGGTAGCCAGTCGGCCCCATTATTGACAAACTTGTATCTAAATGTTGCTGGAAGGTCGATAAGGCTTTACCTCACCGCTCTGGATGAGTACCATTTTGCCGTTCTTAACACAGCGGAGACCATCAGTGGGCAACTCATCAAGTGACAGTTGTAGACCGACCCTCATCGTCGGTACCAAGGTCGCGAGCTAGCCGCAGGTCTTTCTCTGCCGCATGCTCGCAACCCTGCGAGAAGCGGAAATCCACTCCCCTCTTCTCCCTTTTTACACTTGACGTCTGGCAACCAGAGGCCAACCGCCACGGTCGCCATGCCTGCATAGTTTCTGCTTCCCACAAGGAGGCTGCTATGCGTTTTATCTCAATCAAACCGGCTGCGGATCGCGCGGTAGCAACAGGTTCTGTTGCTACCCGGGCTCACCCCCTGTTGAGCCGGCTCGGCCGTGGCATGCTGCCACGCTGGCTGGGCGGCAAACCGCGCCAGCACCACTATAGGCTGCAGATCCGTTGCGAGGATCGCGCCGATATGGAGCAAGTGCTGGATATGGTGAGCCACACCCTGCAACCGGCCGGACTGCAACCGATGCAATCGATGAAACCGGGTCGCAGCGGCGGGCGAGAGCTGGTGCTCAATGTGCACTGCACTCCACCCCAGCGCCGCTATCTGGTGCAGTTTGTTCATCAGGTCGGAGTAGCGCATCCGGTGCGCTGGGAGCTGCGTCCGCGCATCGACACGGCTCCCGAACTCAACTGACGCGCATCCTGCTGCACTAACGACCGTTCAAGGGGCCAGCCACGCTGGCCCCACTTGTTGCGTCCTCTCCGAGCGTCAGGGCATCTGATGATGCTCGCGCCCCGGAAGCTAAACCCGGGACGCTGCGTTTTTCTGCTGGCCATCCGCTCAATCCCCCTCTGATCCATCCGCCACCCGGCGTTTCATCATGGATTGTGCCAAGCCAGCTTTCATAAGAAGGAGTACGCCATGAAGATGTGGCAACAACTAGACATGCTCTCACTGCTCGACACTCTGGCCAGCCTGCTGCTCGCCTTTGTGCTCGGCAGTCTGGTCGGGCTGGAGCGCCAGTACCGCCAACGTACCGCGGGCCTGCGCACCAACGTGCTGGTCGCCGTGGGAGCCGCCCTGTTCGTCAGCCTGGCCCAGCGAATCTATGACCTGCACGGCGGCAACTACAACGTGGTCCATGTGGTGGCCTATATTGTCTCCGGCATCGGCTTTCTCGGCGCCGGCGTCATCATGCGCGAGTCGGGCAATATCCGCGGCATCAACACCGCCGCCACCCTCTGGGGCGTGGCAGCGGTCGGCGCCGCCTGTGGCGCAGGGCTCGCCATGGAAGCAATCCTGGGCGCGTTATTCGTGCTGGCCGCCAACACCCTGCTGCGACCACTGGTCAACCAGATCAACCGTCGCCCGGTAGACAATCTGGATACTGAAGTCACCTACAAGGTGACTGCCCTGACCCCCCGTGAGCATCAAAAGGAGGTGCTGCACTGGCTCGAGGAGATGCTGGAGCAGGCCAACTATCCCATGAGCGAGCTCGACATCGAGCCATTTGGCGAGAGGGATCTGGAGATCTCGGCGGTGCTGCTGGCCACCTCCATTGATGGCGACGAACTGGATGCCCTGATGGTGAAACTCGGCATTCATCCCCATATCAAGCAGATATTCTGGCGCGCCAGTACCACAGACTGAGCTGCCGGTCAGAGGAACGAGCCACCCGCCCACAGCAAAAAGCCCCGCCAGCAATGGCGGGGCTTTTTCATATGGATGAGCGAAGAGTGGCTAGCGGCGGCTGCGCCAGCGCACCCTGGGGGTGATCACCTGGGCGGTCTGTGCGGGAGGACTGCCCGCTATCAGTTGCTGCATCAGCTCGAAAGCGGCGAGGGCCAGCGCCGGACAATCCTGCGCCACCGAGTCGATGCGCATGGGAATGCAGTCGAGCAAGTCGTGATCATCGAAGGTACACAGCCGCATCCCTGTCTCCATCAACCCCGCCTCGTTGAGGTAGCGCAGTACCCCTTCCAGCAGGGTAAAGGAGGCGGTAAAGAGCCCCCTGGGGGGGGCTCCCAGCTCGGCCACCAGCTCGGCCATCAGCTGATAACCGGAGCTCGGCTGGTAGTCGCGATGACGCACCCTTGCTGCATCGGCTTCAAAACCGGCGCGATGGAGCCCCAGCTCATAGCCCGCCAGCCGGTGACGGCTGGGGGAGAGATCCAGCAAACCGCCGAAGTAGTAGATCTGCTCGCCGCACTCGCTGGCCATATCCCGCACCAGCTCGGCGGTGGCCTTGCAGGCATCGGAGATCACCATGGGCAGGCGCGACTCGCCAATATGGCGGTCGAGCTGCACCACCGGCAGGCGGTCGTGGATGCGGGCATAGATGTCATCGCTGTGGCCGCTGGAGGCGACAATCAGCCCATCCACCTGACGGCTGATGAGGTTGTCCACCACCCGCTGCTCGAGGGCGGGATCATCCTCGGAGCAGGCGATCAGCAGCTGGATACCCGCCTCCCGGCAGTGCGCCTCGAGGGCGCGGGCGATGCGGGCAAAACCGAAGTTGGTGAGATCGGGGATCACCAACCCCCAGGTGTAGCTGCGGGTCTCGCGCAGGGAGCGGGCATGAAAGCTCGGCAGGTAGTGACACTCCTCCGCCACCGCCTGAATGCGCTTGCGGGTATCATCGGCAATGCGGTACTCCGCACTCTTCCCGTTGAGCACCAGACTGGCGGTCGCCTTGGACACCCCCGCCAGTTCGGCGATCTGGGCAATCGTGATCCGTTTCTTCTTCTCCACCTGGCCTCCCGGCTGACTAGAACCGGGCTATTGTACTAGGCATGCCGACAGCGGCCAGTGATTGAGGCAAATTTTGCAGCCATCATCGCCGCTACCTGATGATAGTTGCGGCTTCTCCCCGGGGAAGTAGCGCGCCGACAGGCTGTGGCGACCCTCATCAATGAAACACTCCAGACTGGAGCGATCGCACAGCACGGTGATCCGCCCGCCAGCCCATGGGCTGCTGCGAGTCTCCCACGCTCCGCTCTGCCAGTTCTGGCGCCGCAAGGTGATGCGGTCCGGCTGCCACACCAGCTCGGCCACGGCGCCGAAACAGAGGCTCCCCTCACCGCAGAGATCCAGATCGAGCCAGGCCGAGTCGATGGCCAGCCCCGGAAATTCGCCAAGCGTCCCCTCGAAGCGGGTCAGTTCTCCCTTGAGCGCCGCAAGCTCCGCCACCGGCCGCTGGCAAAGCCACTCATCCTGCCAGAACAGCTCCCGCGGGCAGCTCATCTGGTGGATCCAGCCGTGAGCGACCGTAGGCTGGCTCATCTCGTTCTCCTCCGGCAGACCCAGCCAGCCAAACAGCAAGCGCCGACCCTGGCTATCCAGAGTGGTTTGCGGCGCATAGAACTCAAAGCCCCGGTCCAGCTCGTGGAAAGCCCCGTGCTCGAAGCGCTCGCCGTCGAAGTTGCCAGCCAGCCAGCCGCACTGGTAGAGGTTGCGATAGTCCTCGCCTGCCGGGGCAATCCCCTGCGGGCAGCTGATCAGCACATGGCGTTCCCCCAGCGGGAAGAGATCCGGGCACTCCCACATATAGCCAAACTCACCCAGCCCCCCTCGCCCGCTACCGGCGATGGGGCCCACCCGATGCCAGCTTTGCAGGGTCTCGCCGCGATAGAGCAGCACTTCCCCCTTGTCATCCAGGGTGCGGGCTCCCAGCACCATCAGCCACTGCTGGCCGTCGTACCACACCTTGGGGTCGCGCACGTGGCCGCTGTAGCCTTCGGGCAGATCCAGCACGGGCCCCAGCTTCTCGAAGCCCCCCTCACCGTCGGCCCGGGCCAGACACTGATAGGCGGTGCGGCTGCCGTCCGGGTATTTGACATTGCCGGTGTAGATGAGGGTCAAACACCCCTGCTCGTCGCTCACCGCAGAGCCCGAATAGCAGCCGTGGCTCTCATAGGCTTCGGTGGGCAACAGCGCCACCGGCTCGTGCTGCCAATGCAGCAGATCGGTGGAGGTGACATGCCCCCAGCCCTTGTTGCGGTGCTCGCAACCGAGCGGGTTCCACTGGTAGAAAAGATGGTAGCGCCCGTCGTGCTCGATAAAGCCGTTGGGATCGTTAAGCAGCCCCACCGGGGCTGCCAGATGCCAGCGGGGCCGATGGGGATCGGCCGCAGCCTTGAGCTGTCCGGCCAGCAACGACCGGACAATCTGGTTGAGAAGATCGCTTTCCTTCATCACTCCACCTTGTACTTGAGCAGGTAGGAAGCGGCGAAGGCGGCGCCAAAGGCGATCACCAGCCCGATGATGTAATGAATAAGGCTCATGGGCTGGACGATGGCCATGCCGGGAATACCGGTCAGCCCCACCGCCGTCATCCCCACCTTGGCTGCCACCACGTAGGCGCCGCCGCAGGCCCCGCCAAACAGACCGGCGAGGAAGGGTTTGATATAGCGCAAGTTCACCCCAAAGATTGCCGCTTCCGTGATACCCAGCAGGCAGGACATGGCCGCCGGCACGGTAATGGCCTTGATCTTCACATCGCGGGTCTTGAAATAGACCGCGAGGCAAGCCCCGCCCTGTGCCACGTTGGCCATGGCCCAGATGGGCAGCAGGAAGTTGACGCCAATTTGCGGATTGGCCAGCAGCCCCGCCTCGATGGCATGGAAGCTGTGATGAATGCCGGTGATGACGATCAGCGAGTAAGTGCCGCCAAATACCAGCCCCGCCAGCCAGCCAGCCTGCTCATAGAGGGCGCTTAGGCCGAACGAGATGCCATCCCCCAGCACCCGCCCCGCCGGGCCGATAAAGAGCAGCGCCACGAAGCCGGTGATGATGACGGTGAGAAACGGCGTGAGGATCAGATCCAGCGCATCCGGAATGCGCTTGCGCAGCTGTTTCTCCAGATGGGACATAAACCAGACCGCCAAGAGCACCGGGAAGACGGTGCCCTGATAGCCGATCATCGCGACATCGAGCCCGAAGAAGTCCATGGTCTTGAAGCCACCGGCCACGCCCCAGGCGTTGGTTAGCGCCGGGTGGGTGAGAATGCCGCCAAGGGTCGCCCCGAGGTACGGATTGCCGCCAAACTCCCGCGCTGCCGTAAAACCGATGAGGATCGGCAATATGATAAAGGCCGCCGAGCTGAACATGTCGAGCATCACAAACAGAGCGCTGTCGGCATTGGCCCAGCCGTAGGTGCGCACCATGCCGAGCAGCCCCATCAGCAGGCCCGAGGCGACGATGGCCGGAATGATCGGCACGAAGATGTTGGAGAGGGTTCGCGCCAACCGTTGGGCCACGTTGAGCTTGGCCGCCGCCATGTCGGTCAGCTCCGCCTTGCTGGCGGTGCCGGTACCGGTCAGCGCCACAAACTCCGCATAGACCTTGTTGACCAGACCGGTGCCGAAGATCACCTGAATTTGGCCCGCGTTGCTAAAGCACCCCTTGACCCCCTCCAGCTTGTCGATGGCGGCCTTGTTTACCTTGCTGTCATCGGCCAGCACCAACCGCAGCCGGGTGGCGCAGTGGGCAGCGCTGACAATGTTCTCCTTGCCCCCGAGCAGGGGCACCAGATCCTTGGCTATCGCACTGATATTCATATTCTTCCTCTTATGACCCGCCACGCTGGCGGGTCCTTGTCACATGAGAGTAGGGGCTGTCGAGCCGGGCTTCTAGCCGCAGTTCAACACCCGCTTGCGCCTGATCGCAAAAAGGCATCCAGTTCGGAGCGGGTCGGCAGCGCCGTCATCGCCCCCTTGGCGGTAGTGGCGAGCGCCCCGCAGCCGTGAGCCTGAGCCAGAATGGCGGGCAACTCGGCCAGAGTCGGCAGCGACGAGCGCCCGGCCAGCGCCGCCAGCAGACCGGCGACGAAGGCATCCCCCGCCCCCGTGGTGTCGATGGGCGTCACTTTCTGCCCCACCCACTCCAGCAACTCGCCATCAAGGTGAGCCACCACACCGGCCGCCCCTCTGGTCACCAGCACCAGCGCCGGGCCAGAGAGAGTTGCAAGCCCGGCGACCAGTTCATCCTCGCCGCTCAGCAGTTGCAGCTCCTCGATGGAGAGCTTGACCACATCCGCCTGTGCAATGGCCTGACGCACCAGCGGCAGCATCTCGGTGGGGTTGCCCCACACCTCGGGGCGCAGGTTGGGGTCGAAGCAGACCCGCCCGCCTACCGCCTTGATGGCTGCCATGGCCTGCAGGCAGCTGGTGCGTACCGGCTCGTTGGCGAGCGCGATGGAGCAGGTGAGCAACCACTGACCGGCATCGAATTGGGGCAACTCATTTGGGGTGAGGAACTGGTCGGCACTGGGGCGCACCATAAAGGTGAAGCTGCGCTCCCCCTCGTCATCCAGTTCTACCAGCACGGTCGAGGTGCGATGGTCAGGATCGAGCCGCAGCGCGGCCACATCCACCCCCTCCCCGCTCAGGGTGTCGGCCATAAAGCGGCCGAACGGGTCAGCACCAACCCGACCGATAAAGGCCGCATCGCCGCCCAGCCGTGCCACGCCAACCGCCACATTGGCGGGCGCGCCACCCGGACACTTGAGGTAGTGCAACGCCCCTTCCGGGATCAAATCCACCACCGCATCCCCCATTACCCACACACGATTCGTCACCTTGCTACTCCACTGCTGCATCGGATCCACGGTCAAACCCGAACTCTGTTCTGTTGGCTGGCATTATCAGCTAAACCGTTTTAGCCAACCAACAGATCTCGGCACCGGCTGCCATTTTTGTGATCGGGATAACGAACTAGAACCAGGTTTCCATCTGTACGCCAAAGTTCCACTCGCCACCGGCGGTGAAGTTGCTCTGGCCCATGGCATCGTCGCTGGCGTAATTGTCGAGCTCGGAGGACCAGTCCATCCAGCTGGCGAACACCCGCAGTTCGGGCCGTTCGAAGAAACCGGCGGTCTGCGCCTTGAAGGTGGGGGCGAAGGTGAACTTGGTGAAGTTGCCGTTCACCGCCTGGCGTCCCTTGTAACCCTTGGGATCGAGATCCATGTACTGCCAGGCCGCCTCGTAGACCAGCTCGACGTTCTGGCTCAGCACCTGCGCCACCCGGGTATTGAAGGTAAGCCAGCGGTACTCATCCCCTTTCACGTAGCGATCCTGACTCTGCTCGGCCAGCAGGGCCGGGGCAAAACGCCAGCGCGAGTTGAGATCGGTGGCGCCAAACACGGCGATCCGCACCGCATCGGCGTCCGGCAACAGCTCGCTGTCAGAGCCCAGCCCCTTGACCTCGGCCCCCAGCCCATGACCGTACAGCACCGCCGCCTTGGCAAAACCGGGGTTGAGGCCAAAGAAGCTCTCGCCGTGGTAGGCCAGCAGGGTGTGTGCCCCCTTGTCCGCCGCCTCGCTGCCCGCCCCCTTGTCATTGATGCGGGCGTCATTGTCCTTGGCCGAGAGGCCGTTCACCATCCACTGCAAGTTACCGACGCGGTTGTTCATGGTGAGGATGTAGCTCTCGATATCGGAAAGACCGCTGGCGCTGATGTCGCCGTAATCGCGGCCATAGAGGGAGAAGTTGGCCTTCCAGCTATCGGCCAGTTGCACGTCGTAGACGCCGCCGCCGGTACCGGCCAGGAACACCACGTCGGAATCGAGCCAGTGGATGTCAAAGTTGTCCCGATCAAAGCGCTTGCCCGCCCACAGCACCGCATTCTTGAAGGGGCCGTCGAAGCTCGCCAGATTGCCGATCTCGGCAAACACCTGACGGGTATTGAGGCTCGAATCGCTGGCGGTCCAGTCGTTGCTGGTCTCCACCCCGTCTGCCAGCATCAGCTTGTAGCGGGCCCAGCTGCCATCCTCGAAGGTCTGGGTTTTCAGCAGGTTGGCCTCCATATAGGTGTCATCCTCATTGCCAAGGCGACCGACGGCCCCGCCCACCGAACCGGCTGGCGTGATGTAGGGGCCGCCGCGCCCGCCGTTGCCATTGCCGTTGACCAACAGGCCCGAGCGGGCGTAGCCGTGAAACTCGAAGCCCTGGGCACCAGCGGTCTTCTCATCCACCTGCTGGCTGCGGTTGTCGGCCACCTGAGCCTGCTCGCTCGCCGCGCTCGCCTTCACTTCCGCCTGACTGGCACGGCTATCTGCCGCCTCGGCTCTCGCTTCGGCTGCCTGTACCCGCGCCTCCAGCGCCGCCAATCTGGCCTCGACACTCTCACCTGCAATACTCGCCTGCGCCGCCCACAGCGGGCTGCTCATCCCCAATCCCAGCGCTACCGCCAGCGCCAACTTGCTCTTGAACATCATCATCTTCCTCACCTGTCATCGGTGGCCCGAACGGGCGCTGTTGTTATCGACAGCCAGAGCATAGCTAAACCAATTTAGCCAACTCAATATGACAACTAAACCGTTTCAGCAACAGTGTGAGCGGGATAACATTTGTACAGCAGGAATTGGCGGGAGTTGTGAGGAGGATCCCTCATCAGGATCCACTCAATAAGGCGGATCCTGGCGAAATGACGGGCAAAAAAAGAGCCGGCACAAGGCCGGCTCTGTTTATTCGGGTCGCTGAAATCAGCTGGTCAGATCGTCGAAGAAGCGTTTCACCCCTTCGAAGAAGCCTTCCGATTTCGGCTTGTGGGTCTTGGCAGCGGCACCGCTGAACGACTCGTCCAGCTGGCGCAACAGCTCTTTCTGCTGCTCGGTGAGGTTGACCGGAGTCTCGATCACCACCTTGCACATCAGATCCCCTACCTGACCGGAGCGCACGGACTTCACGCCCTTGCCGCGCATGCGGAACATCTTGCCAGTCTGGGTCTCCGGAGTGACCTTGAGCTTGACGCGGCCATCCAGGGTCGGTACTTCAATCTCGCCACCCAGCGCAGCTGCGGTGAAGCTGATGGGCACTTCGCAGTAGAGGTTGTTGCCGTCACGCACGAAAATTTCGTGCTCTTTGACGTGCACCTGTACGTAGAGATCCCCTGCCGGAGCTCCTGCTTCCCCCGCTTCTCCTTCGCCGGAGAGACGGATGCGATCGCCGGTATCGACGCCCGCCGGAATTTTTACCGACAGGGTCTTGGTGCGCTGGTAGCGACCTTCACCGTGACACTTGCGGCACGGATCCTTGATGATCTTGCCGCGGCCGTGACAGTGCGGACATGCCTGCTGTACCGCGAAGAAGCCCTGACGCATCTGCACCTGGCCGGAGCCGTGGCAGGTCGGGCAAGTCTGGGCACTGCTGCCGGTGTGGGCACCGGAGCCGTTACAGACTTCGCAGTGAACCAGAGTTGGCACCTTGATCTCCTTGGAGACCCCGCGCACCGCCTCTTCCAGCGTCAGCTCCATGGTGTAACGCAGGTCGGAGCCACGAGCCGGGCCACGACGGGCACCACCACGGCCACCGCCGAAGATGTCACCGAATACGTCACCAAACATGTCGGCGAAGTCGGCACCGCCGCCAAAGCCACCGTGGCCACCGCCACCCTGGCTCGGGTCGACACCGGCATGGCCGTACTGGTCGTAACGGGCACGCAGGTTGGCATCGGTCAGGACCTCGTAGGCTTCCTTGACCTCTTTGAACTTTTCTTCGGATGCGGCATCACCCTGATTACGATCCGGGTGATACTTCATGGCCAGGCGCTTGTACGCCTTCTTGATCTCGCGATCGTCGGCATCTTTCGCCACACCCAGTACTTCGTAGAAATCGCGCTTCGACATACTCATCCTGTGGTTACGCAGACGGGCGTTGGTTACCCAACGCCCGTGAATTCATTGACCAAGCCGATGGGCGAAGCGGACTCCGCCCATCTGGGTAGGGCTTACTTCTTGTCGTCTTTCACTTCTTCGAACTCGGCGTCGACTACATCGTCGTCAGCCTTGGCAGAAGAGGAGGACTGACCGGCATCAGCACCGGCTGCACCCTGGGCCTGAGCCTGCTGCTGGGCAATTTCCATCAGCTTCTGGGACGCTTCCAGCAGAGCCTGCTGTTTGGCTTCGATAGCAGCCTTGTCGTCACCCTTGATGGCCGCTTCCAGCTCGCTCAGAGCAGCTTCGATCTTGGTCTTGTCGTCGGCAGGCAGGGCTTCACCGGCTTCGGTGATCTGCTTGCGTACGGAGTGGACCAGACCATCAGCCTGGTTGCGAGCCTGTACCAGCTCTTCAAACTTCTTGTCCTCGGCCGCGTTGGCTTCGGCTTCGCGTACCATGCGCTCGATCTCGTCATCAGACAGACCAGAGGAGGCCTGGATGGTGATCTTCTGCTCTTTGTTGGTCTCTTTGTCTTTCGCAGAGACGTGCAGGATACCGTTGGCATCAATGTCGAAGGTCACTTCGATCTGCGGCAGACCGCGCGGTGCCGGACGGATGCCTTCCAGGTTGAACTGGCCCAGAGACTTGTTGTCGCTGGCGCGCTTGCGCTCACCCTGCAGCACGTGAATGGTCACGGCAGACTGGTTGTCTTCGGCAGTGGAGAACACCTGGGACTTCTTGGTCGGAATGGTGGTGTTCTTCTCGATCAGCGCAGTCATCACGCTACCCATGGTTTCGATACCCAGGGAGAGCGGGGTGACGTCCAGCAGCAGTACGTCAGTCTTGTCACCGGACAGTACGGCGCCCTGAATGGCAGCACCCATGGCCACGGCTTCGTCCGGGTTGACGTCTTTACGCGGCTCTTTGCCAAAGAACTCGGCAACGGTCTTCTGAACCAGCGGCATACGGGTCTGACCACCAACCAGGATCACGTCATCGATCTCGCCAACTGCCAGACCGGAGTCTTTCAGGGCGACACGAACCGGCTCCAGAGAGTCCTTCACCATGTCTTCTACCAGGGATTCCAGCTTGGCGCGGGTCACCTTGATGTTCATGTGCTTCGGACCGGTGGCATCTGCAGTGATGTACGGCAGGTTGACGTCGGTCTGCTGGGCAGAAGAGAGCTCGATTTTGGCTTTCTCGGCGGCATCTTTCAGACGCTGCAGAGCCAGCTGGTCGTTGCGCAGGTCGATGCCCTGCTCACGCTTGAACTCGTCTACCAGATAGTTGATGACGCGGTTGTCGAAGTCTTCACCACCCAGGTGGGTGTTACCGTTGGTCGCCAGTACTTCGAAGGTGGTTTCGCCTTCCACTTCGTCGATCTCGATGATGGAGATATCGAAAGTACCGCCACCCAGGTCATATACGGCAACCTTGCGCTCGCCCTTGACCTTGTTCACGCCGTAAGCGAATGCAGCAGCAGTCGGTTCGTTGATGATGCGTTTTACATCCAGACCGGCGATGCGACCGGCATCCTTGGTAGCCTGACGCTGGGCGTCGTTGAAGTAGGCCGGAACAGTGATAACGGCTTCGGTTACCGGCTCACCCAGGTAGTCTTCAGCGGTCTTCTTCATCTTTTTCAGCACTTCGGCAGAGATCTGCGGCGGTGCCATTTTCTTGCCCTTCACTTCAACCCAGGCATCGCCGTTGTCAGCTTTGGCGATGGCGTACGGCATGATTTTCAGGTCACGCTGCACTTCTTCATCTTCAAAACGACGACCGATCAGACGCTTGATGGCGAACAGGGTGTTTTTCGGGTTGGTGATGGCCTGACGCTTGGCCGGCTGACCAACCAGGATCTCGCCATCATCGGCATAGGCAATGATGGACGGAGTAGTACGATCGCCTTCTGCGTTCTCGATCACGCGAGCAGTGTCGCCATCCAGAATAGCGACGCAGGAGTTGGTAGTACCCAGGTCAATACCGATGATTTTACCCATTTGACGAATCTCCAAATACTTTGAATAAACTGGCGAGGAACTCGCCTTAATGCGTTAACGGCTAGGTGGGGGCTGCCAATCTGGCTTTCAAGCTCCCGGCATCAAATTTTTTGTGCCGCCGCGGCCTTGCACCCTATATGGGGTCGCCAGACGCAGCTTCAAGCCCCAACCCTAAAAAACCACACCCTTTGTCATGGTTGCGCGGTCACGTTGAGCCGTAAAACCGGGCAAGATGAACAGGTGCTGCACTGCGAAACAAAAAGCCCGCCACAGGGCGGGCTCGGGCACCCACAGCCAATCAGTCGACCGCTTTGGCGATCATCACCATGGCCGGACGGATCACCCGACCGTTGAGGTCATAGCCCTTCTGCATCACTGCAATGACGGTGTTCGGGGCCACATCGGCACTCGGCACCATGCTCATCGCCTGATGGGCATTGGGGTCAAACGGCTGGTTGATCGGGTCAAGCGCCACCAGACCAAACTTGGCCACGCCGCTCTGCATGGATTTCAGGGTCAGCTCGACACCTTCGATCATCGGCTTGAGGGCTTCGTTCTCCTTGTCGGCCAGTTCGATGGCACGCTCAAGGTTGTCCAGCACCGGCAGCAATTCATTGGCGAACTTCTCCAGAGCGAATTTGTGCGCCTTCTCCACATCCAGCTCGGTACGACGGCGCAGGTTTTCCATCTCGGCGGCGGTACGCAGGGCGCGTTCACGCTCTTCCGCCGCTTTTTGGATGGCGGTTTCCAACTGCGCTTCCAGTTCGGCAATACGGGCCTGCTCGGCTGTCACTTCACTGTCTACATCGGTCGGCTCGACTGGCTGGGCTTCCACTTGCTCCATCGCTTCAACCTTTTGCTCTTCGTGGTTCATGACATCTCCAATTCCGGGGTTACTTATGAGGGCCCTGACGTCTGGTTGAGCGACCGGACGACAACAGACCGACTATGTTGGCGCTATTATGGGGATGCATCCCCGGCTTTCAAGGGGTAAAGGGCAATCAGGGTTGCTGAATAGCCGCAACCGGCGGTTTATCCGAGTTGCCGCTCACCGTTTAACCAGTAACCTCAAGGGGATAGCCACCCCCGTCACACGGGAGAGCGTCACAAGCGGAGCAAAGCACTGTATACTGGCCCGCAATACCCATCCCAGATCTGACTGACTATGGATTCTCCGTTCAAAACCATCGCCCTGATTGGCAAACCCCACCATGAGGGGGCCAACCAGACGCTGACCGGCCTGCATCAATACCTGACCGCCCGCGGCTTTCGGGTACTGGTGGAGAGCCGGGTCGCCCAGACCCTGAGCATCCTCGATGAAAACGTGATGGATCTGGTGCAACTGGGCCAGCAGGCCGATCTCGCCATCGTGGTCGGCGGTGACGGCAACATGCTGGGGGCGGCGCGAGTACTGTCGCGCTTCGATGTAGCAGTGATCGGGGTGAACCGGGGCAACCTCGGCTTTCTGACCGATCTCTCGCCACAAGATTACCTGCTGCCGCTGGAGCAGGTGCTCTCCGGCCACTACAAGAGCGAACACCGCTTCCTTCTGGAAGCCTCGGTCTATCGCCACGGCGAGCGCAAGTCGAGCAATCTGGCGGTCAACGAGGCTGTGTTGCACCCGGGCAAGATCGCCCACATGATCGAGTTTGAGGTCTATATCGATGGCAGCTTTATGTATAGCCAGCGTTCGGACGGCATCATAGTGGCCACCCCGACCGGCTCGACCGCCTACTCCCTGTCGGCAGGTGGCGCCATCCTCACCCCCAAGCTCAACGCCATCACGCTGGTGCCCATGTTCCCGCATACCCTCAGCAGTCGCCCCATCGTACTCGATGCCGACAGCGAAGTACGGCTGCTGGTCTCGCCGGATAATCAGGACGATGCCATGCAGGTCAGCTGTGATGGCCAGGTGACGCTGGCGGTCCACCCGGGGGACGAGATCCTGATCAAGAAGAGCCACCACCAGCTTCATCTGGTGCATCCCCTCGACTACAGCTACTTCCACGTACTGCGCAACAAGCTCGGCTGGGGCAGCAAGCTGTTCTAATCAGCTTTGACCGACAACGGCATTGCCAGAGAAGGGCGCCTGAATTGGCGCCCTTCTCTTTTCTGTCGTGGCAACATCCCCTGCCCTCTCATATCCGTACCGCGTGCCAATAGTCAGTACCGCATTCTCATAGCCATACCGCACTGGCGCACCTTTCCTGTACTAAAAATGACGGCGCCCTCTTTACTGTATATAAGACCAGTATATACTGGATGCATACACAGTAATGTTGACCTATACAGGATGAGACCATGCTGACCCAGCTGACCGTCAACAACTTCGCCATCGTCAAGTTTCTCGAACTCGATCTGCAACCGGGCATGACCTGCATCACCGGTGAGACCGGCGCCGGTAAATCCATCGCCATCGACGCTCTTGGTCTCTGCCTCGGAGAGCGGGCAGAAGCCGGCATGGTGCGACCCGATAGCGACAAAAGCGAGGTCAGCGCCCGCTTCCTGCTCGACAACAACCCGGCCGCCCGCGCCTGGCTCGCTACCAACGAGCTGGAAAACGAAGGTGAGTGTATCGTCAGGCGAGTCATCTCAACCGAGGGGCGCTCACGCAGCTATATCAACGGCGTGCCCGTCCCCCTCACCCAGCTCAAGAATCTGGGCCAACTGCTGGTCAACGTACACGGTCAGCATGCCCACCAGATGCTGCTCAAACCCGACTACCAGCTCGCCCTGCTCGATGGCTATGCCGGTCACCATCTGCTGCTCGACGAGGTGCGCCAGCACTATCAGCAGTGGCGCCAACTGCAAAACGAACTGAACCGGCTCAAGGCCGAGCAGCAGCAGCGGGAAGCGCGCCGTCAGCTTATCGAGTACCAGGTGCAGGAGCTGGACGAATTTGCCCTGCAACCGGGGGAGTTTGAAGAGATAGAGGAGGAGCACCAGCGTCTCGCCAACGGCACAGAGCTGATGCAGGAGTGCGGGGCTTGCCTCGATCTGCTCTATGACAACGAAGAGACCACTATCGCAGGGCTGCTGCAATCGGCCGTCGATCGGGCCGAGGGGCTGGTCAGCATGGACAGCCGCCTCAACCCGGTACTGGAGATGCTGAATGAAGCGCTGATCGGGGTGCAGGAGAGCCACAGCGAACTTCGCAGCTACCTCGATCGGCTGGAGCTCGATCCCGAACGTTTCAACGAGCTGGAAGCCCGCCTCTCCAAAGCCATCAATCTGGCACGCAAGCACCACGTTAAACCGGCGGATCTGGCCCAACACCATCAGGAGCTTGCCTCTGATCTCGCCCGCCTCAACTCCGATGAGGAGCGGTTAGAGGGGATGGAAGATGAGCTGGCCGAGGCTCGTCAGGCTTTTGTCCAGGCCGCCGAGGCCCTGAGCCAGAGCCGTCAGCGTTACGCCCAGGAGCTGGGCGCCAAGGTAACCAGCAGCATGCACGAACTGGCGATGCCCGATGGCCGCTTTGCCATCGAGGTGCGCCCCGATGCCCAGAGCAGCCTCTCTCCGCTGGGTATAGATCGGGTGGAATTTATGGTCACCACCAACCCGGGCCAACCGATCCAGCCGCTTGGCAAGGTAGCTTCGGGCGGTGAACTGTCGCGTATCAGCCTTGCCATCGTGGTGATCAGCGCTCGCAAGGTCTCCACTCCGACCCTGATTTTCGATGAAGTGGATGTGGGGATCAGCGGCCCGACTGCCGCCGTGGTGGGTCGCCTGCTGCGCCAGCTCGGCGAGTCCACTCAGGTGATGGTGGTCACTCACTTGCCTCAGGTGGCAGGCAACGGCCACCAGCATATGGTGGTGAGCAAGCATACCAATGGCAAAACCACCGAAACCCAAATGAGTGCCCTTGATGAGGCTGCCCGTCTCAATGAATTGGCACGGCTGCTTGGAGGCGACCAGATCACCGACAACACTTTGGCCAATGCCCGCGAGCTGCTGCGTCGATGAATCAGGTGATAAAGCCGATTTGCAGCGATGGCGACTGATAGCGCTGACAGAACATGCTGACTTCGCAGGTACGGACGAGTGCCATGGCCTGCACAGTCAGCAATAGCCAATAGCCAATAGCCAATAGCCAATAGCCAATAGCCAACTGTGAGAACCGAACTCGCGTCAGGATTACCGACCCAGATCAATAAAATGGCGAGTTAGGCGAAGCTGGCAGCAACATGGGAGTGGATCCGGTTGCCTTCATGTGGCGGATTTCGCATAGTGTTGCCCCCCTTTATGGGTATCCAATTGTGAGGCTTTGTCTATGATCCACGTTTTTGGTCACAAGAATCCTGATAGCGACAGTATCTGCAGTGCGCTGGTTATCACCGATTGGCTCAATGGCCAGGGCCGTCAGGCCACCCCATGGCGTCTGGGTGACCTGCGCACCGAAACCCGTTTTATTCTGGAGCAGGCAGGCGTCAGCGAACCCGAGTTGCTGACCAAAGATCTGACCGGTGAAGATGTCTGGCTGGTGGATTTCAGTGATCTGGAACAGGGTCCTGCCACACTGGCACAAGCCAATGTACTGGGTCTGGTGGATCACCACCGTCTCGGTACCCTGGTCACCCAGTCTCCGCTGGATGCCTGGATCCGTGCCGTCGGCTGCACCTGCACCATCGCCTTCGATCTGCTGAGCCAGCAAGGCACTGTGACCCGCAGCCAGGCTCGCCTGATGCTGGGCGCCATCATGAGCGACACCCTCTGTCTCACCTCGCCGACCACCACCGAGCAGGACAAGATCGCTTGTGAGCGTCTGGCACCGCTGGCCGAAGTATCGCTGGCCGAATTCGGCCAACAGCTGCTGATGGCCAAAACCGACCTGAGCGGCCTGACTCCAGCTCAACTGCTGCAGCAGGATGAGAAGGCATTCCAAGCCGAAGGGTTGAACTTCATCATGAGCCAGATCGAAGTGGGCAGCGAACAGCAACTGGCCGAGCACCTGCCAGCCCTGCAGCAGGAGATGGCCCAGCGCGTGGCGAGCGAAGGGCTCGACTTATTCGTGTTGATGGTGACTGACCTGACTGCGGCTGCCAGCCGTATCTACTTTACCGAGCACGCCAAAGTACCGGCAGAGTCCAGCTACCACCCGGGCTTTGTCAGCCGCAAGAAGCAGGGTCTGCCCTGGGTGATGGATCTGCTGGCCAAGGCCTGACCTTCCCTCGCCATCACCTATTCCAAAGCCCTGCCTCTGCGCAGGGCTTTTTCATCGCCACCGCCAGCCGCACTCCCCCCTCTTGCTGACCATCTTGCTCACCACTGCGGTCTCTCGCTTACTCCTTTCACGGCTTATTGACAGTTAACGCCATAACTTTGCTTACATATTTGCGGCTGTTATTTATCAGGGCTTTGCTGCAGGATAATCGCCGCGCACAACCTTTTCCGTTTCCATTCAGGTGATCGATGAACATAACCCCCAAGCAGAGAACCCTGGCCATCACCATGCTGATCGCCGTGGTGCTCCTCGGCTGGCTACTCTGGCCCAGTCAACCACCCAAGGCGATGCTGACCGCTCAGGTGACCCGCGAGGATATTGCCCAAACTGTACTGGCCAGTGGTGTGCTGCAGGCCGTGGAGCAGGTGGATGTGGGGGCCCAGGTCTCCGGTCAAGTCACCAAGCTGGCCGTCGAGGCAGGTGATCAGGTCAAGCAGGGAGACCTGCTGGCAGAGATCGATCCCTTGATTGCCCAGAACAACCTCAAGACGGCCGAGGCGGAACTTGCCAGCAACCGCGCCCAGCTCAAGATCAAGCAAGCGCAACTCAAACAGAACGAGCTCGCCTGGCGGCGCCAGCAACAGATGTTCAAGCAGGAGGCGAGCTCACGGGCCGATCTGGAGAGTGCCGAGGCACTGCTGGCGGTCACCCGCGCCGAACTGCAAAACAGCCAGGCCAATATCGACAACGCCCTGATCAAGGTTGATCGGGCCAAGACCGAGCTGGGCTACACCAAGATCCTGGCGCCGATGGATGGCACCGTCATCAGCATTGTGACCCGTCAGGGCCAGACCCTGGCAGCCAGCCAGACGGTGCCGACCGTGCTCAAGCTGGCCAACCTCGAGACCATGACAGTCAAGGCTCAGATCTCCGAAGCCGATGTCACCAAGGTCAAAGCCGGCATGCCGGTCTATTTCACCTTGATCGGCGATCCGGATACCCGCTATCAGGGTACGCTTCGCGCCGTGGAGTTAGCGCCTACCAACATCAACGATCAGGCCACCACTGGTACCACCACCAGCAATGCGGCTGTCTACTACTACGCCCTGTTCGATGTACCCAATCCCGACCATACCCTGCGGGTCGCAATGACCACCCAGGTGACCATTGTGCTCGGCGAGCGCAAGCAGGTGCTCACTGTGCCGCAAACCGCCCTCGGCAAGTCGCTGGGTGACAACGAGTATGAAGTCACCGTGATCAAGGACGATGGGACAACCGAAACCCGTCATATCAAGACCGGTATGAAGGACGAGATCCGCATTGAGGTGATCAGCGGGCTGAGTGAGAAGGAGGAGGTGCAGCTCAATCACGGAGCCCCCGCCGACAATGATGAGATGGCGGTGATGCTATGAGTGAGCCCCTGAACCAGCTGCCGTTGATCCAGCTGAAAGGGGTCGAGCGACGCTACCAGAGCGGTGACAGCGAAGTCACCGTGCTCCACCCTCTTGACCTCACCATCACGGCAGGAGAGATGATCGCCATTGTCGGCGCGTCCGGCTCCGGCAAGTCGACCCTGATGAACCTGCTGGGTTGTCTGGATAGCCCGAGCGGCGGCCAGTACCTGTTTCGCGGTCAGGACACCGCCACCATGGATGCGTTGGCGCTGGCCCGGCTGCGCTGCCACCACTTCGGCTTTATCTTTCAGCGCTACCACCTGCTGCCCCACCTCGATGCCGCCGCCAACGTGGAGATCCCCGCCGTCTATGCCGGCACCAGCCGCCCGGATCGCCAGGTGCGCGCGCGTCAGCTGCTGGGCAGACTGGGACTGGCCGATCGCAGCCACCATACACCGGGCCAGCTCTCCGGCGGTCAGCAGCAGCGGGTCAGTATCGCCCGGGCGCTGGCCAATGGCGGCGAAGTGATCCTCGCCGATGAACCGACCGGCGCACTGGATAGCCAGAGCGGCAAGGAGGTGATGGCGATCCTCAAGGAGCTGCACGCTCAGGGCCACACCATCATTCTGGTCACCCACGATATGAACGTGGCCAGCCATGCCGACCGGATCATCACTCTCAAGGATGGTCGGATTGAACAAGATAGCGGCCCCTGCCAAACGGCCGTGTTGGCTCCAGCCACCGCTGTAGCCCCTCAAAAAATAGCGCCCACTAAAGGTGCCATGGGCCACGACTGGGATCGTTATCGGGAAGCGGGACGGATGGCGATGCATGCCATGCTCGCCCACCGGATGCGCACCTTCCTCACCATGCTCGGCATCATCATCGGTATCGCCGCCGTGGTGAGTGTGGTGGCGCTGGGGCAAGGGGCGCGCGCCAAGGTGATCGACCAGATCAATGCGATGGGCACCAACACCATCGAAATCTTCCCGGGTAAAGGATGGGGCGATGAGAAGATGGCCAGCATCCAGACCCTCAACAAGGGGGATCTCGATGCCCTGTTGGGGCAACCCTATCTTGCGGGCGCCAGCCCCGAGATCGGCAGCTCAGGCCAGTTGCGCTACCGCAACAAGACCAACAGCGGTAACGTGACCGGGGTCGGTAACGACTATTTCAAGGTAAAGGGGATGACGCTGGTCAGTGGTCGCTTACTGGAGTGGCAAGATATCCAGCAGCGTGCCGCCGTCGCCGTGGTGGACAAGAAGAGCATCACCAGCCTGCTTGGCAAGGAGGAGCCGGTCGGCAAGGTGGTACTGGTCGGCACCTTGCCGGTGCGGATTGTCGGTGTGGTTTCGCAGGAGACCGGCTTCGGCCCCACCAGCCAGTCGGTCAATATCTGGCTGCCCTACAGCGCAGTGATGAGTCGCCTCATCTCGCAGCACCACTTCAGCCAGATCACCATCCGGGTCAAAGACGGGGTACAACCGGCACTGGCCGAGCAGGCGGTGATCGAGCTGATCACCAAGCGCCACGGGGTGAAGGATTTCTTCACCTTCAGTAGCGACAGCATCATCAAATCGGTAGAGAAAACCACCGCCACCATGACCCTGATGGTCTCGGCCATCGCGGTGATCTCGCTGATCGTCGGCGGGGTGGGCGTGATGAACATCATGCTGGTGTCGGTGGTCGAGCGCACCCGCGAGATCGGCATTCGCATGGCCGTGGGCGCCCGCCAGTCGGATATTCTGCAGCAGTTCCTGATTGAAGCCGTGATGGTGAGCCTGCTGGGGGGGATCTTCGGCGTGGGCCTCTCGCTCGGCATTGGCGCGCTCTTTTCACTGCTGGTGGACTCCATCAAGATGCAGTTCTCGCTCTTCTCCATCCTGATGGCCTTTGGCTGCTCGTCACTCATCGGGATCCTGTTTGGTTACCTGCCGGCACGCAATGCGGCGCGGCTCGACCCTGTTGTCGCACTGGCGAGGGAATAACAATGCACAAACTCTCCTGGCTGGCTCTCTGCATGGCCCTCAGCGGCTGCAGTCAGCACAGCACCTATCAAAGACCCGAGCTGGCGATCGCCCCCACATGGCAACAGGCAGACGGCGCCCGACTGGCTGCGCAGGCTGGCCCCTGGTGGCGAGAATTTCATGATCCCCAGCTCGACAAATTGGTCGAGGCGGTTCTGGCCGCTAACCCGGACATGCATGTGGCGGCCCTCAAGCTCAAAAGCGCCCGACTGGGCGCCGAGCAGGCCGATACCAACCTCACCCCCTCGGTCAATGGCACTATCGCAGCCAGTGGCAACAAGGATCTGAAAACCGGCAAAGACACCAACAGTCTGGGCCCCTCGCTGAGCCTCAGTTACGAAGTAGATTTGTGGGGCAAGCTTGCCTCGGTGCGAGATCAGGCAAGCTGGGAAGCGGCGGCAAGCGAGCAGGATCTCGCCAGCACCCGACTGCTGCTGATCGGCAATACCCTGGAGCTGTATTGGCAGCTCGGCTATCTCGGCTCTGCCATCACCCTTGGGGAACAGCAGCTGGCCAATCTGATCCGTACCGAGCAGCTGACCCAGACCAAATACCAGGCAGGCGCCATCACTCGGCTCGATCTGGCGCAGGCACGCCAACAGTTGGCCGGAAAACAGGCTGAGCTGGCCTCCCTCAAGGCGCAGCAGGAGCAGGCTCGCAATACCCTGCGTCTGTTGCTGGGCCGCAGCAGCGGGCCGCTGGAGTATGCACCCGCTTCCCTTGCAAAGCAGACCATTCCTGAACTTGCGGTGGGTATTCCGGCCGATGTGCTGGCACGCCGCCCCGATGTCAAAGCGGCCGAATTGCGGCTGCGCAAGACGCTGGCTAAAGGAGACGAGATCCGCACCAGCTTCTACCCCAGCCTGACCCTGACCGGCAGTGCCAGCACCGCATCCGATAGATTGGCGCAGGTGCTGCAAAATCCGGTTGGTACGCTGGGAGCCAGCCTTGCCCTCCCCTTCCTTGAATACAACCGCACCCAGCTCGCCATCGAAAGCTCAGAGCTGGATTACCAGATCGCTGAAACCGAGTTTCGCAAACAGCTCTACACCGCACTGGTAGAGGTGGAAGACAATCTGGCCGCCCGCTACTATGGCCAGCAGCGACTCGATTATCTGCAGGAGCAGCTGAGTTATGCCCAGGAGGCCGAACGACTGGCCAAGGCTCGCTTCCAGGCGGGTGCGACCGGCGTGCAAGCCTGGCTCGATGAGCAGAACCGACTGTGGGATGCCCAGCAGAGCCTGTTGGCCCAGCAAAAAGAGCAGCTCACCACTACTGCCAAAATCTATCGCGCCCTGGGTGGCAGCGATAGCGTGGCGCCCCGATAACGCCTCCCCCCAATATTCCCCACTCTGCCTGTAGAGTGGGGAATACCATCGCCATCGACCGCACCGAATTCCCTCGCCCACACGGCAGACGAACGCCATTGCTCATCATCAGGGGCAGTTACGGCATCCCATCCAATTACATGCATCGGCGACCCAGAATATCCCGGCTATACCTTGCGGCTATCTCTATCCTTCACGCACCCTGACCGGAGATAACGATTACCGGATATTCCATCCGCAGAGAGCTCGGCTTTTGCCGAGCGGCGCCCCGTGAATCGTGAGAGACATATCCGAAGCGCATATCTGCACGACGCATACAAATAGCGATATCACGCAGTTAATCCTGCACGACAAAATTAATCGCAAACAGCGAGGGATATTGAGCAAAGTAACAGTGCGGTGAAACGACGGTAAAAAGGATACAAGCGAGGATGTAGATAGTAGAGCGGCAGAAGGCGGATTGGATAACCACGAGTAAAAAGGCAAAAAATAATGCCGCCCAAGGGCGGCATTATTCAATCTCTGAACCTGACGAATTAGATCAGGAAATCGTTCAGGTCTTTACCCAGTGCTACTTGAGCAGCAATGGCTTTCGGCATACGGCCTTGACCGGTCCAGGTTTTTTCCTGGCCATCTTCTTCGTACTTGTATTTAGCCGGACGCGGAGCACGCTTGCTCTTGGCAGCGCCAGTCGCAGCAGCCGGAGCAGTAGCAGTTGCCAGCAGCTCGCGAGGATCAATACCAGCCTGCTGCAGCATTTCGGTGAATTCATTCAGCTTGCGCTGACGCTCTTCCTGTTCAGCACGCTCCTGTTCAACAGAATCGGCGCGCTCTTGGTAAACCAGGTCAAACTTCTCTTTAGCTTCCAGCAGTTGCTCAAACGGCAGCTCACGAATAGCCGCACGCAAACTGCGAATGTTCAGCAGAACTTTCAGAAACTCGTTCATTATTTCCTCACAAAAAAGTCGGTTACAGGGATACCGTTTCAGAATAGCATGGACAATTCGCGAGAACATACAGTTTTTCTATATTAACGTTCTTTTTTTCTTAAATTTCACCATCAAGATCGAATGCTTGCCACTATCAATAACAAACTGGCTGGAATGCAGATCTTCTGGGTAGAGAGGTGATTACCATCTTGTGTTCAAGAAACATTGGTATTTTAAGACTCATTAATTTCCAGTTCAGCATCCAACAAAACTAACTCTGTAACCTGCTTTTTAAGCCTGAGCGCACATTTCTACCATACGTTCAACATCATGTGACAAAACTACGCCTATCTGTTTAGCAATGAACACATCTAGATCCTGTCCCGTTACCCGATGATGAGGGTGATATCTCAATTGACTATCACCCCATTCAACACGCTCAACAAAATTTATATCAATCAATCAGTTGTGTTCATTACATGACATTTCAAATATGTCGTTCATAGCCCGTTTGACCGACGCATGCGTCCGAAAACAGACCGTTCAGATACTGGTAGTCCAGAAGGTAAAAAATAAAAAAAGCCAGCTGTTTTTAACGGCTGGCTTTCTATGTATCCAAATAGCACTATTTATTTTGGGTTATATTCTTGCCTGATTGGTCAACACCGGTAGTCACAGCCTGTGAAGCAGAGCCAGTTAAAAGGGGCTCGGTTGGATAGAGCTTAAGCGCTTCTGCCCGCATCGCATTGGCTTCCTCTGTACGACCCAATGCATTAAGCGCGATCACCATATTGGCGTATATGTTGGCACGCGGTGTATGGCGTACGAATGCCCGCCCCCATTCCAGATAAGCGGCCAGTTCTGTCTTGTTGTTTGTCTGCAGACCCACCATCAGACGAACCGAGTTCACATCAAATTCAACTCGTGTCAGCCATGCCATAGGATTGATAATCTCCAGCAAGAGCGTCGGCTCCTTATAACCTCCCCGCTCGTATTTGGTGACGACCCAGGCAGTATGAAGGGCTGTCAGCATAAATGGGACAACCAATAGAGGGATAGCTATTGCCATAAATCGGAGCAACAACCAGGGGCGATACTCAATGTCCAACCACGATGGGCTACCGCAACTCACGAAACGGGTTTCTTCAATCTCGGTGTCAACGACATAGATCAGCGTCAGCAACAACCACCACAACACGATTGCATGGTAAAGGGGATATTCCGTCTGAGTATGGAGCAATATCGGTGTCACCAGGGCAAGTAGTGCCATGGCATTTACCCAACGCACCTTCGTCAGGCGCCACAATAATGCGCCCCCCATAATCACCATACCAACCATGGGAGCCACCCCTCCCTCAACAGCCCAATAAAGGAATTCGTTATGGGGATGGTCAAGATTGTACTCAATCTGCACCATAGATGGATTCAGCGCCTTATCAGCCATGTAGTGATGGAGAAAAACAGATTCAAAACTGCCGTATCCCCAACCACTCCATGGTGCTTCGGCAATCAGCTTGGCTGCATAAGGCCAATAAATAGATCGCATACCACCAGATTGATAAATCTCCAACCCGCGCTTTGCTCCTGCCATCCAGTACTGTGATAGCAGGCCTAGGGCTACCGCAAAAATAACCAGCGCCAACATACGCCATAGCAATCGATGGCGATGGAGTTGCGGTATCAATAAAAACAGAGCTAGCAGACCGCCAAGTTGACCCACTCGGGATTGCAAAACAACCAGCAACAGTGTTGCTGATAGAATGACGCCATAGCGCAGAGCCATCAGCAAACGACCACCCTCTCGGCGTAATTCCAGCCAAATAGCAAGGGCAAGACCAGTTGCCATAAAGGTTGCCATCACGTTTGGCTGTTGAAAGATCCCGTAAGGACGATTGGTTTTAGTGTCGTAGCCAATCCAGTTACCGGGTGTCAACAGATAGAACTGTATCAGACCGAGCAAAGCCTCCATCGCGATCGCTATCAGGACGATATAGAGCAAGCGATCACGCTGCAACCGATTGAAGCGCCATTGATAGAGCCCAAATAAAAACAGCAGACCAGCAAAAAGCCCCAATAATCTGGGAATGGCATAATCCCTGAGTGCAAAACCTGGATAGAACATCGGCAGCAGTAGCAAGAGTGCCCCTATCCATAAGCCCGCTTGTAATGGAGAAAAGAGCAGACGCTGGCGTAACGTCACTTGCCACAATCCTAATCCAATAGCCAGCGAGGCAAACACCCATCCCCATGCGTTAAAGGGCAGATATAGCCCTGCTCCTCCCGGGTTGTGCATAAAAAAATGCATCCCCAACAAACAATAGAGCCCACATAAAACCATCATGATTCGCGTTAACGTCACTGCCCAGCTCCTTAGGCCCACCCATCATTGAAAGGTCATACAAGATACAGATAAAAAGAGAGGGGGCTAATTGCCCCCTCTGCTCCCTCAAAAAGATTATGCTTCTTCTGGCCGACGAAAGGCATGACGTACCAGCACAATCGCAACACCCAACATGCCCCCAAGTAAGGTTGCCAATACAACTATCAATGGGCGCTTAGGTTTATCGCGGCTTAGCGGCTCTTCTGGAGCATCAAGATATGAGAACGGTCGAAAGCTGATGCCATCCATTTTCACAGCCTTAAGGCGATCAATCTGTACCTGAAGATCGATAAGCTTGGGTTGATACGCAGTCAGCTCTAGAGTTTTGAGCACATTCAGTTTTTCCTCCAACCCTTTGGTGCCCAAAGTGGGCAAAAAGCGCTCACTGTTATTATAGTTTGTTAATGGGCGTTCAATGCCAGCCGCTTTGGCGATTGAGATTGTTAGTACCAGATTATCGCGCTCATGTTTTAAAGCTCGCTCGGCATCGTCCTTGGTTAATTTAAATCTAGTACTCAAGGCAGCAATTTTGGTTGACTGTTGTTCAGTCAGGTTACTAACCAATTCACGCTGTTGCTTTTCAATAATGAATTGAATGTAGGTTTCCAACAGAGTTAATGCTTGAGTTGAGTTATTTGCGCTGCTCGAGATGATAATACCGGGTCTTTCCCCCTTTTTATCAACGGCCTCGGCAGAGATTAACTCGGACCACTTACGTAACCATAGGCGCTGCGCGGGCTGATCCAACTTAGCTGCTTGGACTTGCTCTTTGAAAAATGAACTGTCCTTCAAAAAATTGCGACGATTCTCATAAGAGTTGAACTGAGCAACAAACTCACCATATACCTGATTTGCATCGGGAAAGTCGCTTATCCCAAACAGGTTGGCCTGGCTGGCTACTCGTAACATAGGACGCAGATCTTCGTTACGTGGTGCCGAGATCACCGCCTTAGCAGACCAAACTTGTGGCGACAATAGGGCATAGGCAATTCCTGCAACGGCAAATACACCAGAAACCAACAATATCAATAATTTTTGGCGCCACAATACCAATACCAGCTCACGTAGATCGATTTCCTTTGGTACAGGTGCTTGCACCCACTGGTTAGGAATAACTGGCGTTTTTTCGCTCATCTCTTCTCTCTTCATTATCAATGTTAAAAATATTACGACAGAGGCACAATTATGGGGCACCGACAAAACAAGGGGCCAGGCGATCCTTATCCGATAGCAGTAAGGGCCACCGCTCAGATAATGGCCATTTTATCGCCAGATTAGGGCTATCCCATCGAATAGCAGTTTCATCACCGGGATGATAATAATCGCTGCATCTGTAAAAAACATCCGCGCTGTCACTTAGCACATAAAAACCGTGCGCAAAACCGGGGGGAATCCAGATAAGCTCGCCGAGTTCTGCATTTAATAGACAACCCAACCATTGCCCGTACGTAGGCGACGTGGGCCGGATATCAACCGCAACATCAAAAATGCTCCCACTGATGACCTGCACCAGTTTACCCTGTGGCCGGCTGTGTTGATAATGCAAACCTCGCAACGTGCCCCCGATCGAACGACTCAGATTGTCTTGCACCAGCGGATAATGGCCACAGTGTTGTTCAAACTCATCTTGACGAAAACACTCGCGAAATTGGCCACGATGATCAGAAAAGGTTGTGGGCGTAAGGATCATAACCTCCGCCAGCGATGTTGTACGATATTGCATTGATAAATCCATGCGAAAAAAAACCGGATGACCGATCGCTTACTGTTTAACTTCCTCGGCTGTAGCTTGACAGCTTCCCTTTCCGCTCGCAAACCCCACTTGAATCACACATCAGATTGCGTGGCGAGCAACTGCAGCAGGTATTGACCATATCCATTTTTTACCAGCGGGTTAGCGAGCGCTCGCAACTGGTCGGCATCGATAAAGTCCTTGGGAAAAGCGATCTCTTCAGGACAAGCGACTTTCAACCCCTGACGGGTCTCGATGGTCTGAATAAAGTTGCTCGCTTCAATCATGCTCTCGTGGGTACCGGTATCAAGCCAAGCATAACCACGGCCCATCATGGCCACCGACAGATTACCTTGTTCCAGGTAGATACGGTTTACATCGGTTATCTCCAGCTCGCCACGGGGCGACGGCGTCAGACTCTTGGCGATCTTGACCACGCTGTTGTCGTAGAAATAGAGGCCGGTTACCGCATAGTTGCTCTTGGGCTCCAGTGGCTTCTCCTCCAGAGAGATCGCGGTGCCCTCTTTATCAAACTCAACCACCCCATAACGCTCGGGGTCATGCACATGGTAGGCAAAGACGGTAGCACCGCTCTCTTTGGCCACTGCCGCCTCCAACTGTTTCTGCAAGTCGTGGCCGTAGAAGATGTTGTCCCCCAACACCAGTGCACAGGGGTCTGAACCGATAAACTCTGCACCCAGAATAAAGGCTTGTGCCAACCCGTCCGGGCTTGGTTGAACCTTGTATTGCAAACTCAGGCCCCACTGACTGCCATCACCTAGCAATTGCTCAAAACGGGGGGTATCTTGCGGCGTGCTGATGATCAAAATATCGCGAATTCCCGCCAGCATCAGGGTGCTGAGAGGATAGTAGATCATCGGCTTGTCATAGATAGGCAACAGCTGCTTGCTCACTGCCATGGTTACCGGATAGAGACGGGTGCCTGAGCCGCCGGCCAGAATAATGCCTTTACGTTTGGTCATGATGCTTGTTTCTTATATAGAGGAAGCATGGCTTTAGGCCACCTTTCCGTTTTATCCCTGGCAGCCAGGGAGGCAGTCACTACATCCCTGGCCAGTAATTTACTTGCCAAGGATCTCGGTCAACATCCGCTCCACACCGACTGTCCACTCCGGCAGCACCAGATCGAAGGTGCGCTGGAATTTGCCGGTATCCATGCGGGAGTTATGGGGGCGTTTGGCCGGGGTAGGGAAGGCGCTGGTCGGCACCGCATTGAGTTGTGTCACCGCCAGTTCAACGCCAGCCTCTCTGGCTTTGGCAAACACCAGCTGGGCGTAGTCAAACCAGGTGGTGGTACCGGAGGCAATCAGATGGTACAGCCCGGCGACCTCGGGTTTGCGCTGCGCCACGCGGAGAGCATGGGCGGTGCAATCGGCCAGCAACTCGGCGCCGGTCGGAGCGCCAAACTGGTCATTGATCACTGACATCTCGCTACGCTCTTTGCCAAAGCGCAGCATGGTCTTGGCAAAATTGGCTCCGCGGGCGGCGTAAACCCAGCTGGTGCGGAAGATCAGGTGACGGGAACAAAGTGCGGCCCCTTGCTCACCCGCAAGCTTGGTTTCGCCATAGACGTTGAGCGGGGCGGTTGCATCGGTTTCCCCCCAGGGGCGCTCACCGCTGCCATCAAATACATAGTCGGTGGAGTAATGCACCAACCAGGCACCCAATGCTTCCGCTTCTTTGGCTATCGCTGCCACGCTGGTCGCGTTGAGCAGCTCGGCAAATTCACGCTCGCTCTCCGCCTTGTCGACTGCGGTGTGGGCCGCAGCGTTGACAATCACATCCGGCTTGACCAGACGTACAGTGTCGGCCACCCCTGCCGGGTTGCTGAAATCGCCGCAATAGTCGGTGGAGTCAAAATCAACGGCAGTGATGCGCCCCAGCGGCGCCAGTGCGCGTTGCAGCTCCCAGCCTACCTGGCCGTTTTTGCCAAACAGCAGAATATGCATCAGGCACGCTCCCCATCATTCTGTTCAATCGAGGAATAGTGTTGCTCAATCCAGGACTGGTAGGCACCGCTCTTGACGTTGCTGACCCACTGCTGGTTATCCAGATACCACTGCACAGTTTTGCGAATACCGGATTCAAAGGTCTCTTGCGGTTGCCAATCCAGCTCTGCGCTCATCTTGGTCGCATCGATGGCATAGCGGCGATCGTGGCCAGGGCGATCCGCCACATAGGTGATTTGCTCACGATAAGAGCCCACCTTCGGCACCATCTCGTCCAGCAGATCGCAGATGGTGTGTACCACCTCCAGATTCTGCTTCTCGTTATGACCGCCGATGTTGTAGGTCTCACCGACCACGCCTGTGGTCGCTACCTTGTAGAGCGCACGCGCGTGATCTTCCACGTAGAGCCAGTCACGGACCTGGTCGCCCTTGCCATAGACAGGTAACGGCTTGCCATCCAGCGCGTTAAGAATGACCAACGGGATCAGCTTCTCGGGGAAGTGGTACGGGCCGTAGTTGTTGGAGCAGTTGGTGACGATGGTCGGCAGACCGTAGGTGCGGCGCCAAGCGCGCACCAGATGGTCGCTGGAAGCCTTGGAGGCAGAATAGGGGCTGCTGGGGGCGTAGGGGGTGGTCTCGGTAAAGAGCGGCAATGGTTCACCGGCAGCCACTTCATCCGGATGAGGCAGATCACCATACACCTCGTCGGTGGAGATATGGTGGAAGCGGAAGGCCGCCTTGCGTACCTCGTCCAGACCGTTCCAGTAAGCGCGAGCCGCTTCCAGCAACATATAGGTGCCGACGATATTGGTCTCGATAAAGTCAGCCGGCCCTGTAATGGAGCGGTCAACATGGCTCTCGGAGGCCAGATGCATCACCGCATCAGGCTGGTGCCGAGCAAACACCCGATCCAGCTCGGCGCGATTGCAAATATCCACCTGCTCAAACACATAACGCTCGCTTGACGATACATCGGCCAAGGATTCCAGATTGCCGGCATAGGTGAGTTTATCGAGATTGATAACGGAATCTTGGGTATCACGGATAATATGGCGCACCACGGCAGAGCCGATAAAACCAGCGCCACCGGTAACGAGAATTCTCAACATATTTAAGCGAGCATTTCTGCGATATAAGACCGACTGACAAGACATGCTTGAAGGCTACACTTTGACAGAGCATTGCCCATGATTAGGACAGAGGATTGCTTCGGCCCAAACAAGCTATTGATGCTCAACATGTTGCCCCTCTGTCCATCTATCTGCGCAGTCATTTACGAAAACAGTATGCATCCCATAAAACACACAGTTTAATGCATCGGCTGATGACTCTCTGAATTAAGAAAATCAATGTCCTCGACCACACCTAGGCTAGGTTCATGCGACAAAGTATTTTTTGCCTGCCACACCAGATCGCAGATCCCGTCGGTAGGATTAAAACCGGTAGGCATACTTAACAGCAGGCTACGAATCTGCTCATGATCAAAGCGGAAACACGCGCTATCGAGCTCGGCCAAAAACGCCCGCAGTTGTGGCCATGGCAACATCGACTCTGAGGCTTTCATGATCCGGGGATGGGCAGTACCCTCAACCTGCTCACCAATTAGCAGCTCTTCAAACAGCTTCTCACCGGGGCGCAAACCGGTGATCTTCACTTCAATATCGCCAGCTGGGTGACTGTCGCTCTTGAGCTTCAGGCCACTCAAGCGGATCATCCGGTGCGCCAAATCAATGATCTTGACCGGCTCACCCATATCCAACACAAACACATCTCCCCCCTGCCCCATGGCACCAGCCTGAAGCACCAGTTGCGATGCCTCAGGAATGGTCATGAAATACCGAATGATGTCGGGGTGGGTCAAGGTCAAGGGGCCACCATCGCGGATTTGCTTGCGAAACAGCGGCACCACTGAGCCCGAAGAGCCCAACACATTACCAAAACGCACCATGCAAAAACGAGTTTGCCGCTGCGCGGCAGCTAACGATTGCAATACCAGTTCGGCCAATCGTTTAGTGGTGCCCATAGTGTTAGTGGGGCGCACCGCCTTATCAGTTGAAATCAACACAAAGGTTTCAACCTTGGCCTTGATGGCTGCCTGCGCGCAGTAAAGGGTGCCAAACACATTATTGCGCACCCCCTCAACCACGTTGTATTCAACCAAAGGGACATGCTTGTATGCCGCGGCATGATAAACCGTCTGTACCTGGAAGGTACTCATCACCGCTTGCAAGCGATGCTGTCGCTGCACAGACCCCAGCAATGGCACTATCTCGACCTGCAACCCTTCTTGTTGACTTATTTCTTGCAGCTCCTTATCTATGGCATACAAGCCATATTCAGACAGCTCAAACAACACCAGCTGCGCGGGTTTGCAACGGATGATCTGGCGACACAATTCAGAGCCGATAGACCCCCCCGCCCCCGTCACCATCACTCGCTTGCCAGATATATTGGCGTTGATCAGCTCTGGGATCGGGGCAACTGCATCACGCCCCAATAAATCCTCAATACTGACCTCTTTAAGCTCATCGATATGAGCATTTCCCTCAACCAGGTCTGCCATACCAGGGATAGAAAGAACCTCACATGGGCACTGTTCAAGTCGATTTATTACCGCTTGCCTGACACTACGCGAGGCACTAGGCATGGCTAACAAGATCTTCTTAATATCAAAGCGCTCAGTCAACTCCTCGATAGCTTCGGTGCTGTAAACGTTCACCCCCTGGATCACTGTTTTAACCAACGCAGGATCATCGTCGACAAACGCCACCGGCAGGTACTCCCGCCCTTGATTCAAGGCCAGTTGTAACTGCCGACCAGAAGATCCTGCACCGTAAATCAGCACCGCCACTCGTTGCTGACCACTGCGCTGTACCAGCGCCCGGAAAAAAAGCCGCACACCACCGACCAGCAATACTGAAAAAGCAAAATAGATCACTGATACGGTTCGAGGAAGTTGCACCTCCATAAAAAATGCAAGCATAACCAAAGACATTGTTGATAGAAGAACGCCCAGTGACACCGTCCACAACACCTTGAAACCGACATAGCGTAATACCGCGCGATACAGCCCTAACCGTATAAAGATTACGATGGTGATCGGCAGCAGTAACCCCAGCATTTGCCAGTGCTGCGCACTCTGCAACGGAATATTTACATCTAGCCGAACCCAATACCCCCCCCAAAAGGCCAAGGTTAGTAAGAACAGATCAGCACAGACACTGATCCCACGTTTATAAGCACGGGGGATAGCCAAGAAAGAGGTCAACATAATGGCGCCATCTCGTTAATAGCGGTGAATAAAATAAGGTGAGGCTACTCGCTGCGATACTATTTCTACCCAACTGCATCACCAGCACCGCTGCCGGTTGCCGTCATGATGATATAACGAAAGTAGCTAGATAATGTGAGGGTATCGATCATCTGCCGATCTGTTGCTGCAAGCAATGCTGGGGTCGACATATCGATGTTTTGCACCTGTGCCAAGCCAGTAATACCCGGTAACACCTCATAAACCCTCAATGCATCACGCTCTTTGATCAGTTCCTCCTGATTAAAGAGATTAGGCCGTGGCCCAACTAGGCTCATCTCACCTTTAAGCACATTGATCAGTTGTGGCAGTTCATCAATTTTAGTTTTTCGTAAAAATGCACCCAGCTTGGTGATAGAACTGCTACTCGCCAAGTGACTTGCCACAGACTGGGTATCGACTGACATAGTACGAAATTTGATCAGCTTAAATGGCTTTTTGTAACGCCCAACCCGTTCTTGTACAAAAATGGGTGAACCTGTGTCAAACAAGCCAATCAGAGTGACTACCAACAAAACAGGCCATAAAAAAAGTAGCCCAAACAACGATGCAATAAAATCGATTAAACGTATCATTTATTTTCACGACTCATTTTTGATTCAAGAAAGGCTTGCGCCGTTTGTTTAAAACCGGCTTGCAACGATTGCGGGGGCATCCAATTCAAGGTTTCTTTGGTATGATGAATATCCACCTGCAACGACCCCGTTAATCTATCGATAACATCCGATTTGTTAAATAGTTTACCTGCCAACTTATAACACCACATCGGAACGGGCAACTGCCAAGCAGACTTACCCAATGCTATTGCCATCTCGTGAACTATCTCTGACGTCGAGAGATCATGATCATCAGAAACAAGAAAAACTTGATTAGCTGCATTAGGATGGTCAATACATGTCACTATCAAATCGACAAGGTTATCTATAGAAACCAGACTTCGTTTGTTTTTGTTAATGCAACCAAACGGCAACGGAATCCCTTTAGAAACGAGCCGAAACAATGAGGCAAAGTTAGCTTTTACACCAGGCCCATAGACTAATGTTGGCCTAATAATCACCACCTCCATCTCTGAACCTTTTACTAGGTCTAATAACTGGACTTCCGCTTCGGATTTTGATAGCCCATAACTATCTTGCGGAAGGCGGTCATCATTCGCAGTGAATGGTTGCCCCTTCCGCGAAGATTCACCATTAACTTTAATACTGCTAATAAATATAAACCGTTTGATACCATTGTACATCGCTTGGCGGGCAAGATTTAGCGCCCCTGCAGTATTAGCCTCACGATATAAAGACAACGGATTTTCTACTTTATCATCCATAATATGAACACGAGCAGCACAGTGGATCACAGCATCACAACCAGCCAAGGCTTGTGAATAATCATCTGTACTGTTAATTTCCGCAGATAAATACGGGTAACCTGAATGCTTGCTAACCGGATCACGGTCAAGCAGTGACAGCTTTTTCCCTTGATAAGTATTGACCAACCACGAACCAAGAAAGCCATTTGAACCGGTTATTAAAATCATTTAAATATTAACCCCATGATTTTTTCTGGATACTTACTCAATATTGATAACCAAGAGCATGGCAAGCCATTGTTTCTGCAGGACTGTATAATTTCTTTGTTCAATAAAATATTAGCAGATAATCCTGAGGTACTTATACCACCCTCTCGCATTTTTACAATTTCATTTTGAAAATACAAAAAATTAACATTGGGAACTGAGAAGGCTCTAACTAAGAAATCGAAATCAGCTGCTATTTTGAAATTCAAACTATATAAACCAATTCTGTTAACCAATTCCTTTTTAAAATAGCATGAGGGATGTGCAGGCATAAACCCTCTTGAAAACCTAGCTTTGTGAAATCCCTTGGATGAATAATGACGTGTTTTCTTGTTTAATGATTTATCATAAAAACCGACATCACCATAAACACCATCGACCTCCTTTATTAAAACAGCTATTTCTTCTATTATTGTATTACTGGCTAAGACATCATCGGAATTCAAAATACCAATAACATCACCTGTTGCCAACTTAATGCCTTTATTCATAGCGTCATACAGCCCATTATCTTTTTCGCTGATATGAATACTGACAATATTTGAATGTTTTTTTACGATTTCATTCGTTTGATCAGTTGAGCCACCGTCAACAATGATATACTCAATGTTTTTATATGTTTGGTTTTCTACAGAGCGAATCGTGTCTTCAATCGTTTTTCCTGAATTGTAACAAACGGTAATAATAGAGACTTTCATTTTAACTCTGCCCATTTAGCCATATAAAAACCAGCCTTTTAAAAAATTTGCCATACCGATTTAAAAATAAACTCAGCGACTACTATCATTATTTTATATCCCCGCATTGCGGGGATAGTTTAATCAAAATTTATTGTACATTTTAGTATGTTTTAATTATAACAGCATCACTCTAGTTAACACCTTCTCCACCAACGTTTTCGCCTTTGCCATATCCTCCGCCTCGACATAACAACGTAATTCAGGGGCATTACCCGAGGGGCGCAGATGGATAACGCAACTATTACTTAATGTCAACCGCAAACCATCTGTAGTATCCACCAATATCAGCTGTGCATCGTTCAAACCAAGCTTCACTAACAAGTCTTGCGGGTCTCTAAGGCCCTCAACCAAAATCGCAAGGCTACGAACAGTGGCAAAATTTTGAATTCTGTCGGAATGGGTATACCGGGCGGGCAAGGCATCTACTAAAGCTGATATAGTGCTCTTATTTGCAGCAGCTAACAGCATCAAAAAAGGTAGCACTGCATCACGGGTTGGCAGGGCTGCCAACGGCTTGCCGTCAAGATCTATATCACTGCCCAACAAGAAGCCACCATTTGCCTCAAAGCCTGCTACGCGGGAATACTGCTTAGCTAACTGAGCAAACTCGGCGATCACATACGGCGAACCAATTTTGGTCAATTGTATCTTGTTAAATCGCCCACAAGTAGCAATAACAGTATTACTGCTAACTGGGATTGCCAAAGCATCGATGCTTAAAGCAGTAGCACACAACAGCCCCAGAATATCGCCACGCAACCATTGGCCATTTTCATCGGCAACCAAAGGTCGATCTCCATCACCATCGGTAGAGAAAATTGTATCCAGTTGGTATTTGGTAGACCACCGCCTTGCCTTAGCTTTATCTTCTTCACCTACCGCTTCAGTATCGATCGGTACAAACTTATCGCTACGCTCGATACGAACAACCTCTGCCCCCAAAGACTTAAATAATGGAGCATAGAGTTCACGACCGGCGCTGGAATGCTCATAAATACCAATACGCTTACCCGCCAACATATCTGCAGCAAACAAAGAGGTATAACGAGCACAATAATTTTCGGCTGCCCGTAGGCTGGCAATCAACTCAGGTAACACAGGCAAGGAATCAAACTCAACCTCAGCCGCCAAAATCGCTAATTCATCAGCCTTGGTTATCTCGCCATCAGGTCGATAGAATTTCAGACCATTACGATCAAACGGAATATGGCTGCCCGTGACCATGATGCACGGCATTTTATCTTGCATCGCTTGATAAGCCAATGCCGGAGTCGGGATCACCCCATAATAAATAGGCTCAATCCCAGCTTGTAGTAATGCAGCAGCGCAGGCCTGCGCCATGGCATAACTGCTGGGGCGGTTATCAATAGCCAACGCCAGTTGCTTGGGCGCAAATTCTGTGCGCAATATGGCAACAAAAGCATGCGCGAAAGCAGCACATACTTCGGGGGTAAAATCGACAACCAAGCCACGGGCACCGCTGGTGCCAAATTGCACACCACTCGCACCAATTACATTTTTTGTATTAAGCATCAGCCACCATCCAAATAGTGCAAATATCAATCAATAACCCACTCCTGTTGAAGGAATACGCACGATGTCATCTTCTGCCAGATAAATACCTGTGCGCACCTCGATAATTTCTAACGGGATCTTGCCGGGATTTTCAATAGCATGTGCCACTCCGACAGGAATGTAGGTAGATTCATTCTCTGAAATCAGAAACGTTTCATCACCACGGGTAACACGCGCCGTGCCAGAAACAATGATCCAGTGCTCGGCGCGGTGATAATGAATTTGCACTGCTGTTTTCTGACCGGGTTTAACCATCACCTGCTTGACGTGATAACGCAGCCCATCCGCAATAGCATCATGACTACCCCAAGGGCGGAATACTTCTCTATGTTGCAACTGCTCGGAGCGACCCGCCTGCTTGAGCTGAGCCACGATTCCCTTGACCTCCTGGACCCGCTCTTTATGAGCTACCAGGACCGCATCCTTGGTTTCTACCACCACCAGATCTTCGACACCAACCGCAGTCGTCAGTCGATGTTGTGAATAAATCAGGCTATTGCGCGTAGCTTCGGTCAATACATCCCCACGCAGCACATTGCCTTGCTCATCCTTGGCACTCACTTCCCACAGCGCAGACCAAGAGCCAACATCACTCCAACTGGCATCCAGCGGCATGACGACGGCTTGTCGAGTTTTCTCCATCACGGCATAGTCGATAGAATTATCCGGACAAGCACAAAAGGCCGCCTCAGCCAGACGGATAAAGTCAAGGTCATCCTGAGCCAGTTCCAAAGACTGCTTGCATGCATCCACCATTTGCGGGCAAAACTGACGGAGTTCGTTCAAGTAGGCCGAAGCCTTGAACAGGAACATACCGCTGTTCCATAAATAGCGACCATCCGCCAGGTAGGCGCAAGCAACATCGAAATCGGGTTTTTCAACAAAGGCAGCCACAGTGGAAGCCCCCTGCTCAACCGCGTCACCACGCAAGATATAGCCATATCCGGTTTCAGGTGAGGTTGGCACTATGCCAAAAGTCACCAGCTTTCCCTCTTCGGCCAGGGGCATGGCAGCCTGTACGGCATGGCAAAATTCCGAGGTATTCTGGATAACGTGATCAGCAGCCAGCACGAGCAGCAGCGGATCTTGTCCCTGCGCTTGGGCATGCAAGGCCGCAATAGCCACAGCAGGAGCCGTATTACGCCCGACAGGTTCCAGCGCTATGCCGCCATGGGGAAGATTGGCCTTACGTAGCTGCTCAGCCACGATAAAACGGTGCTCTTGGTTACAGATGATGAAGGCAGGCTGATGTTCAAGAGAAGCGATACGCTGCAATGTCTCCTGCAACATGGTTGCATCGCCATTCAACGGCAAAAACTGTTTGGGGAAAAGGGTACGGGAGAGAGGCCACAAGCGGGAGCCCGATCCCCCAGCCATGATGACGGGTAATAACATCAAGCTAGATCCTATTTACAAAATAATCTTTGGTATGTTGATGAACATCGCTGGCTGAGAGCAACTCCTCTACGGTGAACCAGCGGTAAAGATCGTGTTGTGCCAGCGGCAGTGCCATCAAATTTTCCTGCCACTGAACTTCATGACCCAGCACCACATAGTGAGTGGAAAATCCCTCGCCAGAAAAATTGTCATCGTAGAAGTGCTCATAGGGCCCGAGGAAGCGGGAACTCGACATGGCCACATGATGGCCGAGTTCTTCATCGGTTAGCCGCCAGAATGCATCAGCCAGTCGCTCATCCTTACGAACACGTCCACCGGGTACAAACCAGAACCCTTGAGCCGGCCGATTGACACGCCGTCCCAGCAGTACTTGGCCTTGTCCATTGCGAACGACAAGATCAATAGAGATTAATGGGGCAGATGCCACGACCTGCCCGAAAGTCTCCTTATCCAGCCGATGGCTCTGCTTATTTTCGAAAGTCATCCTGATGCTCCAGGAACCAGCGATAAGTCATCGTCAGCCCCTCTTTCAGATCGATGCGATAGCGCCAGCCCAGCTCGGAGAGGCGGGCCACGTCCATCAGCTTGCGAGGTGTACCATCGGGTTTACTGGCATCGAAGACCACCTGGCCGGTGTATCCCACCACCTCAGCCATAGTCTCTGCCATCTCACGGATGGTGCAATCGACCCCGGTTCCCACATTGATATGGGAGAGCATGGGCTGGGTATGAGCTTGATAGATATCTGTCTGGAGTTCCATCACATGGACACTGGCTGCGGCCATGTCATCCACATGGAGGAACTCCCGCATCGGCGCACCGGTGCCCCACACCACGACCTCGCTCGCACCTTGCAGCTTGGCCTCGTGGAAACGGCGCATCAGGGCGGGAATCACGTGGGAGTTTTCAGGATGAAAGTTGTCGTTATCGCCGTACAGGTTGGTTGGCATCACACTGCGATAGTCACGTCCATATTGCCGGTTGTAGGACTCACACAACTTGATGCCCGCAATCTTGGCAATCGCATAAGGCTCATTGGTGGCTTCCAGTATGCCAGTCAACAATGCCACTTCGGCCATCGGCTGTTCGGCCAGCTTGGGATAGATGCAGGAAGATCCCAAAAATAATAACTTCTGCACACCCGCCAAGTGAGCCGCATTGATAATGTTGCACTCCATGACCAAGTTCTCATAAATAAACTCGGCTGGATAAGTGCTATTCGCGTGGATGCCCCCCACCTTGGCCGCGGCGAGATATACCTCCTCGATCGCCTCGGTGGCAAAAAAACGTTCAACTGCATCCTGGCGGGTGAGATCAAGCTCGTTTCGGGAACGGACGATCAACTCCACATCATCGCGATCAGCCAGTTGACGGCAGATGGCCGAGCCGACCATCCCCCTGTGTCCTGCGACAAAGACACGTTTCTTGCTCATAGGATCAGTTCTCCACCGACAGGGATACATCGAAGCCATTGGCCTTGAGCAGGGCATGCTGTTTGGCCTTGTCGAGGTCCGCAGCCACCATCTCGGCACACATCTCCTCGACGGTGATCTCCGGCACCCACCCCAGCTTGCTCTTGGCTTTAGTCGGGTCCCCAAGCAGAGTTTCCACTTCCGCCGGACGGAAGTAGCGGGGATCGACACGAACAATCACATCACCCACCGCTACGCCCGGCGCATTGTCACCGCTTACTGCCGCCACGGTTGCAATCTCATTCACACCTTCACCGCTAAACGCCAGCTCGATACCCGCCTCAAGAGCTGACATACGCACAAATTCACGCACAGAAATTTGCTTGCCAGTCGCAATAACGAAATCCTCGGCCTGCGCTTGCTGCAACATCATCCACTGCATGCGGACATAATCCTTGGCATGACCCCAATCACGCAGTGCATCCATATTCCCTAACTGCAGACATTTCTCAAGTCCTTGGGCAATATTGGCAATGGCACGGGTGATCTTGCGTGTTACAAAGGTCTCACCGCGACGTGGTGACTCGTGGTTGAACAAGATGCCATTACAGGCATACATGCCGTAGGACTCGCGATAGTTGACGGTGATCCAGTAGGCATACATCTTGGCGACGGCATAAGGCGAACGCGGATAGAAAGGAGTGGTTTCCTTCTGAGGGATTTCCTGCACCAAGCCATAAAGTTCTGATGTTGAGGCTTGATAAAAACGGGTTTTCTTTTCAAGACCACAAATCCGAATGGCCTCAAGCAGGCGCAGAGTGCCCATTGCATCCACATCAGCGGTGTATTCGGGCGATTCGAAAGAAACGGCAACGTGGGACTGAGCACCAAGGTTATAGATCTCATCCGGCTGAATCTCGCGCACCAGACGAACCAGATTGGATGTATCGGTCAGGTCACCATAGTGAAGCTTGAGATGCCCATTCGAACGGCTTATGACTTCATCAATTCGCTGTGTATTGTAAAGAGAAGCTCGACGAACAATGCCATGAACCTCATACCCTTTTTCGATCAAAAGCTCAGCCAAGTAAGAACCGTCTTGACCTGTAACCCCGCTAATAAGTGCAACTTTATTCATTTTCTTTCCTTACTTTAGAACTGTTTTAAGATCATCGATAAATCGCCCAAAGAAATCTACTTTAGGTGAATTTATAATATGAGGGAATTCATCTTCGATAAGATGTCTCGACAAATCACTAGCACTATTGGCCTTGAAAAAACATACATTGTCACTTGCCTGCTCGTGATGCACTGGTATATCAGAAAGAATCATCATCTTATTAAATGATTTTGCTTCTTCAACTGAAGAGCTCCAGCCTTCAAACAAGGAAGGATTCAATACCGCCACAGAATTTATAAACAGTTGGCGCATATCTGACTCAGAAACAAAACCCAGAACTTTGTAATCATCAGTAACGTTACGTTCGTTAATCAGTTCAGCTACAGATTCATATGTATCAGAGCTCGTGCTTCCAACAGAAACTATCTGTACAGGAACAGAGTCATTCCGCCTTAATATAGATAACGCCTCGACAACAATTCTATGATTTTTATGAGGCCAGTATTGATTTGGCATAAAAACATATTTATCCCGCAATCCATACTTACTCTTAATCTCAACATCAGGGTGAGCATTTATCATCGATTCAAGAGCAAATCTAACCACCCCTATTTTTTCAGGATTGCCAACCCTATAAAAATCAACAAATGTATTTTTAGTATCTTGACTACTGACGATAATGCGGTCTCTAAGCAGAGACTGAAGATAGAAACCGATATTCCTCTTCACTCTAGAAAACAGAGAAAAATACTGTGGCAAAAATATATGCTGGAGATCAGGAACCCAGCCAATGCATTGTAACTTGGTTCGCCATCCATAGAAAGATGCGTTTTCAATGACCACATCAAGTTCGTGCTTTGCAGCTAAACGTTCAAATTTATAATCCACGCCCCAGATTAGGGACAACAACAATGACGATATTGACTGTTTTGTTGAGTGAATATCGACAACGGATACATTATGGCACTGCTCAAACTGAGATTTTATATCAACTAATGTACCACGCGGAAGAAATACGACCAACTTTATATCTTCTTCCATCTTCGACAATGCCTGGCATAATCGAAGATAATAATTTACGCCGCCCATCCACACCTTATAATCTGGACAGAATATCCCGATGCATTTTTTCTTAACGTTGTGAGTCAAGGTACCACCTAACATATTCTTGAATGCCACGATTAACATCTACATTTGCAGAAAAGCCTAAGCAATGCATTTTATGTATATTGGCCACAAGTGATTCAGGGTCTCCCTTTCTCACTTGGCCATTAAAGTGAAGCCTTGCATCAATAGCCATTGCGTCAATAATAGTCTGAGCAATATCTTTTACTGTGGTACCTTTTCCTGTTCCAACATTGATTATTCTCTCAGATGAATGACTAAACGCAAATGCAGAAATTATAGATGTGATATCTTCAATATTAATCCAATCTCTAATTTCATTTCCTGTGCCAAAAACCTCAATATCACATTTGCCATTTGCGTTAGATAATCTATTGCAGAAATCCCATAAAAATTGTTTCTTAAGACCAGGACCATATACAGAGAACAATCTTGCTATTCTCACATCCATATTAAAACGCTGATTATATGTCAACGCAAGATCTTCAACAATGATTTTATGACGCCCATAATTTGAAATTGGGCTAAGAACAGATTCCTCAACAAGAAGACTGTTATCTTCATTTGCTCCATAAACTGCAGCACTTGATGCAATAATAATCGTAGCGTTTGGATGTCGAACTCTGGACCATTCAAGAAGCTCAAGGGTGGATGACACTGTATTGTTAAAACTGGAGTAATTATTCTCTTCAGCTTTCGCCACTGAAGCTCCACCAGCAAAATGAAATACATAATCATATGGTGTACTATTATCTAGCGACAACTTTTCCAACTCAGTGAGCTTTATTTCAATATTTTTCTTTCTCGTTGAGATCTGGCTTTGCTTTCCATCACTGCAAGAAGAACTCCGTCCAATCCCATAGACATCATGCCCATCATTAAGTAACTTATCAAATAGCTTTGAGCCAATAAAACCAAAACACCCTGTTATTAGTATTTTTGCCATGCCCCCCCCTAATAAATACTTGATAGTAATCGATTGGCTAAAATTGATGCCAGCAGCGGATTATACACTTGACGATCTAGTTGTGCTTTATACTCTTTTTCTGATGGAAAAAGAGTCTCATCTACATCTGAAAAGCATTTTGTCCATTGGTTTGTTTTAAAATCAAAACGCTTAATTACCTTCGCCGGATTACCAACTACCATAGAAAATGGAGGAATATCATTGAGCACAACAGCGTGAGCACCGATAATCGAGCCGCGCCCTATCGTCACATTACCTACCACACTACTCCCATAACCAAAAAAACAATTATCTCCCACCTGAATTGTATTATTCTCTGTTACACCGGTAGAGAAATAGGGGCGGTATACATCATCAACTACATGGGTGGCACCAATAAACGAGCAGTTAGATGCAGTAAGTACATGTGAGCCTATGTGAATTCTCTTCCCTACGGATAAAAAATTGTTCGCCCCCAGGAAAGTCTTATCAGATATTGTTATTTTATAAACCTTACTCTTATCTCTGTTAGATACATTAATCCAAGAACCATGGCATATAACAACATTATCGCCAAAACTAATGTGCCGCCATCCAATTACTCTTGTTGAGGGGGATATCTTACACCGGCCAAAGTATCTGAATCTATATAAAAAACCTAATACCCCTAGATAAATACCGTATAGATTACCAATCAACCAACTCAAAAGCATGTTTTTTTTAATTATTTCTAACACGATTTAAAGCCCTCGCAATCAAATTAACAACATGCTTTGAAATGATAGAAAGTCGTTTCTTTTTAAAGAAGCCAACCAGTTTTCTTTGTTGAACTCTATCAATCTCTATGCTTTGGGGAAAATTTACTATTCCAAGATCCTCAAATATCACTTTTTTATACAAAACATTAGATTTGGCAGCACTGTGGGTTCCTGTAGAATCAAAACCTTCATTATCAACTAATGTAGCTGGAGGATATAAAACCAGGCCCCCTGATTGAAATACGTGATGATACCAGCGAATAGCCCATGAACTAACTTGCCCAGTTAGTTCTTTTTCAAGCATGGTGAAAAATGGAAATGATGAAAAGAAATTGAATTTCTTTTTATCCAAGTCCTGAAGCAAGATTTCATTATTAATAGAAAATGACTGCCAAGCTCTTGACCACGTTCCCCACCCCCATGACGTTGTAATTGGAAGGAAAAAGGCTGACTTATTTCTATCTAAAAATTCATTACCTAAGTAATTATAGCCAGATATTTGCATGACATTTTCTGAATTCTTATATTCTTCAAGAGAGGCTACCATATAATCATAAAAATCAGGTGAAAGCCTTAAATCATCCTCAATAACTATGATGGCATCATATTCAGAAAGAATTTGTGATATCCCACCATATATTGATTTTTTTAAACCAAAATTCGTCTCTCGAATAATAATTTGCGCATACGGCAGTTTTACGTTTGCAATCTGCGCACACTGGTTGACTTTATCAACGTCACTATTATTTCGTGGCCCATCAATAAAAACAAAAACATCATCTAGCTTTCTATTTTTGCAACACAGATAGGACTCTATAGTACCTTGTAGTTTGTCTGGGCGATTAAACGCAAAAAAAACAACAGCACATTTTAATTGGCTATCAGTCATCATTTACAATACTCGCATAGCTTAAATCTTTACAGCCCTAGATAAAATGGGCTCAATGGTTGGTGTAAACCAGAATGGTATAAAATATAAAATATCATTCTGGTCATTATCAACATAATAAAAATATTTTTAAATTTCGATGAGAATTTGTCTGTAGATAGGAATTTCGCCATTATAAATATGGAGCCAAGGTTCAATAGGGACAATACTCTATTACCGATGACAGACAACCCACATGAATAAAAAAACATAAAAATACACATGGATAGAATAAACACCCTTGATATTATTCTAATAAATCTATTTGAGTCATCCTTAAACTCTAAGGAAACATAAAACAACACAAGATAGCACAACACTGAAAATATTGCTTTAATATGTGTGAGATATTCATGTGTTGAGTTTATAAACAAATACCCTTGCGACTGATAATAAAACAAATAATAATCTAACTTGAACATTATATCTGATAAAAATGTTCCGTCCCGTTCTATTAAGCTGGCAGGTTCAAGATCTATTAGACTGAGTTTAACTAGCAATCCAAATAAACACGCCAACACCAATAAAACATAAGCTGTCGATTTATTTAACCTAATTTTAGAAAATACAATCGAAGCAAAAGGTGCTATCACCGCACTGCTATGGAAAAAAATGCTAGAAAAAGATAATGTAAAATAAAACAATCGATACCTGAGACTTAATGCGTACAGTGATAACAAAATTATTGAAGATGCAAAAAAAGCTCTTATAACATCAACCAATTCCCAAATAAAGAAAACAAAGAAAACAAAGAAAACGTACACATAAGGAATATCTTTTTTTAGCTTAAAGGAGAGAAGATATATTATAAAGAGAGGCACCATACTTGAGAAAAAAAGAAATACTTCAAAAGATAATCCTAATGAAGAGAAGAAATATATAATAATTCTCCAACCTATCTCAAAGTCATACCCAAATGTTGATTCGCTTAATGCCTCGGCTATTTTTGAATTTTGATAAAAAAACTTATAGTTGTCTAAATCTAGGCCTAAATCTCTAAATGAGAACCAGACTGATACTATAGCAAAAATAAAAAACCATCCAATCGAACCATTACATTCATGTGATTTCATTTTCCTCATATATATAATGAATCCACTTATTATAATACAAGCAAGTATAAAATTCACATCAATTATTTTATGCAAATGTACATCTCCAAAATGGAAGCTATTATTTACTCATGATTAAAGTTAGATGGACTTAAATACAAGACGAGAGCATGAACAATTTTTTATATTTGGGAAAAGATTACCAGAGATAGCCGCCGCTCATACCTACAAAAAGTAATTGTTTTTTTCGCAGGCTGGTTTATACATGGTCTCGGCACATCACATATTCAGAGCCATATGTCGGGTGTTTGGATTGACCCCATGACAGTAGACATTTTCTGTCCTCACGACGAGGCCTGTTCGAAGGACTCCGGACTGACTCCACCAAGGTGGTAGCGGTATCTGACCCTGTTATAGAGTGCTTCAATGTAATCGAAAATATCCGTACGGGCCAGATCCCGGGTTTTGTAGATCCGTTTTCTAATTCACACTTTTTCAGCAAGTTGAAGAACAAATCGGCAACCACATTATCCCAGCAGTTACCACGCAGACTCATACTCTGTGCCAGATTATTGGCCAGGTAAAAGTGCTACCCGTTGTCACTACTATATTGGCTGCACGATAACCTCATTGTTCGGTTTACGCCGCCATATGGCCATCTTCAACGCCAGTTTGCGTGAGAGGGTTGGCTTCATCGACCAACCCCACCACGTTACGGGCCCCCAGACCTGGTTAGCCCGCACGGCAGTAAACTGTCGCTATATACAACTAGGCGCCACGACTGAAAGCCTGCAACTAGGCATGGTGCTTTATAATCAGGAACGGCTCTGCTCCGGTTCAGTTATGAGCCGCCCCACTCAATTTTGATCGCAGGTTTCCCCGATTTCACAAAGATCACCATGGATCCCACAATCACCATATACACCGTCACTTAGGGCATATAGGTCGCGAGTAAGCGCCAGCAACCGCTGGTTGTTTTGTCGCGTGCGGAGACCGGTTGATACAGCCATGCATAAAATCCGGCCAACCTGACATTCAATACCCGACATATCATCATGACCCCCATATCGATCGGTGTTCATTTATAAATAGCGGTACTTCAGTCGGACTCCCTTGCAAAGTACCACGTGGCATTTTTCAGAATATCTCGCTCTTCTTCGGCGCGTTTAAACTGCCCCCATAGCTTCATGATCTATATTTTTGCTTCCAGTAGATCATGGGCATGCTGCTCGCTATTATCCCCGGCTTGATAGCCCTCAGCAATTTGTAGAGCCGAAACGCAGAAACACCCAACCGGTCGGAGACCTCTGCCACTGAATAACCACATCCAGTTATCTGATGCATGGTTAAATTCAGGTGTAAAGCGTAGTGTGCTCATACGCATCTCCTATGCTCAAACTCTAGGACTGGATAGTCTACTGGGGCGGAGTCAGTCCATTTTCAGACAGCGAGGTGTCTAAGAAACCAGGGGGGATCCACTAGGCAGGATTGCAAATACAAGGGAATTCCAATAGAGTCCCACTTGGCTTGCGTATCAATCACAACCAAACAAATCACGTGTATAGACTTTTTCAACAACGTCACTCAGCTCCGCCATCATGCGATTAGTGATGATGATGTCGCATTCGTCTTTAAATTGGTGAAGATTGTTAATGACCCGCGAGTGAAAAAACTCGGACATCTGTAGGGTAGGTTCATACACTACCACTTCGATGCCCTTGGCTTTAATCCGCTTCATAATGCCTTGGATAGCACTGGCACGGAAATTATCAGAACCCGCTTTCATTACAAGCCGATATACACCAACCCTTTTGGGATTTCTCTGCAAAATAGAATCAGCAATAAAGTCTTTGCGAGTAGTATTGGCATCCACAATAGCGCGGATCAGGTTATTGGGCACCTCACTGTAGTTGGCGAGTAGCTGTTTGGTGTCTTTGGGTAGGCAATAGCCCCCATAACCAAACGAGGGATTGTTGTAATGGCTGCCAATACGTGGATCCAGTCCCACACCTTCAATGATCTGCCTCGAGTCCAGGCCATTAGACTGAGCATAGCTGTCAAGCTCATTAAAATAAGCCACTCGCATTGCCAGATAGGTGTTGGCAAATAGCTTAATTGCTTCCGCTTCAGTGCTATCGGTAAGCAAAACAGGTATATCTTCTTTAATTGCTCCCTCGATCAGTAAATTGGCAAAAAATTGTGCACGCTCGCTACGCTCGCCTACCACAATACGCGACGGGTGCAGATTGTCATATAAGGCACGGCCTTCACGCAAAAATTCAGGGGAGAACATCAGATTATCACAGCCGAGTTCTTCACGCAATTTAGCAGTAAAACCAACCGGTACGGTGGATTTAATCACTATCACCGCAGTAGGGTTAATCTCCATAACATCACGCACAACGGCTTCAACGCTGCGGGTGTTAAAATAATTGGTCGTAGGATCGTAGTCGGTTGGCGTGGCGATGATGACAAACTCTGCATTGGTATAAGCGTATCGTTTATCCAGCGTGGCAGTCAAATTAAGTGGTTGACTCGACAAATAATATTCAATTTCTGCATCGGCAATCGGAGAAATACGATCATTTATCTGCGTGACTTTCTCTAGCAGCACATCGAGCGCCACCACTTCATGGTGCTGCGCCAATAAGATGGCATTAGATAAACCGACATACCCGGTTCCCGCGACGGCAATTTTCATGATAATTCCAGCTTATAAAATTGACAAATAGAGACATTACTTGATTTCATACCATTTTAAGATTTTTTTTATTGCTTGTGAAAACTCACATCTAAAAAACCAACCACACCCCAATAGCAATGCAATCCAGTATATATAGATATAAATACCCAATCGCTCTTGTTCTAGCGCACCTAATACTGCACCTATGATACACAAGAACGTAAAAGTGTATAATGCTGCTCTCGGTAATACCTTCCAAACGTGAATAGCAAACTCTGTTCTCAACACTAGAAATACCCAGAATGCCAATGCCGTGCTACTCGCAGCTCCTGCAGCACCATATCTGGGGATAAGAATATAGTTACAAGCTACATTAACTAATAATGCGAGCACACAGGCTAACATTGCGTAGACAGATTTTCGCGCGATACCAATGCCAACCACCGTGGTCTCTGACAAGGTATAAAACAATGGATAGGCAAGACAGGCAACCAAAATCCATTGAACTTGTGCATATTCAGATGGCAAAATAAAAGATACAATCCAGGATAACAAGCCAGCCGCACAAAATAATATAATGACTAAGAACAGCACATAGCGGCTAACTATGATGACTTTATCATGGCCCTCATCTTTACTGGCCCATTTATAAACTGTCGGAGCCCATACAGTAGAAAAAACTGACTGGAAGATTGTGGCTGCAGCGGCAAAATTGACCGAAATTGAATATACCGCCAGTTCGCTATAGCTACTCCATCGACTTAGAAAAATTCTATCTAACGATGTTAAACCCCAAAATGCAACCCCACCTAAAATCAATGGAAAGCCAAAGTGTAACATTTGTCGTAACTGCTGCAGATCTATTTTTTGGCTTAGGCTTAACCGCCATTCGCTATGCGTGTTCCAAACAAATATTAAACAAGCAATAAAAATTGCGAGAGTATTGGCTAACAACAAATGCTCAAAGTTTTTAGTAACATTCAATAAAAGATAAGAAAGAATAATAATAAGCAAAAATGCCTTAGGTAAAAGCTGACTCATAGAAAAAGCTAAACCCCGTTCATTCATGCGCAACACTAAAGATAAAAAGCGTGATAAAAAACTAGCTAATAAAGCTAATGCAAGAATCCAACTGACACTAGTTGATTCTAGAGAAAAGACAAATTCCGCTAACCAAGAGCCAAATGTCAAACTGGTCGCAAGCACAATCAACAATAATATTAAGCCAGGCAAGACCGCAGTTTTTAGTAGTAAAGGTTTATTCTCTGACTCATGGAATTCACGAACGTAACCTTGATCTAACCCCAAAGTAAAAAACAAGGTGGCGAAACTTAGCACCACGTTCAGTAATGCCATTTTGCCAACATCTTCTTGGCTAAATACCCAGGCAATAATAGGTAACGTGATAAAGCCCAATAATGCGCCACCGATTGGGCCAAGGGAAAAATGAAGGATTTTTGTTGGTGACATAAGCTCTACTGCAATTTAAATTTCCAACTAAATATTAGGAGAAAATAGTTTTAAGCTGGTTCACTAAATTTTCTTCACTAAAATAGTTACATACCCGTTGATTATTAGCGATGATTACTTCGCGTGATTGAACGGTGAGAGATAAATCATCTAACGAAAATACCTTGATTCCGAGTTTTGTCAGCAGTGCATATGAGCTGGTATCTGCGCGCATATAGACAGTTTTGCCACGACCAAGCAGATTGATGGTATTACCCATAGCTTGCTGCCGATCATGGGCAAAAATAGCAATATCAACTTCATCCAAAATTTTATTATATTGCGCAAGCGGCATAAAATCCATCAGCGGGAAAAACTTATCGCCAAACATTGCTTCTCCCAATTTTTTTATCTGCGCTGCATAAATCGAGTTACCGTAAGAAAGGGGACAATAAATTTTACCAATCTGATTTCGTACATCAAGTTTGGCAAGTTTTTCAAAAACCTGCTGATGATTATTGGCTGGATCAGCTGAGTTACCAATCTGAACATTGACCTTGGGTAAACCTTGCCCTTTCGTATGGATTAATTCCTCTTCACTTAGTGTTGCACCACTATAAACATTGCTTTTATACATGATACATTCATAAAGTTTACCACTTGCATTATACCACTGCTGGGCATTGTGATAATCACCTTCCACATAAGTAATAAAACCACCAAGGCGTGATATTAAAAACTTGCGAAATACTTCCAGCACATAGTAACGCGTATCTTTTTTAGTTAGTTTGTGATAATAAAGGTCCCCTCCCCAAATTATCCAATCACATTTTTTATGTAACCAAGGCATAAAACAAAGCAATATAACTAAGTGGGAAGAAAAAAGTCCATGCAGGATAATTTTATCATTTCGATGCATGGCAACGACTAGCTTAATAATATTCCGAAAACTATTCAACGTTGATAAATTCAAAATCGACGGTGACTGTACATAAGGATATTTCTTAATGTCCCCAAATGTAATCACTGTGTGAGGATCACCAGAAAAATGCTGGCGAACAAGTTCAATAAACCCTGGGATAAATTTATCCAAATACGCTAGATGCAATATTTTTTTGTTCATTTCAGCTCGACAAAGCTCTTTATTTGTGAACAGATATAATCCACTTGCTCATTGGTTAACTCATAAAATAGTGGCAAACGTACTAAGGTATCGCTGAAGTAATCAGAATTTAGCAAGGGGTAACCAATATACTTGTCTTGATAGAATTCGCTAGTATGCAGAGATAAGTAGTGGAAAACCGCATGCACTTCGTTGTCTTTTAAGTGTTGAATTAGCGCCGTGCGCTGCTCAAGACTTGAACAAACCAAATAAAACATGTGTGCGTTATTAGTTGAATAGTCTGCAACGACTGGCAATTCAATACCTGTGTTAGCTAATACAACATTCAATCTATCATAATAACGTTGCCAAATTTCTTTGCGCCTAGCCTGAATAGGTCCCATGTTTTCAAGTTGCGCATACAAGTAAGCAGAGATAATATCTGATGGCAGGAAGGACGAACCAATGTCTACCCAGCCATATTTAGCCACTTCACCTCGGAAAAATGATGAGCGGTTCGTCCCCTTCTCACGAATGATCTCAGCACGATGAATGTATTTATCATCATTGATGGCTAATAATCCCCCTTCACCAGCAATGATATTCTTAGTTTCATGGAATGAGAATGTTCCAAATGTACCTATACTACCGAGTGGTTTCCCTTTGTAATAGCTATCAATCGCTTGTGCAGCATCCTCTACTACAGGGATATTATGCTGATTTGCAATTGCCATAATGGCGTCCATGTCACACGCAACACCGGCATAATGAACAACTACAATAGCTTTGGTGTTAGGAGTGATCAGTTTTTCTATTTGTGCTGGATCAACATTAGGATGATCACTATAACTATCTGCAAAGATAATTTTGGCACCACGCAGCGCAAATGCATTGACAGTCGACACAAATGTATAGGATGGGGCGATAACTTCATCACCAGGTTGAATATCCAATAAGATTGCGGCCATCTCCAACGCATCGGTGCATGATGTAGTCATCAATGCTTTTTTAAAACCATAGCGTTGCTCAAAAAAATCATGACATTTTCTGGTAAAGGTACCATCACCGGAAATTTTCCCCGCAGCGACGGCTTGAGCAATATACACGAGTTCTTTACCATGGAGATAAGGCTTGTTGAAATTTATCATTTTACTTTAACCTAGTTCTAAGTTTATTTATCTCTAATACATTCCCATTATCATCTTCTATACTTTCCAGTCTGAGTAAGCCTTGGCCACAAACAACAACTGGCATATTCTTCTCAAAGAAAATGATCTTTCCTGGAACTCTATTTTCAATAAAAACATCATTAACCAATGCTACTTTCTTAATTCTCACTAATGCCCCATCAACAAATGATGATGCACCAAGATAAGGATAGCCAACACTATTTACATGTCGTTCTATTGCATGAGAATCAAGATTCCAATTTATTGCATAGTCATCGCTATCACGCCATAGACTATATGTTGCTAGTGATTCATCTTGGGGTTTTCCATGTAGCTGTCCCGAAATGAATAAATCATAAATCTCACCTGCAATATTAAAGTAAGCCTCACTTACCATTATAATTGCATCTTCTATCGTGATTGGATATTCGACTGGAACCTTAACTTGAGATAGGATATCACCACGATCATATTTGTCCGCTGCCATTAAAGCCGTTACCCCGACACAGTCATCTTTATTCAATAAAGCTGTTACCAGGGGGTTGAAACCACGATATCTCGGCAATAATGAGTCATGAAAAACTATCAGTGCAGAAGAAGGGATATCAAAAATCATTCGCTGCCATCCAGCAGCGACTGCAAGGCCAAACTCATGCTTATCAGCATGTTTTGTACTAAAATAATATTTTATATTCTCTTGTTTGCAGTACACCTCTATGTCATCCGAGAAATCATTTTTCACATTTGTATCTTTTCCAATAATAACAGTGATTTTATTTGTCTTTCTTCTTAATCCCTGTACTGTCTTAAGTCCTTTCAGTCCAGTCGCAAAGACTTTAATAGCTTTTGATTTTATGGTGTACATAGTAAATCCAATTCATTAAACCAAAAATTTGGTTCCTATTTCTTTAACGAATTCAAATACTCGCCATAACTATTTTTAGCCATCAAATTAGCGGCCCTTGATAGCTGCTCATCCGTTAACCAGCCATTTCGCCATGCTATTTCCTCTAAACAGGCGATCTTGTAACCTTGGCGTTTCTCGATGGTTTCAACAAAAGAGGCGGCATCATGCAAACTTTCATAGGTACCAGTATCAAGCCAGGCAAAACCACGACCAAGTAGTTCTACATTCAATTCACCGGCTTGCAAATACATATCGTTGAGAGTGGTAATCTCCAGCTCACCACGGGCTGAGGGTCTGACTTTTTTTGCCAACTCAACCACTTTGTTATCGTAAAAATAGAGTCCAGTTACTGCAAAGTTGGACTTTGGATTAACTGGTTTCTCTTCAATACTGATAGCCTTTCTATTTTCATCGAATTCAACAACACCAAAGCGTTCGGGATCTTTCACTTGATAACCAAAAACTGTGGCGCCGGTTTGGCGCTGGGCGGCACGTATTAATATTGGAGAAAAGCCCTGCCCCCAGAAAATATTATCACCTAATGCCAAACAAACACTATCACTACCAATAAACTCTTCGCCAATTAAAAAGGCTTGAGCCAAGCCGTCAGGAGATGCTTGAACAGCGTATTGCAGATGAATACCCAGATTACTACCATAACCTAACAAACGTTGAAAACTTGCTTGATCTTCAGGTGTCGTGATAATCAGAATTTCCCTGATCCCGGCAAGCATCAGTACTGACAGTGGATAGTAAATCATAGGTTTGTCATAAACTGGCAAGAGCTGTTTGGAGACGCCCATAGTGATAGGGTAAAGACGAGTTCCAGAACCGCCAGCCAGAATAATCCCTTTCATTACTTCTTCTCCCCGTACTGCTGAGCAATCCAAGACTGATATGACCCGCTCTTGACGTTGTTGACCCACTGCTGGTTTTCCAGATACCACTGCACGGTTTTGCGAATACCGGATTCAAAGGTCTCTTGCGGTTGCCAATCCAGCTCGGCACTCATCTTGGTCGCATCGATGGCATAACGGCGATCGTGGCCAGGGCGATCCGCCACATAGGTGATTTGCTCACGATAAGAGCCCACCTTCGGCACCATCTCGTCCAGCAGATCGCAGATGGTGTGTACCACCTCCAGATTCTGCTTCTCGTTATGACCGCCGATGTTGTAGGTCTCACCGACCACGCCGGTGGTCGCCACCTTGTAGAGCGCGCACGCGTGGTCTTCCACATAGAGCCAGTCACGGATCTGGTCGCCCTTGCCATAGACAGGTAACGGCTTGCCATCCAGCGCGTTAAGAATGACCAGCGGGATCAGCTTCTCGGGAAAGTGGTAAGGACCATAGTTGTTTGAGCAGTTGGTGACGATGGTCGGCAGGCCGTAAGTACGGCGCCAGGCACGCACCAGATGGTCGCTGGAAGCCTTCGAGGCAGAATAGGGGCTGCTGGGGGCGTAAGGAGTGGTTTCGGTAAAGAGCGGTAATGGCTCACCGACGGCTACTTCATCCGGATGGGGCAGATCGCCATACACCTCATCGGTGGAGATATGGTGGAAGCGGAAGGCAGCCTTGTGTAACTCGTCCAGACCGTTCCAGTAAGCGCGAGCTGCTTCCAGCAACATATAGGTACCGACGATATTGGTCTCGATAAAGTCAGCCGGGCCTGTGATGGAACGGTCAACATGGCTCTCGGCGGCCAGATGCATCACGGCATCCGGCTGGTGCAAGGCAAACACCCGATCCAGCTCGGCACGGTTGCAGATATCCACCTGCTCAAACGCATAACGCTCGCTTGACGATACATCGGCCAGGGATTCCAGATTGCCAGCATAGGTGAGTTTATCGAGATTGATAACGGCATCCTGAGTATGACGGATAATATGGCGCACAACGGCAGAGCCGATAAAACCAGCACCGCCGGTCACTAAAATTTTCATAGAAAAGGTGCTCTTATAACGAGAATCACTCTCATTTTGGAACGACATTAATTACTCGGGGGAAATACGATGCAGGAATTCAAAGAAGTGCATGGATATTTGCCATCTAATACATATCACTAGATGGCGAGAACGCTCATCATTTGAGCTAAAACCAACAAATAACATGGCTACCGCACTGAGTTGCAGCCCCCAGATCGCTGATTTTAAACACGATTCCCAAGCTGTTGGCCATCATGTCCTCCAGCATTTAATTGTATTTTTTGCTGGTATGCATCGCTAGACACGCTCACCGATATCTCGTGATATTGCACACCACACATACCCGATTTGATGCCGGATTCTATCTCGTATTGCCCCCATATGAACAGCAAAAAATACCTCGCTGGGGGTTAATTTGAAGCTGGGCACGAGGCTGATCACAACCAGCTTGAACGCCCTGCTACTTATTTCAACAATCGGTAACACGAACCTCTCGGCAAGCCCAGAAAAAACAGGGCAACCCATAGGGTTGCCCTGCTTGATTGTCAGCCAGACCAAAGCAGACTGGCGATTTATTGGACTCTGTTCAAATTTGCTCAACCTTGCATGCCATCAGTCATGTTTTGACTCATGAGCATGAGTCAGACGCTCTTCTTTGCTGCTGTGTTTGGTGAAGTAACGCATCACCAGCACGAAGAAGAGCGGGACGAAGAAGATGGCCAGCACGGTGGCGCTGATCATCCCCCCCATTACGCCGGTACCGATTGCATTACGGCTGCTGGCACCGGCGCCGGAGCTGATCACCAGCGGCAGCACCCCGAGGATAAAGGCGAGCGAGGTCATCAGGATCGGACGCAGACGCAGGCGTGCCGCCTCCACCACAGCCTCACCCAACCCCATCCCCTTGTCGTAGAGCTCTTTGGCAAATTCCACGATCAAAATCGCGTTTTTCGCCGACAAGCCTATGGTGGTGAGCAGGCCTACCTGGAAGTAGACGTCGTTCTCCAGCCCACGCAGGGTGGCGGCCACAATGGCTCCCAGTACCCCGAGCGGCACCACTAGCATCACCGAGAACGGAATGCTCCAGCTCTCGTAGAGGGCCGCCAGACAGAGGAACACCACCAGCAAGGATATGGCGTAGAGCGCTGGCGCCTGTGAACCGGCCTGACGCTCCTGGAAGGAGAGCCCGGTCCACTCGATGCCCACCCCTTCCGGCAGCTGTTTCACCATCTGTTCGATGGCAGCCATTGCATCACCGGTACTCTTGCCGGGCGCAGCTTCACCGACGATCTCCATCGCTGGCACACCGTTGTAACGCTCAAGACGCGGCGAGCCGAAGCTCCACTCGGTGCTGGCAAAGGCGGAGAAGGGCACCATCTGACCGGCACTGTTGCGCACATACCAGAGTTTCAGATCTTCCGGGTTCATCCGGAAGGGGGCATCCGCCTGCATATAGACCTTCTTGATCCGGCCACGGTCGACGAAGTCATTGACGTAGGACGAGCCCCAAGCGGTAGCCAGGGTGTTGTTGATATCCGCGATGGATAGCCCCTGCGCCAGCGCCTTCTCGTAGTCGATCTTGATATCGAGCTGCGGCGTATCTTCCATCCCGTTCGGGCGTACCCGTACCAAGGTGGGATCCTGCGCCGCCATACCGAGCAGCTGGTTACGCGCCGCCATCAGCTTGTCGTGACCTATACCGCCGCGATCCTGCAGGAAGAAGTCAAAACCGGTCGCCGTACCCAACTCCGGGATCGGAGGCAGGTTAAAGGCGAACACTTGCGCCTCCTTGATGCTGAACAGATAGCCCATGGCGCGGCCGATGATGGCATTGGCGCTGCGATCCGGGCTCTTGCGCTCGCTCCAGTCCTTGAGCTTGATAAAGGCCATACCCGCGTTCTGGCCACTACCGGCGAAGCTGAAGCCGGATACGGTCAGTACGGAGTCAACGTTATCCTTCTCGTTTTTCAGGAAGTAGTCGCGCATGTCCGCCAGCACCACCTCGGTGCGCTGCTTGGTCGCCCCCACCGGCAGTTGCACCATGGACATGATGACCCCCTGATCCTCTTCCGGCAGGAAGGAGGTGGGCATCCGCATAAAGAGCACTGCCAGTACCGCCAGCATGGCACCGTAGATCAGGCTGTAGCGCACGCCCTGCTTGATCACCTTGCGCACGCCGCTCTGATAGCGATTGGTACCCGCATCAAAGGCGCGGTTGAACCAGCCAAAGAAGCCGCGCTTGGCCCCAAACTCGCCATGTTTCATCGGCTTGAGCAGGGTGGCACAGAGGGCCGGTGTCAGGATCAACGCCACCAGCACCGACAGCACCATGGCCGAGACGATAGTCAGCGAGAACTGGCGATAGATGGCGCCGGTCGAGCCGCCGAAGAAGGCCATCGGCACGAACACGGCGGAGAGCACCAGGGCGATCCCCACCAGCGCGCCGGTGATCTGGGTCATCGACTTGCGGGTCGCTTCCAGCGGGGAGAGATCCTCCTCGCTCATCAGCCGCTCCACGTTCTCCACCACCACGATGGCGTCATCCACCAGCAGGCCGATGGCCAGCACCATACCGAACATGGTGAGGGTATTGATGGAGAAGCCGAACGCCGCCATCACCCCGAAGGTACCGAGCAGCACCACAGGCACCGCAATGGTCGGGATCAGGGTGGCGCGGAAATTCTGCAGGAACAGATACATGACGCAGAACACCAGGAAGATCGCCTCGATCAGGGTCTGCACCACCTCCTCGATGGAGATCTTCACAAACGGCGTAGTGTCGTAGGGATAGACGATCTCCATGTTGGCCGGGAAGTAATCCGACAGCTCATTGAGCTTGGCACGCACCTTCTCGGCGGTATCCAGCGCATTGGCGCCGGTCGCCAGCTTGATGGCGACCGCGGCGGTGGACTGGCCGTTGTAGAGCGCATCGGCGTCATAGCTTTCGCCCGCCAGCTCGACCCGGGCCACATCTTTCAGCCGTACCTTGGAGCCATCCTGATTCACCCGCAGCAGGATGTCGTTGAACTGCTCCACGGTAGAGAGACGGGTCTGCCCCATGATGGTGGCGGTGAACTGCTGATCTTCCACCGACGGTGTGCCGCCCAGCTTGCCGAAGGCCACCTGGGCGTTCTGCGCCTTGATGGCTGCCTGCACATCACCAGGAGTCATCTGCACCCGGTTGAGTTTATTGGGATCGAGCCACACCCGCATGGAATACTGGCTACCGAACAAGGTGATATCCCCTACCCCGTCCAGACGGCTCAGGGGCTCCTTAATGTTGGAGACCACATAGTCCGCCAGGTCGTCGTTGTTCATGCTGCCATCGCTGGAGATGAAGGCAGCGACCATCAGGAAGCTGCTGGAGGTCTTCTGTACCCGGATCCCCTGCTGCTGAACCTCTTGCGGCAGCAGCGACATCGCTTGCTGCAGCTTGTTCTGCACCTGTACCTGGGCGATATCGGGATCGGTCCCCGGCTGGAAGGTGAGGGTCACCGACACCCGCCCCGCGGAGTCAGACTGGGAGGACATGTAGAGCAGGTGATCCAGCCCGGTCATGTTCTGTTCGATGATCTGGGTCACCGAGTCTTCCACCGTTTTGGCGGATGCGCCCGGATAGCTGGCGGAAATACCGACAGCGGGCGGCGCAATGCTCGGATACTGGGCGACCGGCAATTTGATGATGGCCAGGCTGCCCGCTAGCATGATCACCAGCGCGATCACCCAGGCAAAAATGGGTCTGTCTATAAAAAATCGAGCCATGAAGCGACTACTCCATCCTACTTGTTGGCCGGGGTGTTGGACGCGGCTTGAGCAGACGCTGCATCAGCACCTTGCTCGGCGGGATTGACCACGGCGCCCGGTCGTACTTTCTGCAGGCCAGCCACGATCACCCGCTCGCCGGAGATGAGCCCTGACTCCACCACCCAGTTGCTGCCAACGACACGGCTCAGCTGCACGTTGCGCAGCTCCACCTTGTTGTCAGCGGTTACCACCATCACGGTGGCGCCGCCGTTGGGGGTGCGAGTCACGGCAGTTTGCGGCACCAGCAGCCCTTGCGCCCGCTCACCCTCTTGCAGGGTGGCGCGCATAAACATGCCGGGCAGCAGCAGCTGGTGAGGGTTGGGCACAATCACCCGTAGGGTCACCATGCCGGAGGTCTCATCCACGGTCACATCGGAGAATTGCAACGAGCCCTCTTCGCCATAAGTGGAGCCATCTTCCAGCTGGAAGGTCACCTTGGCCCCCTTCTGCTCGTCCTGGGTCAGCTTGCCCTCGGCGACCAGTCGCTTGAGGCGCAGCAGATCGGCAGTGGACTGACGCACATCCACATACATGGGATCAAGCTGCTGAATGGCGGTCAGGCTGTCAGCCTGCTGGGCGGTCACCAACGCCCCCTCGGTCACTGCGGATGTACCGATGCGGCCGCTGATAGGAGCCGTGATGCGGGTGTAACCGAGATTGATCTCGGCGCTGCGCAGGGCAGCCTTGCTCGCCATGATCTCGGCTTGCGCCTGCTTCCAGCTGGCGTCGGCGTCGTCATAGTCCTGACGGCTGATGGATTTGACCTTGAGCAGCTCCTGATAGCGCTTGGCCTTGAGGCGGGCACTCTGCTCGTTGGCTTGCGCCTTGGCCAGATTGGCCTTGGCGCTGGCGACCGCCGCCTGATAGAGAGCCGGATCGATCTGATAGAGCAGATCGCCAGCCTTCACGTCGCTCCCTTCGGTAAAGAGACGCTTGAGGATGATACCGCTCACCTGTGGACGCACTTCGGCCACCCGCAACGGGGCACTGCGACCGGTCAACTCGGTGGTCAACATCAGCGGACCGCTCTGCAGAGTCACCACGTTGACCGCCGCGGGGGGCATACCGCCCTGTCCCTGGGGTGCGCCCCCCTTGTCACCACAACCTGCCAGCAAGCCTGTAGCCAGCAAGGCAAGACCAACTGAACGAGCAAGAATATGTTTATGCATGAAACACCTGAGCCTTTGCCAGTCAATGAACAATCAGGGCCGCATGGGCCCTGTTGGTAAATAGTCGAAAGATGAGGCAATATACATACATTCATAAATGTATGTAAGTGACTTTTTGCTTGCATGAGGCACAAATTTCGATGGCCAGACGAACCAAAGAAGAGGCGCAGCAAACACGCTGCCACATCATGAGCACGGCGCTGGATCTGTTCTGCTCTCAGGGCCTGGCCAAGACCAGCCTGACCGACATCGCCAGGGCGGCCGACCTGACGCGCGGGGCCATCTATTGGCACTTCAAGAACAAGGACGAACTCTTCATTTCGCTCTGGAAAGAGCTCTGCAGCCCTCTCGCCCACCAGCTCGATGCCTGCCTCAATACCGATGAGCCGGATCCGCTGGGGCAACTGCGTCTCTTCTTCGAAGGGGTGCTCCACAGCTTCATTCACAATCCGGCGCAACGGCAGATGTTCACCCTGTTGTTCAATCTCGAATCGCTGGAGGGAGAAGCCATCTCACTGCGCGAGCATATCCGCAGCGAGTCCGCACACTTTTTTCAGGATCTGGAGACGACCTTGGCCAATGCGGTACGACGGGGCCAACTGCCGGCAGACCTTAACTTGCAGCGTGCCGCCACCCTGCTCCACTGCACCCTGGATGGCTACATCATCAACTGGCTCCACTTTCCGGGGCGGATCGACCTGCAGAGCGAATCAGCCTTCCTGATAGAGAGCATGTTCACCATGCTGGCCCAGCCCCACGGGCCTGCCTGCGGCCGCTAACCGGCTCCGGCAACTTCCTAACATCCAAATCGGGGCCTGACCGCGCGCTTTGGCAGTCAGGCCCCGATTTGTTACCCTGTGCGCCCCCTGCTTGAGGTAACCCTGTGCCACACTCTGACGCCATCCCCGCTTCCTGGCCATTTAACGACCAGCACACCCACGCTCGAGCTGCCTTTGTGGCGCGTCTCACACCCGGTGCTCACCTGCTCAATGGTCAGTGCGGTATGGGGGAAGATCTGTGCTGGCTGCGTGCAGAAGGGTATGTGGTCACCGCCTGCGAAGCAGTGCTGGCTGACGCCAAAGTTGCCTCGCAGCAATCCGGACAAGCAGTGCGGGTCTGCCCGCTGGCGAAGATGTACTCGGTGCTCCCTTACGATGGCATCTGGTTAAGCCGCCCGCTTGATAGCGACGCGGCCACCCTTGTCCCCCTGTTGCAACAGCTGGCGACCCTGCTCAAAGCGGGCGCTCCGCTCTGCTTCCCCCTGCAGCCAAGCGGCAAGACTAGTCACGATGAGCTAAAACAACTGGTCACCACATCCGGGATAGCGCTGCAACTGGCGCCGATGGAAACCGCCTCGACCAACACGCCATCATGCACAAGTCAACACGCCAGCCAGTACGTCATGTTGCTGCGTGGCGATCATCAAGCCACCTAACGGGCTAATTCATCACAGATTTTCCCGTTCAACGCCAAGCCGACAGCTAGTCGGCGATCTTGGCTTTCGACAATATTTAACTCGGCGTTAACGCAGAAAAGGCAGACATAACACGGCTTACGTGTTAAAAAGTGTGATTAATATCAAAATTTAATAACAAAACAGACAATACAACCAACTCCGGATTTCCTTATGAAACTTGTCCTGAAACTCATTGCTGGCATCCTTGCCGGTCTCTTGCTCGGTCTCTACGCCCCTGAGTGGGTGGCGCGCGTGCTGTTTACGGCCAAGACAGTGATAGGTCAGCTCATCACCTTCACCATTCCGCTCATCATTCTGTTCTTTATCATGAGCGGCATCGCCAGCCTGCCGAAAAACTCCGGCAAGCTGCTGGGCAAAACCGTGGCCCTCTCCTACTGCTCCACCATTCTGGCGGGGCTGTTCGCCTTTACCGTGGCGAGCCACCTGATCCCGCTGTTCACCACCGCCGCCGAGCCCACCACGGCCACGGCCATCAAGCTCGCCTCCTACGTCAATCTGGAGATCCCGCCGCTGTTTGGCGTGATGTCGGCACTGGCCGCTGCTTTCGTGTTCGGCATTGGCATCAGCGCCACCCAGGCCACCGATCTGCGCCGGGTCGCCGATCAGGGTCGTGACATCATCGACCGCCTGCTGGCCAAGGTGATCATCCCGCTGCTGCCGTTCTATATCGCGGGCGTCTTTGTCGAGATGACGGTAGAAGGCACCGTATTCGCTACCCTGAAAACTTTCGGCGTGGTGCTGGTGATGGCGATCCTGATGCACTGGATCTGGCTCTCCGTACTGTTCGTGGGTACCGGTCTGGCCCTTGGCCGCTCACCGGCGCAGCTCATCAAGAACATGCTGCCCGCCTACTTCACCGCGCTGGGGACCATGTCGAGCGCCGCCACCATTCCGGTCGCTCTGCAATCGAGCAAGAACAACGGCGTGAGCGACGGTATCGCCAACTTCACCGTGCCGCTGTGTGCCACCATTCACCTCTGTGGCTCCACCATTACCCTGGTGACCTGCGCCACCGCGGTGATGTTCCTCTCCGAGCATCTGGCCATTCCAGGCATCGAGACCATGCTCCCCTTCATCATGATGCTGGGGGTGATCATGATCGCCGCCCCGGGCGCCCCGGGTGGTGGCGTGATGTCGGCGCTGGGCCTGCTCACCTCCATGCTCGGTTTCGGTGAAGCCTCCATCGCCCTGATGATCGCCCTCTATCTGGCGCAAGACAGCTTCGGCACCGCCTGCAACGTCACCGGTGACGGCGTGATTGCCCTGTGGGCGGATCGCTTCGCCAACGGTAGCGAGAGCGCAGCTCCTGTGGCCGAGGCCGAACAGGCGTAAACTCGCCGGGAAGGCAACCGCCATCCTCTGCAAAACCGCAGGCCCGAACCATGTTCGGGCCTGCGTCGTTTCTGCCACCTTCACAGCTTTTGTACGTATTCCTCCTCCCTCTCTTTACCCCTCGCTACCGTAAACAGCATGCGCGCAGCTCTCTACACCCGACAAAATTATTGGCATATGCTACATATGGGCGTATAAATGGCTTATGCCAATTAGGAGCCACCATGCCAAGACCCAAGATTGCCCGCCAGATCTGTGGCCGCCCCGCCAACAGCTGCTTCAAACCCAACGGCCGCCCCATGCATCAGCTGGAACAGGTCACGCTGGCCCCTGACGAGTTCGAGGCATTGCGCCTCGTCGACCTTCAAGGAATGCAGCAGCAGGAGGCCGCCCTGGTGATGGGGGTTTCCCGCCAGACCCTGGCCAATATTCTGAAAAAAGGGCGTTACAAGGTGGTGGAGTGTCTGAGTCTGGGAAAGGCATTGATGATGCAACCCGCCGAGCCCGACCACCCAACCAGTGGAGAAGAGCCGACATGAATGCTGTCACAACCATGACCACCAACCCCAACAACAGCGCCCTGATGCTGAGTCAGGGGTTGCTGGCTGGCCACTTTACCCGTGCCGAGCAGCTGCAAATTATTAACCCCGAAGGGAACGTTATCGCCACCCTGGCTAACCCGGCCGCCGCCGAAGGCTGCCACGGCAAGCAAGCGCTGCTCGACGCCCTCGCCCACTATCAGGTGGGTCAGGTGGTGGTGCGCAATATCGGCGAGCGGATGCTGGGCCGCCTGCTGGCGGCCAATATCCGGGTTCTGCAGTGCCGCTCTGCCCGCCTGCCGCTGCCCGCGCTGCTGGCCCCCGCCAATCTGCAACCTCTCACCGAGGCAAGTCAGGGGCGTCCGTCTCGCCGTCATCAGAGCAAATCTGCGATCCGTGCCATCCAGCCTGTTGGAGCAGGCCAGAGTCATAGCCATTGTCATGGTGGTTGCAACAGTGGCTCCAATCACTGTTGTGCCAGTAGTGGCCATCAGGCAGAGAGCTCACGACAAGGCCATACTTGTTGTCAAGGCAGTGAGGGCGCAGGCCAGTTGCTGCCATCATCACTGATGTCATCACAGTGCATGTCATCACCATCTAAGGAGAAGAGATCATGTCCATCTGGTTATTGAGCCTGCTCGCCTCGTTCGTACTGATCCTGGCCATGGGCACCATCATCTGGTGGCGCCAATACCAGCTTGCCCAGAAGCGGGAAGATAAAGAGGTGCGTCCCTGTGGCTGCTCCAGCGCCTGCGCGGATCACCTCTACCAGATCAGTGAGCCAACGCCCAAAAAGTAACCTGACCGCAGCCGCCATAGCCGCAGAGATAAGGTCGGCAAAATAAGGGCGCGTGGAATCGAGAGGCGCATAAAAGAGAGGGGGCACCTGCTGATGCCCCCTCTCTTGTTACGCTTTTCATTCATGCTTGATCCGCCGTATTGCCCCTTAAGCTCATCACACACGCTCAACCCGGCTCCGCGCCGCTGGCCGCCACGCTCGCAGTGCAGGTCGGATCCTGATACTGCTGATAGATGGCATAAAACTCGGCCTTGTTGTGCAGGGCCGCAGCGACACAGGTGGGATCAAACTGGCTGCCGGCATGCTCCTCCAGATAGGCAAACGCCGTCTCGAACGGCCAGGCCTGCTTGTAGGGGCGCTCGCTGGTCAGGGCATCAAACACATCGGCCACCGTCACGATACGCGCCGCCAGCGGGATCGCCTCCCCCGCCAGGCCCAGCGGATAACCGGTGCCATCAAAACGCTCATGATGGCCTGCGATGATGTTGGTCAGCATATCGGTGTGGTGAATGCCATCGAGGCCAAACTCATTGATCATCAGGCTGATCATCTCTCGCCCCTTGCTGGTGTGAACCTTCATGATCTCGAACTCTTCCGGGGTCAGCTTGCCCGGCTTGAGTAAAATGGCATCCGGCACCGCGATCTTGCCGATGTCGTGCAGCTCGGAGAAGAGGTAGACAAACTCCACCTCCTCGTCGCTCAGCCCGCAAGTCGGGGCCAGCGTCTTGGCGATCAGTCGGGAGTAGGCCGACATCCGATGCAGATGGTTGGCGGTCTCCTCATCCCGATAGCGACTGAACTCCCGTGCCGTGGTCAGCGCGCCGCCGAGGGTCTGAATAGAGAAGAACTCCACCGCAACGATGGCGGACAACATCTGGGCATAGGCCGACAGCTCGCTTTGGATCGACTCATCGAAATATCCCGGCTCCATGGCATCGCAAAACAGAAAACCAAACAGCTTGCTGTTGAACAACAGCGGCTCGGTATAGCTGGAGGCATAGCCCGCCTCCAGCAGCTTGCGGCTGTGTTCCGACGCGGAACCACGCAGGGCATCGAGATTGCCAAGCACCCGGGGGTGCTTGTGCTCCGCCAGATAGCGCAAGGATGGAACATCGCTCAGCTTCACCTCATACTGCACCAGCGGCGAGGGCCCCTCGGTGCTGTGGGCGAAGGTCTTGAGCTGATCGGTATGGGGATCGTAAATCGCAATGGCCACCCGACTCAGCTTGTCAAAACGCTCGCGTAGCGTAGCGTGCAGATTCTGCATTCTTTCGCCAAATGAACTTTCCATTGCCTTCTCCACCGGATCACCATGATGGGAGTATAGGGGCACCCGTGACAGGGTTCCCAGCCACAGACCGCGAAATTGACTAATAAGTCAGCAATGCATATTGCCAGCCACAAACCTGTGCAGCAGGGACTGCGCGCCAGTCAGGGCTCCACCATCAGCCGCTATTCGCACGGCCCAATCCTGCCCACTCGGAGATATTGTTAGGTTCTGCCATGCTGGCTGTATAGTTTTTGGTTAACCATTCCGGTAAAATCCGCGCCCTTAAAGAAGAGCCACCTAAGAGTGATTGAGCGATGTCCAACACAAAACAGGCCCCCAAAGTAGGATTCGTCTCCTTGGGTTGCCCCAAAAACCTGGTCGATTCAGAACGCATCCTGACCCAGCTGCGTACCGAAGGGTACGATGTGGTGCCCAGCTATGACGATGCCGAGCTGGTCGTCGTCAACACCTGCGGCTTTATCGACAGCGCGGTGCAAGAGTCGCTGGAAGCGATCGGCGAAGCGCTGGCCGAGAACGGCAAGGTGATCGTCACCGGTTGCCTCGGCGCCAAAGAGAACCAGATCCGCGAGATCCACCCCAAGGTGCTCGAGATCACCGGCCCCCACGCCTATGAAGAGGTGCTGGGTCACGTCCACAAATATGTGGAGAAGCCGCAGCACAACCCCTTCACCAGTCTGGTACCGGCCCACGGCGTCAAGCTGACCCCGCGCCACTACGCCTATCTGAAGATTTCCGAAGGGTGCAACCACCGCTGCACCTTCTGCATCATCCCCTCCATGCGTGGTGATCTGGTGAGCCGCCCCATCGGCGACGTGCTGGCAGAAGCCAAGCGCCTGAAAGAGGCCGGCGTGAAGGAGCTGCTGGTGATCTCCCAGGACACCTCCGCCTACGGCGTCGATGTGAAGCACCGCACCGGTTTCTACGACGGCATGCCGGTCAAGACCAGCATGGTCGCCCTGTGCGAAGAGCTGGCCAAGCTCGATATCTGGGTGCGTCTGCACTACGTCTACCCCTACCCGCACGTGGATGACGTCATCCCGCTGATGCGCGATGGCAAGGTGCTGCCCTACCTCGACATTCCGCTGCAGCACGCCAGCCCGCGCATCCTCAAACTGATGAAGCGCCCGGGTACCGTCGAGCGCACCCTGGAGCGGATCCAGAAGTGGCGCGAGATCTGCCCGCAGATCACCCTGCGTTCCACCTTTATCGTCGGCTTCCCGGGCGAGACCGAGGAAGATTTCCAGATGCTGCTGGACTTTATCGACAAGGCGGAGCTGGATCGCGTCGGCTGCTTCAAATACAGCCCGGTCGAAGGGGCGCTGGCCAACGAGCTGCCGGATCCGGTACCGGAAGAGATTCAGGAAGAGCGCTTCCAGCGCTTTATGGAGCTGCAACAGCAGGTCTCCATCCGCAAACTGGCCCGCAAAGTGGGTCAGGAGATGACCGTAATCATCGACGAAGTGGACGAAGAGGGTGCCACTGGCCGCTCCTTTGCCGATGCACCGGAGATCGATGGTCTGGTCTACCTCAACGGCGAAACCGGCCTCAAGCCGGGCGATATGGTCAAGGTGCGGATCGACGAATCCGACGAATATGACCTGTGGGCCAGCCTGATTGGCTAACCCTTGCTGACCACCGCTCAATGAAAAAGCGCCTTCGGGCGCTTTTTCATGCTTCCAGATTGTACTTCTACACCAGTAAGCCCCACTTTGCGGTACAAAACTGGCATATCCGTATGCAAGGGTGTGTAATAGTCGTTTCTGTTTGGCGACGACTCGAAACCCCATGCAACTCAAACCCCTTCTCAAGGGGCGCTTTCAGCCCCACTGGCAGGCCAGCCATGATCTCATCGAACAGGTGGTCATCTCCTGCATCACGGAGCGGCGTCTGATCCCCGAGGGTGAGCCCCTGATGCGTCAGGGGGAGCTATTGCGGGATCTAGTGCTGGTGCCAAGCGGGCGCATCGCCATGGGCCACACCGCCATGAATGGCCGCCGCTTTCAGCTCGGCACCCTTGAGTGCGACAACCAGCTGTTTGGCGAGATGGAGTTCTTCACCGGCTACCGCTGCCAGCTCGACATCATCGCCGAGGAGCCGCTAGAAGTGGCCCGCATCGATGGCGAGCAGCTGGAACAGGCGCTGGTCGCCCACCCCAAGGTGGCGCTCTTCTTTGCCACCGCCATTGCCATCGACTATCAGGACACTGTGGATATCTTCACCTGCCGCATGCTCTACCCCATCAGCTACAACATCGCCCTCGACCTCTATCACAGCCACTGCCACGACAACCCGGTGAGCGGCTTTCGCAAGGGATATCAGGAGGCGGAACGCTTCGGCACCACGGATCGAGTCTACCGACGGGCGGTGAAGGAGCTGATGGATAAAGGACTGGTGGGGCGCGGCGAAGAGGGGTTGCAGATCCGCGATCTGGCTGGGCTCAAGGCCTTTCTGGAGCAGCCATAAGTCGCGGGCCTCAGTCGCCGACTGAATAGCAACAAGTGGAACAGCAACAAAAAAGAGGGGCGGTCAATACCGCCCCTCTTGCTGTTTACTCTCCCGCTAAGGCCAGACAAGGCTGGGGCCGGGCCATGCGCAGCGACGCCACCAGCATGGCGAGGATCACGCCGTAGATAAGCGGGATGGCGTACATCACCGCCTGCAGGCCGATCACCTGCTCGAACAGGGCGCTGATGGCCGGGCTGAACATGGCCCCCGCGCTGCCGCTGATGAGGATGTAGGAGACATTCTTGCTCGATGCCTGCCGCACAAACGACACCCCGTAGGCGATAAAGGCGTTGTAGAGCGCGGCGCAGACAAAGCCGTAACCATAGGTGAGGTAAGGCAGCTGGCTCAGGTTGTCGGTGGTGACGATAAGCGCCGTCATCCCCATCGCCAGGGTGATGATCACCAAGAGGAAGATGCTGATCGCAATGCGGGTTACAATGGCGGTCGAGACCAGCGCGCCGAGCAGGGCCGCCGTCCAGTATTGGGTGATGATATTGCCCGCCTCCTCGAAGGGGATGCCGAACTTGTTCTTCACGAACATGGGCGCCCAGGTGAGGAAGGTGTAGAGCGCCAACATGCCGAGAAAAAGCCCCAGCCCGCCGCTGATGATGCCGAGGTTCCACTCCGAGTGCTCGTTGCCGGCACTCTCGCCGCCCGCCTCGCAGCTGCGGAAATTGGTCAGCACCGCCACCAGCATGGTCGCCAGCGCCACCACACCCACCGCCAGATAGCTCCAGCTCCACACCATGGCGTGGGTCAGGGTGTAGGTAGTGATAAGCGGGAAGACCACCCCGGCCACGTTGAAGGTGGCATCCTGCACCACCAGCATGGTGCTCTGCATCCGCGCCTGCCAGACGCTCACCACCAGAGTCCCCGCAATGCAGAGCCCCACCCCGCCGCACAGGCCAATCACCGTCATGGCCGCCATCACCACATAGAGCGAGCCGGTCAGATGGAGCGAGGCCGCCGCCAGCGCGATCAGGCCGTAGCAGATCAGCGTCATTCGCTTGAGGCCCACCTTCTCGATCAGGAAGAAGGCGGCAATGGTGCCCGCCAGCGCTCCGCCGTTGAGCAGGGAGAAGATGGAGGCCACCTGATTGACGTCGGCGCCGAACTTGGCGGCGATGGGGTCGATCAGCATGCCGAACTGGGTCGCAAAACCGGCCATCACGAAGTTGGCCAGGAAGCTGATGGCAGTGAGGGAGAGCTTATTGTTCATATTGGATCTCTCTTGGGGTCAGGGTGCGTGCAAGGTTGGGCGGGCCGCGGCGCTTACAGCGCGGTGTGCAGCGCCAGCTCGATCATCTGGTTGAAGGAGAGTTGCCGCTCTTCGGCCGTGGTCTCTTCACCGGTCAGGCAGTGGTCAGAGACAGTCAGGATGGCGAGCGCCTCGATCCCCTGCTGATGGGCCAGCCCGTAGAGACCGGCCACCTCCATGTCGATACCGAGCACGCCGAACTTCTCCAGCGCCGGAATGAGGTTTTCGTCCGGATCGTAATAGAGGTCGCCGGTGAAGATATTGCCCACCTTGACCGGAATCGCCTTCTCCTGCGCCTTGGTAAAGGCCTTGTGCAGCAGGGCGAAGTCGGCCGAGGTGGCCATCTGGTAACCGGCGCTGCGCTTGGCGTTGGTCGGGGAGTCGGTGCCCGCCGCCTGCGCCAGAATGACGTCACGCATCTGCACGTGGCGCTGGGTCGCCCCCAGACTGCCGATGCGGATGATCCGCTTGACCCCGAAGTCGTTCACCAGCTCGTGGGCGTAGAGCACCATGGAGGGGATCCCCATGCCGTGGCCCATCACCGAGATGCGCTGGCCGTTGTAGTAGCCGGTGTAGCCCAGCATATTGCGCACATTGGTCACCTCGCGCGCATCGGTCAGAAAGGTCTCGGCGATATAGCGGGCCCGCAGCGGGTCCCCCGGCATGATGACGGTCTCGGCGAAATCGCCCGGGTTGGCATTGATATGAGCGGTCATTATTGTTGTGCTCCAGTTTGACTCGTGTGGATGAGGGCATCCTAGCCCCCGCCCCCTCGCCCCTTGCAGGACAAAAGTCCTGTTGCCCCGATCGAGATCCCAGTTCCGGCAACTTGTTGTCGCTACATCGCATACCGCATGCTTTTCGACGTTGCTTGCCAAGGCTTGCCCATCACAGCCACCCGCCATTCCCGACCTACCGGCATAAAAAAGCGGGAGGGTAACGGCCCTCCCGCTCGATAGACCCTGCAACTGACGCTGCGGGCCGATGGCATTGTTCACTCTGCCGGTTGACACGCAATGCCAGCCATGGGCTGGCTAGCTCAAATCATGCAGTGCCTTGCCAAGGGGCTGCGTGAGGCGCAGATCCGAAAAACGCACCGCCAACCCCTGTCGCTCGGGGGTGCAGCACATCACCCCGATAAAGCAACGTTCGCTTGGCGGAAACGGGGCTAGACGCAGCAACGGCCACACCTTGCCATCGGTGGAGTATTGCAGGCGCAGACAGTCCGCCAGCCGGGTCAGCCGCAGCCAGAAGCGGCGCGGATTGCCGGGGAAAATGCCGGTGGCCCAGTCAGAGCGCGGATTGGTCAGTACGCTGCCGATCATCGGCTGATCGTCGTTGTACTCGATCCCCGCCTTGAGCCAGTGCGCGTCGTCTTGCAGCAGCATCAGCCCCGCCTGATCGTAGAGGGTGGTGAACTCCCCCTCGACGCAGACCTGAAAGGTAAATTCCCCTGAAACATCACAACCATAGACATGGCCGCTGTGGCGCTCGAAGCCATACCAGGTGCTGCGCCAAAAATCGGTCTGCTTGTCCGTTACCACCAGCAAGCCGTCGCTTGTTTTGTGCCATTCGGCCGGTTCATTGAGCCAGAACCATTCAAGCCCTTCCCTCATCCTCTTTTGCTCCTGTTCTCGCCATGTTTCCCGTTGTCACCGGCCCATAACACTCGGGCGCGCTCATACTATCGCTGGCCATTCGGCCACGAGCCCCAGCTGCGAGCGGCCAACCAAAGGGACTCCATTGTGTCGCCATCATGACTGGCGAGCAAGCCGTTGGGGCCAACCTTGCAACCGATAGGCGATCGGGCAAGTAAAAGGGGGCCCCTATTGCACGACGATAAGACATCTCGATATGGGCTCGAGTCGACTAACAGGTGGTCGATAGAGGGGACGCTTCAAGCCCGCCAACATCAGATGGCATATCAGGCATCACACGAAACGAAAAAGCCCAAGCAATTTAATTGCTTGGGCTTGGTATGTGGCGGAGAGACAGGGATTCGAACCCTGGGTGGCATTGCTGCCACAATTGATTTCGAGTCAATCCCGTTCGGCCACTCCGGCATCTCTCCGTGGGATGAGATTTTTACCCAAGCTGGGCCGATGATGCAATAAAAATTTCTTAGATATCAAATGGCTGAATCAGCTATCTGGGAGCAGGCTCACAATGCTTCACGCACGGCCTGCGTTGCGAGGCCACTCTTGTATGGCTCTGTATCCACCCGCTCGCACACCCGGCCATTATCCACGTCGTGATATTCCCCCATTGCCATGAGGCGCCTCTTTTTCCTGCTTGGCACTCAAATTTATGGGTGATGCCGATTTTGGCTGGTTTCCTATGTATCCCCAAATCATTGCGGGTGCGCGGCAAGCTGGTAATCATGGGCTGATTGAGGAACAATCGCGCCATCCTGGCGGCTGTGTTGATGATGTTCCGCCCCGATTGAACTGATGGATCTCCTTATGCGATTGCCGAAACTCATGCCCCTCTCCATAACGCCCGCCCTTTCCCTGCTGCTGGCAGCGATCCTGCTCTGCGCCACGCCGGCAGAGGCCAAACGCTACCCGCTGCCACCTGCCGGGAGTCGCCTAATCGGTGAGCTGGAGGATTACATCATCCAGCAGAATGAACATCTGGAGCTGGTTGGCAAAAATACACAAATTGGATTTTTGGCGCTGCTTGAAGCAAATCCGGGTGTAGACCCCTATTTACCCAAGCCGGGCACCCGCTTGACGCTGCCCACCCAGATGCTGCTGCCTGATGTGCCTCGCGAGGGGATCGTCATCAATCTGCCCGAACTGCGCCTCTACTACTTCCCCAAAGGGAAGAGCGAGGTCATCGTGCTGCCCATCGGGATTGGCGATATCGGCCGCGAAACACCCGAGATGACCACCACCGTCATCGAGAAGAATCCCAACCCGACCTGGGTACCCGGCCCCATGGTGCGCAAATCCTGGCTGGAGCAAAAAGGGATCACCCTGCCCGCCGTGGTGCCCCCCGGCCCGGAGAATCCCCTCGGCAAGTTCGCCATGCGCCTTGGCTATGGCAAGCGCGACTACCTGATCCACGGCACCAACAAGGATTTTGGCGTCGGTCTGCGGGTAAGCGCAGGCTGCATCCGGCTGCGACCTGACGATATAGAGGCCCTGTTCAAGATTGTGCCGATTGGCACGCCGGTGCGGGTCATCAATCAACCGGTTAAGGTCGCCATCGAACCGGATGGTCGCCGCTGGCTGGAGGTACACTCCCCGCTCTCCCGCACCGAAGAGGAGCTTGAAAATGGCGCCCCGCTGGTGCTATCTCCGGCCATAGAGAGCTTTATCAGCGCACCTGACGTGATGCAGGATGAGGTGACGGCAGCGCTGGAGAGCAAAAACGGCCTGCCCCGCCCCATCAGCAGCCAGCTTGTCAGTGGTTAAGTCACCAGCGCCCGAGTCGCACCGGAGTCACCTTACCTCATGAAATTCCTTCCCCTCCTACTCCTGTTGGCCTGTCATTCCTTGTGGGCCAAGGACATCCTCTGGATGAGCAATGGCGACCGTCTGACCGGCAACATCGAGGAGGTGACCGAACAGTCGGTGCGCATCGCCCTGCCCTACAGCGGCGCAGTCACCGTCCAGCGAGAGGCCATCAAACGCTGGCGTATCGATAAAGAGGACAAACCCAAGGCGACGGCAAAGGGTGGGCTCAAGCTGTTCGAGGATGACCAGGATGAACGCAACGCCTGGCTCTGGACCGGCAGCGGCGATCTCAATGTCAAACTCAAACAGAATGACAAGCAGACCAACAACGTCAACCTCAAGTGGAAAAGCGAGCTGGCCAATCTGGACTGGCGTTACAGCTTCTCCGGTGAATATACCTATGAGACCGCTGACAACGTCACCGACAGCCATGATTATCAGCTCAACCCTACGCTGGACTACTTCTTCAACCAGCAGTGGTTCTTGCGTACCTCACTCGATGCCGAATATGACATGCTGGATAAAGATCGCTATCTCTACATGGACTATGGCTCGGGACCTGGCTATCGCTTCTGGAACGACAAACGCCGCCGACTGGAGCTGATGGCCCAAGGGGGGCTAAGCCGGCTCTACTTCCGTGAAGATAGCAAGATCACCGGCGTTTTTCTGGGTGAACGGGTCATTGACTACCCCTTCGCTGGCCTGAACTGGGATTATCGCCAACCTTTCTCCCTCTGGCAGGAGAAAATGGAACTGTTCAGCCAGGGGCGCTATCTGAAATATCTGGCACAACCCTCCCCCTATGTCACCCGTAATCAGGACCTGAAAGGCAGCATAGGGTTGCGCTACTACTTCAATGACCATCTGCGCCTCTCCTGGTCGAGTGAGCTGAATTGGGAAGATGCTGACATCCTTGTCGACACAGGCAGCCCAGACCCCCGGGAGAGCGAATTAAGACACCTGCTCAGCCTTGGCGTCAGTTTCTAGCCCCGGATCCCCAACACTCAAAGAGGAGCCAATTCGGCTCCTCTTTGCTTTAGGCAGACAGACTCGCTAGATCAGCCCCCAAGCGGCAATCTGGTAGATCCACACCATCGCCAGCAGTGTGCCGACCAATCCCATGATGACGCCGATGCGCACCATCTGGTGGCTCTCCACCAGACCGGTGGCGTGGGCCAGCGCATTGGGCGGGGTACTGATGGGCAGCGACATCCCGAGCGAAACAGAAATGGTGACCGCCAGGATCAGGGTATGACTACCACCCCACTCGGCCAGCTCCGGCATGCTGACCGCCAGTGCCGCCACCAGTGGCAGCAGCAGGTTGGCGGTTGCGGTGTTGGACATAAAGTTGGCCATCACCACCGCAAGCAGACAGGCGCCGACCAGCACCGCCAGCGTGGAGTATTCGTGGAACGGAATATGGGTGATGAGCCGCTCGGCCAACCCGGAGTCCTCCAGCGCCAGCCCCAGCGCGATACCGCCCGACACCAGCCAGAGCACATCGAGGGAGATCTTGTGCAGATCGTCCTTGGTGATGATGCCGGTGGTCAGGAACACTGCCACCGGGATCATGGCGACCACGTAGGAGCTCATGCCGTGCAGATCCCCCAGCAGCCAGAGTACTATGGTGGTGATAAAGGTGAGGTAGACCACCCAGGCGCGGGGGGTCTGCATAAAGCGCCCCTCAATCTTGAGATCCATCCGCTTGAGGGAACTCGGGAAGAAGCGCCCCAGCAGGAACCAGCCAAGCAGCAACAGCAACACCACAAAGGGCACCGCAAATCCCATCCACTGACCGAACGAGATGGCATGCTCGCCGCTCAGGTATTTGAGCGCCACAGCGTTGGGCGGGGTGCCGATGGGAGTGCCGATCCCGCCGAGGTTGGCCGCCAGCGGAATAGCCAGCACAAAGCCGATTTTGGCCGGGTCCTTGTCGGGAAACGCCGCCAGCACCGGGGTAAGGATAGCCAGCATCATGGCGGTGGTGGCGGTATTGCTCATAAACATCGAGAAGGTGGCGGTGATCAGCATCAGCCCCAGCATGACGATCCGGGGATCCTGACCGAACGGGCGCAGCAGCACCCGCGCCAGATTGACGTCCAGATGGTACTTGGTCGCCGCAATGGCGAGGAAAAACCCCCCGAGAAACAGCATGATAACCGGCGAGGCAAAGGTCGCCATCACCTCGGTGGACTTGAGCAGCTCACCAAAGCCCGGCTCAGCCTTGTCGGCTGTCATGAACCAGAGCCCCTTGTCGGAGAGCAGCAGCAGTTCCAGCACGATGATCAGCACCGAGGTAGCAAAGATAGGGATGGGCTCCAGGATCCAGCAGAGGGCGGCCAGCACGAAAATGGCCACGACCCGCTGCTCGATGACGGTGATCCCCTCCAGCGGGATCCAGTGGGTCGGGATTAGCAGGATAGTAAGGCTCAGCAGCAGTGGCAGAATAATCTTGTGATTGATGGGCACTATTGTCTCCAGGATCGGGAGTAAGGAGCCAATAGTGGCATAACATACTATCGCCTCACGCGGCTATCTCGCCAAAATGAGAGCTGGCTAACTGCACGGCGCACCGTTTTGTGAGTCATATCAAGCTGGGGTCGGCGCGCTATGGCTGACGCATCAACCCTTGCAACAAACAGGCAAAAAAACGGGCCCGCTGTTCGTTACACACGACAGCGGGCCCGTTTCACCATTCATGCCGATGAGGGGGCTCAGAAGTAGATGCGGGTCACCGACTCGATGACGCAACCCGGGCGGCGGATCCCTTCGATCTCAACCTTGATCTCTTTGAGCAGCTCCAGCCCACCCTTGATGGGGGTGACCCGGGCCAGCTTGGTGCGGGCGCGGATGTTGCTGTCCACCTTGATGGGGTACGGGAAACGTACCTGATCCAGCCCGAAGTTCACCACCATGCGGGCGGTCGGGAACTCGGGGGTGGCCTCATCGACCGAGCCGGTCAACTGCGGCAGCAGCGCCAGGGTCAGGAATCCGTGGGCGATGGTGGTCTTGAAAGGCGACTCGGCGGCCGCACGCTCCGGATCGGTGTGGATCCACTGGTGATCCCCGGTCACTGCAGCAAACTGATCGATCATCTGCTGGCTGACGTGCAGCCACTCGCCGACATGGGTCTCTTCACCAATGCGGGCTTGCAGGGCGGCATAGAGCTCGGCCGCCTCGGCCCCCAGCTCAACTGCGGGTTCCTGAGCGACGGCAGGCTGACCGTTGGCCACCCGTGCCACGGTTGCTGCATCCTGTTGCTGCTCGCTCTGGGTCTCGGTTTGCAAGTCCAGTACACGACCCAGCAAAGGGTGAAGATGTGCCTTTTGCTGAAACTCACGCCAGTAGTCGCGGATCGCCGGTGAGAGCCAATCCTTGAGCTCAAAGGGGTGCTGCGCCAAAATTTCGCGCTTGCGCTTCAGAAAATCGACAACTTTCATGTTCCGATCCCTATGTGATTCATTGCCTGTAAAGAGGTCTAACCAGTCCTATTTTATTAAAGTTTCAGCTGTAAGTGCAAAAAAATCTCGGCGTACACCTGTACCAAGGCGGAAGTAACTACTTACACCATGTAAACCAGCACGATCTGCCAATGAGGAAATCGATTGCCAAAGATGCCGCCAGCAGGGGAAATTCGCGGGGCTCATCATGAAAAAAGGCCCTCATCGGGCCTTGTGGTGGGGACTCAGCGCGCGCTCGACCAGCCGCGACGCAATCCCTCTTCATCCAGAAAGGACCAGGCGAGGATCCGGCTCACCTTGTTGCCCTGCGCCATGTCGATCACCCGTACCTGACGCGCCCCCACCCGGCTCAACGCCTTTTTCGCCCCCGGCAGGTTCTCTTTTTTCGACACCAGCGAGCTGAACCAGAGGCACTGAGTGGCAAACTCCTTGCTCTGGGCAATCATGTTGGCCAGAAACGCCGCCTCGCCCCCTTCGCACCAGAGCTCGGCCTTCTGGCCGCCAAAATTAAGCACAGGAGCGCCTGTCACCTCCTTGCCCAGATTGCGCAGCTTGCGCTCCGTCCCCTTGCTCGCCTCTTCCAGCGACGCGTGGAACGGCGGATTGCACAGCGTCAGGGCAAAGCGCTCCTTTGGCCCTATGATGCCGCGAAACACATGGTTGGGGTTGCCCTGCAGGCGACACTCAATCTGGTTGCCGAGTCCGTTGCTCTTGGCCAGCAGGGTGGCCGCCTTGACCGAGACCGGATCGATATCCGATCCCACAAAACGCCAGCCATATTCGCGGGCCCCCAGCAACGGATAGATGCAGTTTGCCCCCACCCCGATATCCAGCACCCTCACCCCCTTGCCGGTAGGGAGCTGGCCTGAGCTCTCGGCCAACAGGTCGGCCGCCCAGTGCAGGTAGTCCACCCGTCCCGGGATAGGCGGGCAGAGGTAACCGGCAGGCAAGTCCCAATGGGCAATCCCGTAGTGATGGGCCAGCAGGGCACGATTGAGAGTCTTCACTGCATCGGGATCGGCAAAATCGATGGTGCGGGTGCCGTAGTCATTGATAAAGACATGAGCGGCCAACTCGGGAGTTCGCAGGCAAAGCGCCTCAAAGTCGTAACCCGCCTGATGGCGATTACGGGAGTGAAGTCCGGATTTACGGTCGCCCGACTTGGGGCCACCGGCTGATGGGATGCGGGGTTTCATGCTGAGCCTGCCGAAGAAAACGGGCCCACACTATAGTGATTTGACTCGGGAAAGTCTAAACGACGGCAATAAAAAACCGAGCTATCGAGCCCGGTTCAAGTGAGGTTGGAAAAACAGTCCGTACTGCGAGCCGTTTGTCCAGCCTGACTCAGATATCGATCCGGCGAGCTTGCCAGAACTTGCTGCGCCAGTATTGGCTGTCCAGCTTGGAGCGGGTCACACCGGCTCGAGTCGAGGCGTGAATGAATTCGCCATTGCCGACATAGATACCAACGTGGTTGAGACGACGATTGATTTTGAAGAAGACCAGATCACCTTCGACCAGATCCTGCTTGGAAACGCGCGTCCCTTCGTGAACTTGGGAGCGGGTATCGCGGGGAAGTTCAATACCGACCGCATTGCGAAACACTTCACGGGCGAAGGCGGAACAATCGATACCACGTTCGGTTGTACCACCGTAGCGGTAAGGGGTACCGCGCCACTCTTTGTATACTGTCAGGATTTCATTCACATCGGGTGTCTGGGAAGCTTCCGGTTCGATGACAGGTTCAACCATGGAAACTTCGATCTTGCTCGCGACCTCGGGTTGGGGTGCCGAGGCACAACCCACCATTCCGAGCGCGACCAGCAGTAGCATCAGGTGGCGCAATCCTTTATCCCCGCTAAATAGTAAATCTTGTTAAAATACGGCCCCAAAGGGCAATTTATAAGGCAACAGCACCCGACTATATCCAAGAATTCTATCGAGGCAAGTGAAAATCCCTATCAAGCTCACATTTTTGCAAGGAAATGCACGATTGTTCATAATTAATGTGATCATGCCCAAACAATATACAATCGCAAAAAGGACCTTTGGCCTCATAGATAACTGGCTTTTATCCCTGCTTCAGCACCTTTTTAAAGTGAAAAATCATGATCGAAATCGATCTTTTTTTGTTAAAACCGGCCAGGGTATGCCAGGCACTGCTTGCTCAATTGCCTGAATGGTTGTCAACCGATGAGCTGCATATCTGGCAAACCATGACCCATCCTGAACGGCGTCAGGAATATCTGGTGAGCCGCGCCCTGCTGCGCCAGCTGTTGTCCGAGAGGCTGCAACGCCCTGCCGCCAGCCTGCAATTTTGCAACGGCCCCCACGGCAAGCCCCGACTGCATGATGATGCTTGGCAGTTCAATCTGAGCCACAGTGGCAGCTGGCTGGTGTTGGCGCTCTGCCCGCAGGGGCAGCTTGGGGTGGATATCGAACTGGGCAAACGGCGGCATCACCCCCTCCCCCTGGCCCGCCGGTTTTATGCACAGAGTGAATATGAGTGGCTCTGCGCGCTGCCTGCTCCAGAGCAGGAGAGTGCCTTCTACCGGCTCTGGTCACGCAAGGAGGCGGTACTGAAAGCCCACGGTGGCGGCATAGCAGCGGGGCTGGAGAAGGTGCGGTTTCTCCCGGATGAAGGGTGGCGACTCGACAACCGGTTGGATGACACCCCTTATCAGGTACAGGATTGGCCCTTTGCCAGCGGCTGGCTCAGTCTCGCGGCGGCGGCAACCCCCGTGACCTTTTACCGGCTTGATGAGCGCTTGAATTACCAGTCACTCAACCCCATGTTACTCAACACCCTTTCTGAAGAGTCCAACTCATGATCGTCGACATTACTCCCCAGAATTTTCACGCTGAACTGATCGATGCCTCCATGAAGAAGCCGGTCGTAATCTATTTCCATGCTCCGCAGATGCCGGAGTGTCAGGGGATGACACCGCTGATCGAATCACTGGTTGGGCCCGCCAATGAGCAGGTCACCCTGGCCAAGGTGGATATGAACGATCCCCAGTTGCAACCGCTCGCCAGCCAGCTCGGCCTGCGCGCCCTACCCGCATTGGTGCTGTTCCATCAGGGTCGCCCTGACGAACAGGGGATCATCGAAGGGCCGCAGGATGAAGCCACCCTGCGCCAGTATTTCGCCGCCTTCACCCCCAAAGAAGAGGAAGAGTTGCTGGCCAAGGGGCAACAGGCACTGGCTGACGAGCAGCCCAGCATCGCCTATGCCCATCTGACCAAGGCACACCAGCTGGCCCCTGAACGTCACGACATCAGCCTGTGGCTCATTCAGGCCGCACTCGACCTCAACCTGCTGGATGAAGCGCAGGAGCGCCTCGGCACCATCCCGATGGTGGCACAGGAAAGTCACTTCCATACCCTGAGCTCACGACTGGCGCTGGCCCTGCAAGCGGCAGACAGCCCGGAACTGCGCGCGCTGGAAGCCCGTCATGCAGAACAGCCTGATGATTTTGGTCTGGCACAAGAACTTGCTGTGCAATACAACCAGGCCGGCCGTCAGGAAGAGGCATTGGAACTGCTGCTGGCGATCCTCAAACGGGACTTGGCATTCGGCGAAGCCAGAAAGACCTATCTCGATATTCTCGCCACTATGGGTAACACACCACAGGCACAGAGCTACCGTCGCAAACTCTATAGTCTGCTCTACTGATCGGAATCGAACTGGCTGGTAATGATGGGGGAGTGCCGGGAGACCGGCATGACCTCATGGGTCAAGTACGAAGAAGGTACTGTGGGAATAAGGTGCTGTGGGAATAGTGGAGATACTGTGAATTTCAGGCAAAAAAAAATGGCGCAAAACTGCGCCATTTTTTTCGCATGGATTACTTCTTGTAGGAAGTAGCCATGTTGTCGATGCGCTGGTTAGCACGCATAGCTTCTTGCTTGGCTTCGGCAACATCAGCAGCGATTTTGGACTGATCAGCACGAACTGCGCTAACATCTTGAGCCAGTTGGTCAACTTTGTTAGACAGATTCTGAACGGAAGTTTCCAGTTCGCTGGTGTTTGCACAACCGCCCAGCAGAGCGGACAGACCAACAACACCTACCAACAACAATTTTTTCATTTTTAAAGCTCCCTTGAACTCGCCAGACGTTTAGCAAGCGGCGTGATTATGGCACAAAAAAATCCTACTTTGCATAGTCCCCACCACAGATAAATGCATTAAAACCCTCATTTTTTTTTGAATGAACAGTTTTTGTCCAGATTCGTCTAAAAAATGAGTGCCGTGTGGTGGGGGCACGGACAAAGGTTAACCAAATTTTTGCCTTATTACAATTTCGTATGAGGCTCAGGCTGTACGTTCTGACAACAATTGACGATATTGCACCAGATCCTCGATGGTCAGCACCGGCATCCGGTGCTTGCGACCGAACGCAACCAGGTCTGGCAGACGCGCCATCGAGCCATCTTCTTTGGTCAATTCACACAACACACCAAACGGTTTGAGGCCAGCCAGCTGCATCAGATCGACCGTCGCTTCGGTATGACCACGGCGGGTAAGCACCCCACCGGTTCGCGCCCGCAACGGGAAAACATGACCCGGGCGGTGCAGATCACCCGGTTTGGCGCCGTCTGCGATGGCTGCACGGATGGTGGTGATGCGATCAGCCGCCGAGACACCGGTCGTGACCCCCTGCGCCGCTTCGATGGTCACGGTAAAGGCGGTCTGGTAGTGGCTGGAGTTGGCCTCCACCATCATCGGCAGTTCGAGCTGGCGAACCCGCTCGTCGGGCAGGCAGAGGCAGACGATGCCGGAGCACTCGCGGATCATCAACGCCATCTGTTCATTGGTCATGGATTCGGCGGCGAAAATGAGGTCGCCCTCGTTCTCCCGATCTTCATCATCGGCCACCAGCACGCCGCCTCCGGCACGCAAGGCAGACAGCGCCGCTTCGACACGGGCAACGGGCTCACCGAATTCACTGAGTAGAGACTGATTCATGGTAAAACTCCTAAACAAGACAAGGACCAGAATCAGGGCATGGAAAGGCAGACAGAGACGGGCATGCAGCGGCCAGCCCACAAGGGCCAACGCGGCAAGGTCTGTCTTATCCTCTTTCATCCGGACTATGACCGTCGGCTCCGGCATCTCACCGGATCTGCTGACCCCGACCCGGCAATCAGCCAAGTCGGGCGCTCGCGGGCTCCCCGAGTCAATCGGGATACCGCCGGTGGGGAATTGCACCCCGCCCTGAGAATAAGCGCAGACAGCCTAAAGAAAAACGGTTGCAGATACCAGCCAAAATACCCCGCAGGCTGAAAAGCGTTTCAACATTGCGCTCGGGATCCCGCTCTGCGGCCCGCTCGCCAGCGCGAAAGACCATGACTGGCGAATTTCTTTATGGCTCGGATCGGTTTATGGCATAGTTCCCGAAACAAAAACACAGGGCCCGAAAAGAGAGCCTGAACAACGCTGCCGGCGCAGACAGCAGCGCCAACACCACAAACGGAAAATGACAGAGATGGAAAAGAAAATACTGCTCACGGATTGCCCGGATGCCAAAGGGCTCATCGCCAAGATCACCAACATCTGCTACAAGCACCAGCTCAACATCATCAAGAACGATGAGTTTGTGGATCACGAGAATGGCCGCTTCTTCATGCGTACCGAGCTGGAGGGGCGCTTCAACGACGAGACCCTGCTTGCCGACCTCGATGACGCCCTGCCCACCGGCGCCCAGCGTCGTCTGGTCAAGGCGGGCAAGAAGCGTATCGTCATTCTGGTCACCAAAGAGACCCACTGCCTCGGCGATATTCTGATGAAGAACTACGCGGGCGCGCTGGATATGGATATCGTCGCGGTGATCGGCAACTACGATACCCTGGCCGAGCTCACCGGCAAGTTCAATATTCCGTTCCACACCGTCAGCCATGGCGAGCTGAGCCGTACCGAGCATGAAGAGCAGGTGCGCGCCATTATCGACAGCTATGAGCCTGACTATGTGATCCTGGCCAAGTACATGCGGGTGCTGACCCCGAGCTTCGTCGAGGCCTATCCGCGCAAGATCCTCAACATCCACCACTCCTTCCTGCCCGCCTTCATCGGTGCCCGCCCCTACCGGCAGGCGTTTGATCGCGGCGTCAAGCTGATCGGCGCCACCGCCCACTTCGTGACCGACGATCTGGATGAAGGCCCCATCGTCGAGCAGGACGTGATCCACGTCGGTCACGCCTTCAGTGCGGACGACATGGCCAAGGCGGGTCGGGATGTGGAGAAATCGGTGCTGAGCCGCGCGCTGGAGCTGGTACTGAACGAGCGGGTGTTCGTCTACGGCAACAAGACGGTGGTCTTCAAGTAATCCGCCCACATGACTCGTATGCAAACGCCAGAAACAACAACGGCTCCCGTGGGAGCCGTTGTTGTTTCTGCGCCGAGTGTCAGAGCGGCAGATCGTTTACCGTCACCGCCCCCTTCTCCAGCTTCAGCTCGGAGGTCAGCGCTTGCTTGTCGGCCTTCAGATAACCCATCAGGGTCAGCTGATCAAGCATGGGGGCCAGTTGCGGCACCGCCTTGCCCAACTTGTCGCTGAGGCTGGCATGCAGCACGCCGGAGAGGGCCTGCATCCCCGCGTCGCTGTTGAACAGCTGCTCCAGCGAGGTGGAGGCCAACTTCACGTCCCCCTTCATGGTCACCGCCTCACCGTTGAGCTTGGCGCTGAGATCGGCCAGTTCAAGGGTCGCGCCACGTTTGAGCATCTTGTCCAGCGCCTGCTGGATAGCGGCATCTTCAACTCCCTTGCCACCTGCGGCCTGCAGCCCCTGATACCCTTCCAGATCCAGACCGTTGAGGTTGAGCGCCAACTTGCTGTCGGTCACCGCCAGGGTGTCGGTCTCGTTCTCCAGATCCAGCTTGGCAATCTTCATCTGATAGCTGCTGGAGAGGGTCTGGGCATCATCGCCGCTAAGACGGGTCTCGGTCGTCATCCCCTGTAGAGCAACCCGGACACTGTCAGGCAGTTGCAAAGTGAGGGCGGAGAGACTCATCTCGCTCTGTGGCGAAAGAAAGACGCCGCTGATCTCGGCGACATCGGCACTCCCTTTCAGGTCGGCCAGCACCAGATCCATCTTGCTCTGCTCTTCGTGAACTGTCATCCCCTGCCAGGTCATGGTGAGGTGACCACTGCCCTCCAGATTGCCGTGAAATTCGCCGTTCAGAGGCAGGAAACTGAACTCGTCCAGCCCCTGTTTTACCTTGAATTCATTGGCCCAGAAGCGGCTGCTGTTGGCTTGGGTCCAGAGGCTGGTTGCCGACTCCAGACCAAGTTGCCACTGCTCCATACCCAGTGCGGTGAAAACCGGCGCCAAGCTGCCATTATGGGTATCGAGCAGGAAGTGGCTCTTGATGTAGAGCGGCAGTATCCTGCTCTTGACCACCAGTTGTAACTCGATGGGCTGACTGCCCTCCAGCTCGCTATCGATGGAGGCCAGCTCCTCGGGGGTGATCACCACCTTCAAGATGCCATCACGGGTAAAGAGGTTACTGCTTCCCGGCAGCCACTGCATGTCGATGCCGGTTTCGTGTTCCACCTTGGCGATCTGCTCCGCCATGATATTGTCGAAACTGCTGCCCGTGTACCAGCACGCGGCCAGACCACCACCAACCAGTGCCGCACCCACGGCGAGGGCCACTATCTTTTTCATATATCCATGTGTCTCCAGGGAGTTGTCACTGCACTCTACGGGGCGGACTCGGGGCTAGGCAAGTCCAATCAGATGGCGAGTCCACTTTCTTGCGGCTCGCCACAACATCACAGCAAGGGGCTGAAGAGATAGAAGATGTTCTCCATCGCCTTCTTGTACCAGGGGCGGGCCTGCCATTGGGCCAGGGTCATCGGGGTGGCTTCCGCCATATAGCCCTGTACCAGCCGGGTCATCTGGGCCACGAACGAGGGGTTATCCACCAGCAGGGTCACCTCGAAGTTGAGCCAGAGGCTGCGCCGATCCAGATTGACCGTCCCCACCAGCGCGAAGTCATCATCCACCAGCACGCTCTTGGTATGGAGCAGACCGGCATCGTAGCGGTAGATCTCCACCCCGGCCGCCAGCAGCTCCTCCATAAAGGCGTTGCAGGCGTAATTGGCCATGATGGAGTCGTTGCGTGCCGGCAACACCAGCTGCACCTGCACCCCGCGCGCCGCCGCCGAACTGAGTGCGGCCGCCAGCGGATCGTCGGGCACAAAGTAAGGGGTCGTCAGCACCAGATGGCTGCGCGCCTGATAGATGGCCAGCAGCAGGCTCTGCTGGATGCAGTCGCCGCCGACGAAGGGGCCGGACGGGATCAGCTGGGCGCGGTAGTTGGTCTGGGGCCAGGCTTCCGGCTCATGCTGCAGACTGTCGAGCAGCCGCTCGCCGGTCTCCATCTCCCAGTCCCAGACAAAGATCGACCACATCAGCGGCACCATGGGCCCCTGCACCCGGATCATGATGTCGACCCACTGGCCGACCCCGGCATCCTGCTTGAAAAAACGGGGATCCACCATGTTCATGGAGCCGGTATAGCCGACCTTGTCATCGATCACCACCAACTTGCGGTGCATTCGCAAATCCTGCCGCTGGAACGGAATGCGCCAGGCGCCGACCGGCAGCACCTCCACCAGCTTGACCCCCGCCTTGCGCAGCTTTTTCGGCCACCCGGAGCGGAAGAAGTGCTTGCTGCCCACCGAATCGAGCAACAAACGACAATCCACGCCGCGCAGCGCGACTTCCATCAGTGCTTCACACACCTCGTCGGCATCACCGCCGGGGTGCCAGATATAGAACTCCAGATAGCATGAGAGCGTCGAGCGGCGAATATCCTGAGCAATCTCATGCAGGATCTGGTCGGGTTGGCTGAGCAGAGTCATCCGGTTACCGGAGAGCATGGGCATGGCCAACCGCCCCTGGATCAGATCGTGCAATGGTTGGGCCTTTTCCCCCACCTCGCAGCAATGCTGTGGGAAAAGGCGGGCCAACTGACGAATCCAGATAGCGTAAGGGCGATACATGGCCTGTGCCCGCTCGGCGCGGCGGCGCCCCAACTTGATTTCACCAAACAGCAAGTAAAAGCCGACGCCGGCAAACGGAATGGCGTAGATCAGCGCCAGCCAGGCCAGCGACACCCCGATGGGGCGGCGTTTCATCACTACCCGAAACGACACACCCGCGACGATAACGGTATGAAAAAGCAGTAGCAGCCAGCCCAGAAAGCGGGAGAACAGCAGGTGGAGATCATGTTCCAGACCGTTTAGCAACGGTAACTCCTTTTCATCAACAAACAGTGGTCGGCAGATCCTGCCAGTCAGGAATGGTATGCTGTAAGGCAAATCCATTCTATCAGGTTGCCCCCATGATTCTGCAATCCATGCTGCTCAGCCTGGCCATGCTAGGTCAAGGCTCATATGACATCAATGAGCAGCAGATCAATCAGTACCTGCAATCCCAGGTGCAAGTCGACAAACAGCTGGAGCTGCCCGGCATCATAAAGGCCCATGTGAAGCTGGAGCAGAGCGATGTCCAGATTGGCCGTCAACAGCCAGACACCGCCCGAGTCTATGGCAAGGGCAAGCTCAAGATCGCCCTGCCCGACAATACCGAATATGACGCCCGCCTGCAGATGACCTATGAGGCAAGACCCCGCTATGACAAGAGCCAGAGCGCGCTGTTTCTCGACAACATGAAACTGGTGGAGTACAAGCTGGAACCGGAGGCGGCAGAGAGAAAGTTCGGCATGATGCTCGGTATGCTGCTGCAGAGCATGGAGAAGCGTCTTGAGAGCAAACCGGTTTACCGACTGGATGACAAGGATCCGCAACAAGCCTGGCTGAAAGAAAACCTGCTGGGGCTGGAGCTGTCACCGGGCAAAATCCACCTGCTGACCAGACCCCGCTAGCCCGCTCAATTCAGGAGGGGCTGGCTGGTATCCCGTACCAGCAGCTCCACCTGATAACCCTGCTGCTGCTGTTGCTCATAAAGGGAGAAGAGTGACCCGCTCAATTGGTTGAGGGAGATATCGGCAAAACCGGCCTTGAGATAGAAGGGTTTCTCGAAAGGCAGTACCTGACAGACTACCGGTTTGTCCTCCAGACCGTGACAGGCGTGCTGCAACAGCCGTGAACCCAATCCCAGCGACTGGTAGTGAGGCAACAGACGAAAGCCGCACAGATGATAAAACTCCTCCTCGTCCCGCAAGCGAACCGCCCCTACCAGCCAGTGAGCATCACGTACGACAAAGACCCGCTCTGCCAGATCTGGCACATAGTGGGAAAAAGTCGTCTCGTAATAGTCCTTGATGAGAGAGAGATCGGCGTCACAGTACTCCTCGAAGATGAGTTCCATCGCCAGCATTCCTGACACAAAAAATTCCTTTATAATCAGTAGATAAGATAGATTTAGACTAACTAGCCAGACCAGCTTACACCAGCAAGATAGCATGCCTTTTATTAACAAAAAAGCGAACATGCTAGAGCACTTCCCTAAGACGCTTATGACCATTGGCTACCGGAAAATTCCACCTTTTAGCGCCTCTCCTGGCCATACTCCGGCATCCCCCCGTCCTTCGGTCAAATCCCCCCTCCACTTCACAACTCCCTGTTTGTACGCTTGTTCTGCACTCGCCATGGTGCTTTACTCAACATGATGATCTAGGGAAGGAGTGTGACGGTTGAAAGCATGGATGCTGGCAGGCCAGATGGTGTTGATCCCCTTGAGTGGATGGAGCCAGACGCCCCCTCCCGCGGAGGTGGTCTTCCTGACCGCAGCCCCCTCTCCCTTGCGCCCGGTCAATCATGCTGCGCCCGCCCCACAACCCGAAACCGCTCAAACGGCGGCAACCGCCGCTGGCGGCAAGAAGCAGATCCAGGTCTATAAATCGGTGCAGCAAAACGGGGTAGTACGTTACTCCGATATGGCGCCCGAACAGGGCCATTACGAACTGCTGCTGTTCAACGACTGCTTCGCCTGCGACCCCAAATCCAGCGTCAACTGGCAGACCACAGGACTGTTTCTCTATGACTATGCCAGCACCATCAAGGCAGCAGCAAAGACCTATCAGGTTGAGCCTGCGCTGATCCGAGCGCTCATTCACGCCGAATCGGCTTTCAATCCACTGGCGGTCTCCCGCAAGGGGGCGATGGGGCTGACCCAGCTAATGCCTGCCACGGCGCGGGAGCTGGGGGTCGGCAATGCCCTGCTGGCGGAACAGAATATTTTCGGCGGGGTGAAATACCTAGCGGGACTGCTCAAGCAGTATGACGGCAACATTGCGCTGGCGACCGCGGCCTACAACGCCGGGGCGGGCGCCGTACAAAAACATGGCGGCATCCCACCCTATGCGGAAACGCGCGCTTATGTGGAGCGCGTCCAGTTGCTCCATCAGCGCTACAAAGAGATGCTGCAGGCCAAGGGACTCTGACGTTTGGCTTGGTGAGTTCTCTTATCTCACTCCTCCAGAAACAAAAAACACGCCCTCAGGCGTGTCGATACCACACTTTGTTTCGCAAATGATTACTTCTGCTCCGTCGCCACCAGGCGATAAGCCAGCGCACCCAGAATGGCACCGACAATCGGGGCAACCCAGAACAACCACAGCTGGCTGACCGCCCAGTCACCGACAAACAGCGCAACGCCGGTACTGCGGGCCGGGTTGACCGAGGTATTGGTCACCGGAATGCTCACCAGATGGATCAGGGTCAGGCACAGGCCGATGGCAACCGGAGCAAGCACAGCTGGCGCACGGCTGTCGGTAGCGCCCATGATGACGAACAGGAAGAAGCCGGTCATCACAGCTTCGCACACCAGTGCCGCCATCATGCTGTAGCCGCCCGGAGAGTGCTCACCGTAGCCGTTGGAGGCAAAGCCGGCGGAGAGATCAAAACCGGCCTGGCCACTGGCAATCACATAGAGTACAGCAGCACCGGCAATTGCCCCCAGCACCTGAGCCACGATGTAAGAGAGCACGCCGGAAGCAGGAAAACGACCGCCAGCCCACAGACCGATGGTGACGGCCGGGTTGAGATGGCAACCGGAGATATGGCCGATGGCATAGGCCATGGTCAGCACGGTCAGGCCGAATGCCAGCGATACGCCCAAGAGGCCGATCCCCACATGGGGGAAGGCTGCAGCCAGCACGGCACTGCCACAACCTCCCAATACCAGCCAGAAGGTTCCCAAAAACTCTGCTGCAACAGGTTTCACTGTATGTCTCCCGATAAGATGAGATAAAAAGGCCCGCAAAGGGGCCATGCGTTAACACGCGCAGCATTATGGGAGCAGCAATAGCCGATGCGAACCCGGTTACCAGTCGCCAGAAAACGTGACTCAAGTCACAATTGGTTGATTAATAGAGATATTTATCAGTAGCAAGCCACACAGAGGCTGTTGCCAACAAGGAGCCTCATGCGACAACTTATGACTCCAAAGGCCTGTTCTGTCTATTTGTTGATCAACAATTCAGGGCCACACCAGCGGATCACTTGATCGGCGAAAATCGGCTGACCACCTGACCCTGATGCTCAATCCACTCCATGAACATGGCGACTGGACGGGCATAGACGGCGCCATCCTGTTCCGACTGATAGATCACCAGCTGCTCGCCTGTCTCGGTATGGCTGGCCAGGGTCAGCACCTGATAGTAGCCCCCCTTGAAGTGACGATAGCGACCGGGCGTGGGTGTATGCATGGGATACCTCTGCAGATAGAACAGGACGGGAAAGGGGAAATATGCGCTGGCCAGTGCCAGTTGTATCAGCTTTTTCTCGTCGGAAATGACGATGAAGAGGCTTTTTTACACAAGCCAATCGTGCCAGAGAGCGTGAAGATTTCAACACAGTAGAGTAGCTTTGTTAATCACTCCCCCATCTTTCACTGGTGAACCTTGCCAAGCACAAACGATCGTGCTGAATTTAACCTTTTAATAACTCTGTTTTGGGGCTAAAAATCAGGAATATCTACTAAAAAGAAGATTGTTCTAGCATTCAATTCTGTGAAGAATAGGGGAAAAGATATTTGATACTAAAAACCGCCTTTTTCGCCAACGCGTCCCTGTGGGGAAGGAATCACTGTCACCATGTTCACAATCGACAAGTCGCACAAGCTCGACGATGTCTGCTATGACATCCGCGGCCCGGTGCATAAAGAAGCTCGCCGTCTCGAAGACGAAGGCCACCGCATTCTCAAGCTCAACATCGGTAACCCGGCCCCGTTCGGCTTTGATGCGCCGGAAGAGATCATCAAGGATGTGATCCTCAACATGCCGCTGAGCCAGGGCTACTGCGACTCCAAGGGGCTCTTCTCTGCCCGCAAGGCGGTGATGCAGTACTACCAGCAAAAAGGGATGCGCAAGGTCGATATCGATGACATCTATATCGGCAACGGCGCCAGCGAGCTGATCGTGATGGCGATGCAGGCGCTGCTCAACAACGGCGACGAGATGCTGGTGCCCTCCCCCGACTACCCGCTCTGGACTGCTGCCGTCACTCTCTCCGGTGGCCATGCGGTGCACTATCGCTGCGACGAAGGGGCTGACTGGTATCCGGACCTCGACGACATCCGCGCCCGCATCACCCCGCGCACCCGCGGCCTGGTGCTGATCAACCCCAACAACCCGACCGGTGCTGTCTACGGCAGCGAGTTCCTGCTGGAGGTGATCGAGATCGCCCGCCAGCACAACCTCATCATCTTCGCCGACGAGATCTACGACAAGATCCTCTACGACGATATCTCCCACACCAGCGTCTGCACCCTGTGCGACGATGTGATGGTGGTGACCTTCAACGGCCTCTCCAAGGCCTACCGTGCCTGCGGCTTCCGTCAGGGCTGGATGGTCATCACCGGTCCCAAGGGCCGTGCCCGCGGTTATATCGAAGGGCTGGAGATGCTGGCCTCCATGCGGCTGTGTGCCAACGTGCCGATGCAGCACGCCATCCAGACTGCACTCGGCGGCTATCAGAGCATCAACGAGCTGATCCTGCCGGGCGGCCGCCTGCGCAAGCAGCGGGACAAGGCGTGGGAGCTCTTGAACGAGATCCCCGGGGTCTCCTGCGTCAAACCCAAGGGGGCGCTCTACATGTTCCCGCGCCTTGATCCCAAGGTGTATGACATCCGCGACGATCAGAAGATGGTGTTCGACCTGCTGCAACAGGAGAAGCTGCTGCTGGTACAGGGCACCGGCTTCAACTGGCCGGCGCCGGATCACTTCCGGCTGGTGTTTCTGCCCCGCGAAGAGGAGCTGGAGGATGCCATCGGCCGCCTCGCCCGCTTCCTCAAGGGCTACAAGCAGTAAGTAAGGCTCATGAAAAAGGCTCCCGCGGGAGCCTTTTTGTTATCTGTGGTTTTATCCGTGCCATCAGCCGTGCAGCAGGGCACCGGCCACCAGCACCGCCATGGTGATGAGGGCTACGCCGATGATAAAGGGCAGCACCCAGCGCACGAAGCGATCGTAGGGGATCTTGGCGAGCGCCAGCCCCGCCACCAGATGGGCGGCGGTAGGGGCGAACAGGTTGATCCAGCCGGAGGCGGACTGATAGGCGGTGATCACCAGATCCCGGGAGATGCCGGAGAAGTCAGCCAGCGGCCCCATCAGCGGCATGGAGACAGTCGCCAGCCCCGAGGTGGAGGGGATAAAGAAGCTCAGGATGATGTGCACCAGATAGGCCATCAGGATGAAGACCGATGAGGGGAGTCCGGTCACCAGCCCTTCGGCCCAGTGCAAAATGGTGTCGATGATGACGCCCTGCTCCATCACCACATAGATGCCACGCGCCACCGCCACTACCAGCGCTACCCCGATGAGATCCCGAGCGCCGCTCAAGAAGGTCGCCACATAGTTGGACTCCGGCATCCGGTTGATCAGAGCAATCAGGATGGAGGCACTGAAGAACAGGGTCGAGAGCTCGTCAAACCACCAGCCAAAGGTGGGCAGCAGATCGATCCCCAAATCGGACCAGGGCACCACCGCATAGATCATCAGCAGGAAGGTGCCGAAGAAGACCAGCATGGTGAGCTTCTGCTTGCCGGTGAAGGCGAGGTTGCCGCTCTTCATCTGGGAGAACTCGTCGTCATAGGCGATGTCGGCCAGCACGGAGCGGGACTTGTCCTGCTGCACCTGCTTGGCATAACGCATCACGTACCAGGAGGCAAAGATCACCAGCAGCAGCCACTGGATGACCCGCAAACCGATCCCCTCGCCGATGGGGATACCGGCAAAACCGGAAGCAATGCCGGTGGCAAACGGGTTGACGGTGGAGGCGAGCACCCCGACCCCGGAGCCGAGCAGGATAATCCCCGCCGCCACCATGCGATCGAAGCCCGCCGCGATCATCACCGGCACGATCAGCGCCCAGAAGGCTACCGTCTCCTCCGCCATGCCGAAGGTGGAGCCGCCGAGGGCAAACAAGGCGATCAACACAGGAATTAGCAGCCGCTCACGCCCGGCAAAGCCGCGCACGATGGCTCCCACCCCGGCATCCAGTGCCCCGCTCTGCATGGTCACCGCGAGAAAACCACCGATGATGAGCACGAACAGCGCCACGTCAGCCGCCTTGTGAAAGCCCTGAATAGGGGCCTTGAGCACCTCGAATACCCCCTGCGGATGAGAGGGCAACTCGGTGTAGCTGCCGGGCACCGGCAACAGTCGCTCATCGCCGCTGTAGTCAGCCACGGCCGCGGCCGCCACCGGCTGCTGGGTCTTGGCAGTCACATAGTTGTATTTGCCCGCCGGCAGCACCCAGGTGAGGGCGGCCATCAGGGCGATGATGATAAAAAGCAGGGTATAGACAGTGGGGAGTTGGCGCTTTTTGGGCGCTTCATTTGGAGTGGTCATAGCTTCCGTACCTCGGCAATGCCGTCTGTGATCCGATCAGCGCAAGACTAGCGGGTTTGATATGGGAAAAGGTGATCGCTGATAATAAAATTCCGCAAATTAGCGGAATGTTTGCCAAAAAAACAGGGCCCCGCGGGGCCCTGTTTTCACTTGAGTCAGACTCAGAGTTCGACCACGTCGAATTTCACATCCGGATTCACATCCGCATCGTAATCGACCTCGTCCAGACCAAAACCGAACAGGCGCAGGAACTCCTGCTTGTAGCCGGTGTAATCAGTCAATTCGGAGAGGTTTTCGCTGGTGATGGATGGCCACAGGTCGCGGCAGGTCTGCTGCACATCTTCACGCAGTTCCCAGTCATCCATGCGGATGCGAGCCTTATCGTCCAGCGCCATGTCGGACGCGTAGAGACGGGTGCGCATCATGCGATCCACCTGCTCCATGCACCCCTCGTGAATACCCTTCTCCTTCATGATCTTGAAAGCCATGGAGATATAGAGCGGCATCACCGGAATGGCGGAAGAGGCCTGGGTCACCACGGATTTGAGCACGGCCACGTGAGCGGTGCCGCCCTTGGCTGCCAGATCGCCACGGATGGCGGCAGCGGCGCGGTCCAGATCTTCCTTGGCGCGGCCCAGAGTGCCATGCCAGTAGATTGGCCAGGTCAGATCGGTACCGATGTAGGAGTAGGCCACGGACTTGGCGCCGTCAGCCAGCACGCCTGCATCACGCAGGGCAGCCATCCACAGCTCCCAATCCTGACCGCCCATCACTGTGATGGTGTTCTGGATCTCTTCCTCGTTCGCCGGCTCGACGGTAGCGGTGATGATCTGATCCTTGTTGGTATCGATGGCGGTGGTGGTGTAGACCTCACCGATCGGTTTGAGGGCAGAGCGCACCACTTCGCCGGTTTCCGGCATCTTGCGCACCGGAGAGGCCAGGGAGTAGACAACCAGATCAATCTGACCCAGATCCTGCTTGATCAGCTCGATCACCTTGGCGCGGCACTCGTTGGAGAAGGCATCGCCGTTGACGCTCTTGGCGTAGAGGCCCGCCTCTTTGGCTGCCTTGTCGAAGGCGGCAGAGTTGTACCAGCCAGCGGTACCGGTCTTGGACTCGGTGCCCGCTTTTTCAAAGAAGACGCCTAGGGTGGCGGCGCCGCTACCGAAGGCAGCCGCAATCCGGGAGGCCAGGCCATAACCGGTGGAAGCGCCGATCACCAGCACCTTCTTGGGACCATTCTCGATGGTGCCCTTGGCCTTGGTATAAGCGATCTGGCGACGAACATTGGCTTCACAACCGACCGGATGAGTGGTGGTGCAGATAAAGCCGCGAACCTTGGGTTTGATGATCATATGGGGTCTCGGATCCGTTTAATGGATGAAATCGGGGCATAAGATACCTCATCTTGCTGCGATAAGGTGCTCTGATGTGTTGAACTGCGGCAAAAATGGGCATCCGAAGGTGGCAATCATGGTCCATGCCATGGTGCCACCTCACGGCAACTAGCAGGCAATGCGGGTGATGTGGCCATCCTGCAGCTTATAGAAGGCATCTTGGGGCAATTCCTGTGACCAGGTCGCCTCATAATCGAGATCGGCATAGACGCCGCGCAACATGGCACCGAGCAGACCGTGGGAGATAACAATGGCCCGCTCAGCGATGGCAGGATCCTGCAACCACTGGTGTGCCCGGCGCTGAATGCTCTCGAAGCTCTCGGCCCCCGGTGCCTGCAGATACCAGTCCCCTTTGCCGGTATCGAGCTCGGGATGAGCGAGCCGCAGCACCGGGATCTGGCAGCTCTCCCACTCCCCCATCCCCAGCTCCATTAACCGGTCGTCCCAGACGATGCGCTCTGCCGCCAACCCCAGTTGCTCGCACACCAACAGCGCAGTCTGGCGAGCACGGCCAAGCGGGCTGGCATAGACGGTCCAGCGGGCGGGATCCGCCAGTTCGGCGGCAAGGCGCCGCCCCATGGCGATGGCTTGCGCCTCACCCTTGTCGGTCAGATCGGAGTTGCAACACCCCTGCAGACGCTGCTCGGCATTGAAGCGGGTCTGGCCATGGCGCAGCAGATAGATGAGTCGAGACATGATTTCTCCAGCACGTTCAGAGAGATAGAAAAATAAAGGGGGAAGATGATAGCAGATGAACCCGAAGGATGGCCCAAACAGAGAGGCTAAAGCAGGCGTAAAAAACGGGTCAAGGCTGACCCGTTTGCTGCCAATTTGGCCAGAGTGTATCGGCTCAGCCCTTCTTGATCTCCCGCAGATAGCGGTAGATGGAGTGGACCGAAATGCCGAGCTGGCGCGCCGCAATCTGGGCACTGTCTTTTAGCTCGAAGATCCCCATGTCGTGCAGCTGGTTGACGATGACCCGTGTCTTCTGGGATGGGGGAACCGCCTCGTTGCCGCGCACCTCGGCACTGACGGTGTCGATGGTGCTGTTGAGCGCTTCGTCGATGTTGCGGGCGAACACCTCCGGGGTGGCATGGCTCTCGTGGGGATGCATGCACTCCGGCATCATGGTGCGCAGCACGGATTGCAGCGGAGCATCCATGTCGCTGTTGATGCAGAGCAACCCGATGGCCCTGTGCTCCCCGTTGCGGATCACGGTCGTGATGGAGCGCAGGGTCTTGCCGGTGGCGCACTTGGTCATGTAGGGGCTGGAGATATCCTGCCCGCTCTTGAGCTTCATCATCGCCAGGTTGGTGATGGGGGCACCGACACTGCGGCCGGTGATATGGCCGTTGGCAATCTTGACGATCGAGGGATTGCGCGCATCCAGACTGTGGAGCAGCACTTCGGTGTGCTGACCATACATGGCGGCGATGCCATCCACTATGTTCTCCATCGACTTGAGGATCTCAAAATCGCTCGGACTCAACTCTTGCAGCTTCACAATGGGACCTTCTTGCAAGGGTTGCTGCCGGACAATAGGCGCCGGGCAGCAACCGACAGGGACATCAGGCGGACATGATATCAATAATGGTGCTGTCTGTGGCAGACATGCCCTCCTTCACCATCTGGCCGACGTTGCGGATGGTCTGATCCACGTCGCCGGCGACGATCCCCTGCCCCGACACCGAGTGGCTGTTGAGGGCCATCAGGAAGCCGCGCACCGCCGCGCCGGAGGAGGTACTCACCTTCATGGCGCAGGAGGCCTTCGCCCCGTCGCACACCATACCGGCACTGTCGCTCAGCACGTTCTGGATGGCGAAGCAGGATTGCTCGAAGCTGCCGCCCGCCAGATAGACCATGGCCATGGAGGCGGCCGCGCTGGTCACGGTATTGCCACAGAAGGCCGACAGCGGCGGATAGTGGGACTTGATATAGATGGCGCCCAGATGGCTCATGATGAGGGCGCGAGCCAGCTGCTCTTCGCTGGCCGCAAAGCGCTCGGCAATCACCATCACCGGAATGGTGGCGGCAATGCCCTGGTTGCCGCTGCCAAAGTTGCTCATGGCTGGCAGGGTCGCTCCCCCCATGCGGGCATCGGAGGCAGCCGCCGTCATCATCACGATGCGGTTCATCACATCCTCGCCGATAAGACCGGCATTGATGTTCTGCTGCATGGTGCGGCCAATCTCCAGGCCATAGGGGTTGTTCATCCCCTCGGCAGAGAGCTTGCCGTTGAGCTCGGAGGCTTTGAGGATGAACCTGATCTGCTCGAACTCCACCTGGGTGGCGAACTCGTAGATGGCGGCGATGCTGATATCGACGCCATCGCAGATGGAACCGGTGGCGCCGCCCTGGCTCTGATCGGCGGTGAAGGTCACCTCGCCATCGCGGCGCTGCTCGACGATGCGGGTATGGCCGCCGCACAGGGTCACTTCGGCGCTGTGCTCTTCACCCTTGTCATCAGAGCCATAAACGGTCACGCGGCAGAAGATAAACTCGGGGGCGGCGGTGCGGCTCACCTGCACCTTGCCGGCATCGATCAACTGCTGGGCACGATCCACCTGTTCTGGCTGGATCGCGGCCAGCACCTCCAGCCCGGCATCGGCGTTGCCGCCGATGGCACCGGCCGCGGCCGCAATGGCCAGACCGATCTTGCCGGTCCCCGGCACATAAACACCCATCGAGTTTTTATAGAGATTGTCCGACACCGCAACCTCGAGGCGACCGGGCTCACAGCCCAGTTGCCGGGTGGCGACCGCCGCGGCATAGGCGGCGGCGATTGGCTCGGTACAACCCAGCGCTGGTTTGACAACCTGTTGAATAATCTGCAGATACTGCTGCCACGCTTGTTTCATCACTTGAACCTTTTTATCAGCATTAACGAGCGATATGGGCGATCGCTTCCACTTCAACCTTGACGCCCATCGGCAGATCCTTCACTGCGAAGCAGCTGCGCGCCGGACAATCTTTCTGGAAATAGGCTTTATAGACCTCGTTGAACGCGGCAAAATCGCTGATCTCGGCGAGGTAGCAGGTGGTTTTGAGCACGGTATCCAGCGAGCCGCCAGCGGCTTCCAGCACGGATTTCAGGTTTTCCAGTGACTGGCGGGTCTGGGCGGCAATCCCCCCTTCCACCACACCACCCTGCAGCTTGCAGACCGGCAACTGACCGGAGGTAAAGATGAGGTCGCCATAGGCAGTGCCGTGGCTGTAGGGACCGATAGCGTCAGGTGCCGCTGCTGCTGTGATGATGCGTTTCATATAGCCACTCCTGTTTGTGCAATTTTTTTTGCAATCATGAATCTCATTCCGTTCAACATTATTTGCTTTTTATTTTATCCATTCAACAAAAAGATACAAAAATGGCGTTTAAAGGCACCTTTCGGCCTCAATATAAACCGTGATCACCATCCTGATTTGAACAAAAGTACTCTTATGGGCATTGTTTATGACAGTTTCATTCAACTATATTTGCGCCGCTTTCCCACATCCCTACAAAAAAGAAGGTTTTAATGGACGCGCATAGCACTACACTCGCCAGCCCCGTGATGGGCACGCTGGAATGGAAAGAAGCGGTTCGCTTCGACAGCACCGACTGGGGCTGGATCATCATGAGCATCGGCATGGCCATCGGCGCAGGGATCGTCTTCCTGCCGGTACAGGTGGGTCTGATGGGCTTGTGGGTCTTTCTGCTCTCGGCGGTGATCGGCTACCCCGCCATGTACATGTTCCAGCGCCTCTTTATCAACACCCTGGCCACTTCGCCGGAGTGCAAGGATTACCCCAGCGTCATCACCGGCTACCTTGGCAAGAACTGGGGTGTGCTGCTCGGCGCGCTCTACTTCGTGATGCTGGTGATCTGGGTCTTCGTCTACTCCACCGCCATCACCAATGACAGCGCCTCCTTCCTGCAGAGCTTCGGCGTCACCGACGGCCTGCTCTCCGAAAACCCGCTCTACGGTCTGGTGCTGATCTGCGGTCTGGTGGCACTGGCCTCGCGCGGCGAAAACCTGCTGTTCAAGATCTCCACCTTTATGGTGCTGACCAAGATCAGCGTGGTGGCCGTGCTCGGCCTGATGATGGTGGACAAGTGGGATGCGGCCAACATCACCGCCATGCCCGCTGCCGGTGACTGGATGAAGGATGCCATCATCATGCTCCCCTTCACCCTCACCTCCATCCTCTTTATCCAGAGCCTGAGCCCCATGGTGATCTCCTATCGCTCGAGGGAAAAGTCGCTGGAAGTGGCTCGCTTCAAGGCGATGCGCGCCATGAATATCGCCTTCGGCATCCTGTTCGTGGTGGTGTTCTTCTACGCGGTCTCCTTCACTCTGGCCATGGGCCACGATCAGGCGGTCAAAGCCTCTGAAGAGAACATCTCCGCGCTGGCGATGGTAGCCCAGGGGATGCCCGGCCAGACCCTCAAGCTCCTGAGCCTCACCCTCAACATCTTCGCGGTGATGACTGCCTACTTCGGCGTTTACCTCGGTTTCCGTGAAGCCTGTCAGGGTCTGGCGATGAACCTGCTGCGCCGCGTCATGCCGGAAAACCGCATCAACAAAGGATTGGTGGGCAAAGGGATCATGGTGTTTACCGTCATGCTCTCCTGGGGGGCCATCGTGCTCAACGCACCGGTACTGAGCTTCACCTCCATCTGCAGCCCCATCTTCGGCATGGTGGGCTGTCTCATCCCGGCCTATCTGGTCTATCAGGTACCGGCGCTGCACAAGTACAAGGGCACCTCCCTCTACATCATTATCGTCACCGGCCTGCTGCTCTGTGTCTCGCCCTTCCTGGCGTTCAACTGATCGGTTTCCCCTATCGACCACGGGTTACCTTCGGGTAGCCCGTTTTTTATTGGCGCAACCCGCCTCTCTGCCGCTGCGGCTGCCAAGTCGCCCCGCGGGGGCAAAAAGCCAAGGGGATCACAACTTGCAAGCTGACCTCCCCCAAGGGGTCTGGTGCGGAGTAATATTCAGGCATCACCGCATGCCCCCGTCTTATCGGGTATCGAGGCCTCATATGAAATGGATTTTCAACCCGGCCATCAAGCTGGGCAATCAGCTCTCCTTCAAATACAAATTCCTGCTCTGGTCCTGCCTGATGCTGCTGCCGCTGGCATACAGCATGGCCAATCTGCTGGGGCGGTTGCAGGATGACAATGCACAGGCGCGCAAGGAACTGGCTGGCGTTATCAGCCTCGCCCCCGTGCCTGCGATCGAACAGGCGCTACTCACCCACCGCAATCTGGTCACCCAGCACGCCTACGAACAAGACCCGGTGGGAGAGGATAAGGTTAAAGCCGCCGCCCAAGCCGTGGACGATAGCTTGCGCGCCTTTGCCGATACGCGTCAGGAAAATCCCGCTTTCGACGCTCTCAAACAGGAGTGGGCCGCTTTGCAGAGTGAAGTGGGCAAGCTGGAAGTGGAGCAGAGCAATCTGCGCCACGACAAGCTGCTGACCGAGGTGCGCCATCTCTACAAGCACATTACCGCCAGTAGCAGCCTGATCCAGGATCCGGCACTCGGCACCTACTACATGGTGATCCTCACCAGCGAACGTCTGCCGCAGCTGCGCGACTTGCTGGCCCAAGTACGGGATCGCGCCGCCACTATTGCCGATTTCGGCCTGTTTCAGGCGGAAGGGTACAGCGGCCTGCGTTTTCGTCTCGACCTGATCAGCGCCACCCTGCAGGAGCTGGAGGCAGACCTGACCCTGCTCTACCAGATTGAACCAGCCTACCGCGCCGAGCTGGGTCAGCAGACCGATACCCTGCTGCAACAGGTGCGTCAGGGGGTCGAGACCATGGAAAACAAGATGATGAAGGATCAGCTGGTGCAGCTCTCAACCAAGGAGGTACTGGCACTGGGGGATGGGCTCGATAGCACCATTAACGCGCTGGCAGATCAGGTACGCCAGCGCATGGAGGTCGATCTGCGCCAGCGGCTGGCCGCCAACCAGCGCCACTTCTGGTGGGTCACAGCGCCGCTGACCGCCAGTTTGCTGCTCTACCTCTACCTGATGATCGGCGCCTATCTCTCCCTGCGCGAAACCGTAGGGCGGGTGCGTGATATCGCCGCTCGGGTCAACGCCCAGGATCTCAGCCAGCATATCGAGATAGTTGGTCAGGATGAGCTGGCCGCCATCAGCCGGGATTACAACATCACCCTAGATACCCTGCGCACCCTGATGCGACGGGTACGGGAAAATGGCGTCACCGTGGTGGAGAGCGCCACCGAGATCGAAGCGCGCACCTGCCGCTCACAGGAGGTGATTGCTGATCAGCAAGGAGAGACCCATCAGGTAGCCACCGCTATCAAGGAGCTGGCCGCCACCTCACAAGACATGGCGGGCAACGCCCTGCAAGCCGCCCGCATGACCCAGGAGGCGCAAAACGTGGTCGGTCAGGGCGAGGATGTGGTGGAGCGCACCATCAAGGCCATCGATCATATCAACCGCGAGGTGCTGCGCACCGCCGACACCATAGGCCAGCTGGAGCAGCAGTGCAGTCAGATTGGTGGCGTCATCAGCGTGATCCGCGGCATCGCCGAACAGACCAACCTGCTCGCCCTCAACGCGGCCATCGAAGCGGCCCGGGCCGGTGAGCAGGGTCGCGGCTTTGCGGTGGTGGCCGACGAGGTGCGATCTCTTGCCAACCGCACCCAGGGGGCCACCGTCGAGATCCAGCAGATGATTGAACAGCTGCAATCCGGTGCCCGCGCCTCGGTCACCGCCATGTCGGCGGCCAGCCATGAAGCGCAGGAGGGGGTCGGGCTGGCGCAGGAGGCAAAACAGGCTTTCGGCGCCATCACCGAGAAGGTGGATCGGATGGTCGATACCAACGCCATCATCGCCAGCGCCATCGAGCAGCAGGGCGCAGTGGTCAACGAGATCGAACGCAACGTGGTGCGCATCTCCGATGGCAGCGACGAGGCGCTGCAAGTGGCCAACGCCGCCCGCGATGCAGCCCGCCAGATCCACCAGCTCACCGAACAGCTGCGCGCCATGGTACAGAGCTTCGTGCTGTGACAGAGCGCTGACAAGCCGGGCTCAACGTGAGCCCGACATTATCCCGGTCTCGCCCCTGCCTACAACGTCTCAGTTGCACGGATCATCCAGAAAATCTCTGCGACCCACTTGCCGGGCAAACGCCAACAAAGTAGTCTCGAACGAAAACAAAATGCGGCATTCCCGACACGCACTGTCTGCGACGTCGAGGCAAGCAAGCCGCCTGCGAGCCACAGATTAAAACCAGCGTCACGTCATTTATCACCCGCTTCAAGCGAGGATTCACCCATGGCCAGATACCAGTTTTTTACCATTCCGGCGTCCAATCGGCAGCAATACACCTTTATCGACATGGCATCTCCGACCTTTCTGAGTGAAAAGGCGGCACTGCTGACCCAAGGATTCGAGGTGGAGGAGGACTTTATTGACGCGACCACTCCACGGGAGGCCGTCGAGAAGTACCAATCCAATTTTCTCTATGTGGCGGATGAGATAGGCAAGTCCGATAGCAGCTACGCCGCGGCCGTCACCATGCTGGAGATTGGCAAGGGGTTATTGGGCAATAAAAACCGCTGAGATAAGGTACAGCGGTGAAGAGTGGTGGCCATCGTGGCAACGCGCCCGATGGCCATATGGCAAGATATCAATTCGGTAAGTCAGAAGCGCCCCAGCTGCTGGAGCATCTCGATCAGCTCCTCTTCGCTGCTCGGCTCATAGGCCAGCTGAAGGCTCGGCGCGGCGCCTCCCATCAGCATGTAGACATTGGTGCTGCAGTGGTCGTAGTGATACCACTTACCGTCGATACAGACGTCGGTATAGCATCTCGGGTCCCTTTTCAGTTCCATATGCACATCCTTTTGTTACATCCCATCAACATCACTCCTGACCGTAAAATAACCACCGAGGTTCAAGCTTGATGCAGATCAATGGAAGCGGCTGAAAGGGATAGATATCTGCCAGATCTGTGGCTTGCGGATGCCCCGAGCCATCATAGGTTATCCAAATGAAGATGGACCGAGCGCACCGTCATATCGCCGGATGGCCCCCGGTAACAAAAACGGCGCCCGCAGGCGCCGTTTTTGATTTTCCCTCAAAAGCGAGGGGCAAACAGAAGGCTTATTCGTCTTCCAGATAGGCGTAGCCTTGCAGGCCCAGCTCCAGCTCGTCGAGCAGGGCTTTGCGAGTGGCATCGTCCAGCGCCGGGTGAGCGGCGATCCGCTGGTAGTTTTCGCGGATCACGGACGGGTCGATGTTGACGTAACGCAGCAGCTGATCGACGGTGTCGCCGCGCACCACGTTGCGAATGTCCATCTTGCCCTCTTCGTCCAGCCACACTTCCGCGCAGTGGGTGTCACCGAACAGGTTGTGCAGATCGCCGAGGATCTCCTGATAGGCACCGACCAGGAAGAAGCCGACGTGGCACTCTTCGTTCTCGCCGTAGACCGGCATTGGCAGGGTGCTCTCGACCCCCAGACCGTCGACATAGTGCTCGACCTGACCGTCGGAGTCACAGGTGATATCCATCAGGATACCGCGACGACTAAGCGGACGATCGAGACCAGCCAGCGGCATCACCGGGAATACCTGACCGATCCCCCAGGCATCCGGCAGGGACTGGAACAGGGAGAAGTTGGCAAAGCACTTGTCCGCCAGCTTTTCACTCAGTTCGTCAGCAAGCGCACGGTGGTTGCGGTTGACCGGGTTGAGCATCTCTTTGAGCGCCAGACAGGTGTTCTGGTGCAGCATCTCGGCCCAGGCACGCTGTTCAAGGTTCAAGAGGCCCATGGTGTACTGGGTATTCACGTCACCCAGATCTGCCACCGAGTCATGGAAGATCTCCAGCAGGGAGGGATCTTCGCTGCGCAGATCCAGCCAGCCTTTCCACATGTTCTGCAGAATGGTCGGTGCATCTTCGTCCGGCGCGCTGATGTCGTTCATCTCCACCCCTTCGGCACCAATGATGTTGGTGACCAGCACGGCGTGGTGGGCGGTCAGGGCACGGCCGGACTCGCTGATGATGGTCGGGTGCGGCAGGTCGAACTCGCGGCAGACATCGCCGATGCCCCATACCACGTTGTTGGCGTACTCGGAGAGGCTGTAGTTGGCGGAGCAGTGGCTCTGGGAACGGGTTCCCTCGTAGTCCACCCCCAGGCCGCCACCGACGTCCACGACTTCGATGTTGGCACCGAGGCGACGCAGTTCAGCGTAGAAACGGCCGCACTCGCGGATGCCGCCCTGAATGTCGCGGATATTGGCGATCTGGGAGCCCAGATGGAAGTGCAGCAGTTGCAGGCAATCCAGCTTGCCCAGCCCGCGCAGACGTTCGATCAGCGCCAGGATCTGGGAGGCGGAGAGACCAAATTTGGACATGGAGCCGCCACTCGATTCCCACATGCCGGAGCCGGTGGACGCGAGCTTGGCACGCACCCCGATGTTGGGCTTGATGTTGAGACGAGCTGACTCGTCCAGCACCATTTCCAGCTCGGAGGGCTTCTCCACCACGATGTAGACCTTGTGGCCCATCAGGTTGCCCAAGAGGGCGTGGCGGATATATTCGCGGTCTTTGTAACCGTTGCAGACGATCACCGAGCCTTGCTCATGGTGATGGGACAGCACGGCCAGCAGTTCCGGTTTGGAACCAGCTTCCAGGCCAAGCCGGGGCTTGTCGCTGTAGGACTGGCTGATGGTCTCGATGACACGACGCTGCTGGTTTACCTTGATCGGGTAAACGCAGAGGTAGTCCCCTTCATAGCCAGACTTCTCGATGGCCTGACCAAAGGCGTTGAACAGCGCATCGACCCGACTCTTGAGGATGTCGGGGAAGCGCAGCAACACGGGGGTGGTCAGCCCGGACTGACGCAACTGTTCGATGGCGTCAGAGAGCACGATATGCGCGTCAGGGCGTGATTTGTCGGGGGCGACGGTCACATGACCGGCGTCATTGATATTGAAAAAACCCGCACCCCAGTAGGGAACGTTGTAGACCTTCAAGGAGTCCTTGCTGGACCAGTTAGTCATGGGCTATGCCTCGCAAATGAGCGACCCAAAGTCGCCTTCGTTACCCTCAATCACATCCAGACCATCTAGTGCAGAGTACGGCGAGCGCTGCCATCACGAGACGCAGCCACCCAAACCAACGCTTTGCACATCGCGGCAAGCCAGAGGCTGCCTGGTGGATCTTGGGGAAGTAACGAGTCTTGATGTGGGGCTGGTGGCTTTACATCAAGCTCAACGGTATGCGGTGCCACTATGCCGTAGCGCCGCGGTACTTTGATGACAGACGACATCAGCCACGCCGTCAGTTCATCATTCGGCAGCGATCCCGACAGAAGGAGAGGGTTCCAAGGAAGAGAAGCGAAGGCGCCAGCACGCATGCGTGTTGATAGACGACAACAACCACAGCCCACCTCACCGCCAGTGACCGCCCATGACAAGGGAAGATGATGAGCCGGTGGCCCACTCGGTCAAATGAAGGATGAGAGTCTGTTGTTCTCCCTGATACCGGAGCCTAACCGGTATTAAAGAAACCATTCCCCAGCAGTGTCTGTCGTTTCTGCGTGCCTCGCCCTATAGGCGTATGATCGGTCGGGTTTCTGGCGGCTCTGCCTGCTTCAGGGTTGCCCTTGGATCGGCGCGGAGTGTACACACTTACCGCGGGCAGTGACAATAAAAAATAGTGTTCAAAATCCCCTTTTAATAAGTCGATCAAATCTTGCTGGCGGGCAGGCGGGCTCTGGGATGGCGCAGGTTATGCGACAGCCCGGTTTCCCCTTGAAAAGTGTGTGAAAACGCCATGATTGGGCTGACGCCTTGCTGTGCGGTCGCTGAGGGGAATTTGGCCGCCACCGCCAGCGCCTAAATATCGCAATAAATGCCACATTTATGCGATCTCCCTCCCGGACGTTGCCCCGCGCGCCGCACATTCGCCGCTCTTCCCTTGCGTCAAAAAATGGGAAAAACCTGCGCTGACGCAATGAGTGCCCCGCACGGATTGGCCACAATGACCGCTCACAATCGGTTAGAGGCTGACTAATGGATACCCTGCTTGAGCGTTTTCTGCGTTACGTAACTTTTCATACCCGCTCCGATGAGACCAATCCAGCCTGCCCCAGCAGCGAAGGCCAGCTGATCTTTGCCCGTGCCCTGCAAGAAGAGATGAAGGCGCTGGGGCTGACCCGGGTCACTCTGGATGAGCACGGCTACCTCACCGGCTGCCTGCCAGGCAACCAGCCGGACGCCCCCGCTATCGGCCTGATTGCCCACATGGACACCGCCGACTACGAGGCGGAGCACGTAGTACCGCAAATCATCGAAAACTATCAGGGCGGCGACATCTGCCTTGGCAAGGGTGACGAGGTGCTCGCCATCCGTGACTACCGCTTCCTGAAAAACTACCTGGGTCAGGATCTCATCACCACCGACGGCACCACCTTGCTTGGCGCCGACGACAAGGCGGGTATCGCCGAGATCCTCACTGCCATCGACCACCTGCAGGCCCATCCCGAGATCCCCCGTGGCGATATCTGGGTCGGCTTTACCCCGGATGAAGAGATCGGCCGCGGCGCCAACCTGTTCCCGCTGGAGAGATTCCCGGCCAAGTGGGCCTATACCGTGGATGGCGGCGAACTGGGCGAGCTGGAGTATGAAAATTTCAACGCCGCCAGCGCCACAGTTCGTTTTATCGGCAATAACGTCCACCCCGGCACCGCCAAGGGGAGCATGATCAACAGCCAAACCCTGGCCGCCCGCTTCCACGCCGCCATGCCTGCCGAGCAGACCCCGGAGTGCACCGACGGGTATGAGGGCTTCTTCCATCTGGCCCAGATGAGCGGCACCGTGGAGGAGAGCACCCTGCACTACATCATCCGTGACTTCGACGACGAGCACTTCGCCGCACGCAAAGCCGAGATGCAGAACCGGGTGGCCGCCCTGCAGGCCGAGTATCCGAAGGCCCGCATCGAGCTGACCCTGACCGACAGCTATCGCAACATGCGCAGCCAGATCGAGCCGCACATGCATATCGTCGAGCTGGCCAAGGCCGCCATGGAGGCCGCCGACGTGGTGCCGAAAATCAAGCCCATTCGCGGCGGTACCGATGGCGCCCGCCTCTCCTTTATGGGCCTGCCCTGCCCCAACCTCTTCACCGGTGGCCACAACTTCCACGGCAAGCACGAGTTCATCCCGCTGCAATCGATGGAGAAATCGGTCGCCACCCTGGTGGAGCTGGTGCGCCTCACCGCAGCTTGGCGCGGTTAATCGGGTCGCTATCATTACCAGGGCAAAAGGGGGGAGCCGGTTTACCGGCTCCCCCCTTGCTATCTGGCCATCACCCATCAAGAAAGGGAAACCGGGGAGGGTCGCTCAGGAGCAACTGGCTGCCACTGCCATCAAACTGTCATCCCGCTGACATGTCGCGGGAACAGTGTCACATCATGCTGGGAGCAACGGATCGCCGGAGCCCTCCAGATGTTCACTATCGATACCCTGCTGACCCAGCACTTCCCCCGCCTGCTTGGCTACCCCCTGCTCACCCCGCTGTTAAAGCGGCTGTTGGGCTGGCTGCTCAACGAACGTGCCTTTGCCGACTTTGCCACCCGCTACCCGCACCTGCGCGGCCTCGACTTTGTCGAGCAGGCGCTGACCCAGCTCGATTTCGACTATCGGGTCAGCGAGGCGCAACTGGAGCATATTCCCGCCAGCGGCCGGGTCATTCTTGTTGCCAACCACCCCATCGGCTCGCTGGACGGACTGGCGCTGCTGCAACTGCTCGGTCGCATCCGCCCCGATGTGAAGATCGTCGCCAACCAGCTGCTGGCCCAGCTCGCGCCGCTGCGCCCTTTGCTATTGCCGGTGGACAATATGGAGGGCAAGACCGATCGACAGGCCATCCTCGCCATGAACGAGCACCTCGCCCATGAAGGGGCGCTGGTGATCTTCCCCGCAGGCGAAGTCTCGCGGCTTGGCCTCAAGGGGGTGAAAGATGGCCCCTGGCAGGCAGGCTTTATCAAGCTGGCCCAGCGCACCCGCACCCCGCTGGTGCCCATCCATCTGGGAGGGCGCAACAGCCTCTGGTTCTATCTCGCCTCCTGGCTCAACAAGCCCGCCTCCGCCCTATTGCTGGTGCGCCAGCTGTTTCGCCAGCAGGGGCAGACCCTGCCGGTGACCATAGGAGCGCGCATTCCGCTCGGCAGTTTTCAGGAGCTGCCCGCCAAGACGGCGGCGCAGCTGGTGCGCAACCACCTCTACCGGATTGGCCGTGGCAAGGCAGGGCGGCTGCAGACCGAGGCCCCCATCGCCCTGCCGGGGGATCGCCGCCAGCTCAAACAGGCCATCGAAAGCTGCGAACAGCTCGGCACCACCCCGGATGGTCAAGGGATCTACCTCTACCGCCGCCATGAACTGAGTCACTCGGTGATCCTGCGCGAGCTGGGGCGACTGCGGGAGATCGCCTTTCGCGCGGTGGGGGAAGGCTCCGGCAAGCGGCGGGATCTCGATGGTTTTGACAACGACTATCACCACCTGATCCTCTGGGATCCGGCCCGACTCGACATTATCGGCGCCTACCGGTTCGCCCCGGTGGCGGAGCTGCTGGCCAGCAAGGGGAAGGATGGTATCTACAGCCACACCCTGTTCGGCTTTGAGGATAAGCTGCTGCCCCGGCTGGAGCAGGCCATCGAGCTTGGCCGCAGCTTTATCCAGCCCGCCTACTGGGGCAAGCGGGGGCTCGATTATCTCTGGTTCGGCATCGGTGCCTATCTGGCCCGCTATCCCCGCTACCGCTACCTGTTTGGTCCGGTGTCGCTCTCCGGCAGCCTGCCGCCGGCGGCCAAGGATCTGCTGGTGAGCTTCTACCGCCAGCACTTTGCCCCCGAGCTGGCGCTAGCCCCCTCCCGCCGTCCCTACCCCGAGACGCAACCTCTGTTCGAGGGGGTGGATTACGGCGCCGATCTCAAAGCACTCAAGGCCCGCCTCGACAATCTGGGCTGCGCCATCCCTACCCTCTACAAGCAGTACTCCGAGCTGTGCGAGCCGGGCGGGGTGCAGTTTATGGATTTTGGTATCGACCCCGACTTCAACCACTGCATCGACGGGCTGGTGTGGGTCGATGTGAGCCGCATCAAGTCCCACAAGCGGGCCCGTTATATCGTCAGCCATCTGGCCGAGCCGCGCTCATAGCCCTGCTGGAGCCAAGCAAACAGCCAAAGGCAAAAAAGGAGAGAGAGGCCATCGCCTCCCTCTCCTTTCGCTCTCATGCTCAGCACCTTTTCGAGGCACTCGGCCCATCTGGCGTTACTCGGCCGCCTTGCGATCCGAGTGGCCGAGATGCCGCTCAGGGGCGATGACATCGCGCACCCGCTGCTTGATCTCCTTGGCCTCGGGGAAGCCGTCATCCACCACCCGATCCCACACCTGCACCCCACCCACCAGAATGCGGAACTCCCCCTTGCTGGCCGGCACCAGCGCCACCTCCCCCAGATCGCTGTCGAAGGTGGAAAGCAGCTCCTGCGCCAGCCAGGCGGCGCGCAGCATCCAGCGACAGAGGGTGCAGTAGCGGATTTCGATGCGGGGTTTGCTGATCAGGGTTTCAGACTCGGTCATGAGTGACTCCATAAAAAAAGCGGCCAATGGCGGGAAGTGGCGTACCGCCACCCAATGGCCGATCCCGGTTCGGTCAAATCAGCGCTGATCAACCCCATGAAAATCGGCCAGCCAATGGCGGGCAATGGTACGCATCGCCGATTCTGGCAGCTCGAACAGGCCGGGAGCAAGAGGGCCTGCCGCCAGCATCCGGATCCCTTCCATGATCTCCGCCAGCACCAGATAGACATATTCGCCAATCACGGCGCCATGGACGAAGTTGACCGCCTCACCCCGGTTGAGCAGGTAGATCTGGGTACCATCCGGCCGGTTGAGGGCCAGCACATGGGGGCACACCTCTTCGCTCGGCCACGGCAACTGGGCCAGCGAGAAGGCAAACTCGTCATCGGCCGAGGTGACCGAGGCGACCATGGTGCCGGGGCGCAGCGCCTGCAGATCCGCCAAATCCAGCGAGCCGTTGCCGGTAGAGCAGATCACCAGCTCGGCGCGGCTCAACGCCTCGGCCTTGGTGATCAAGCGAAAACCGTGAGAGAGCGCTTCGACCTGTCGCAGCACATCGGTCTCCACCAACCCGAGATGGAGGTTGCGACAGCGCAGGTCGCGGGCGATGCTGCGCCCCACCTTGCCATAGCCAAACAGCACGGCTTCGCAGACGTTGAAAGTACGGTTGAGGTTACGAGCCAGCGACTCCGCGGAGTAGACCACGCTCAAACCAATCTGGATATCCTCGGCCTGCTTGAGGGGGCTGCGCGCCACCGACACCACCGGGGTCGCCAGCACCTCCTGCTCATAGCGTTGATGGCCGTTCTCGGTCATCTCCACCACCCCGAGGAAACGGGGCCCGAAGTATTCACTCAAGATCACCTGGGTTTTGGCAAAGTAACCACCAATATCGAGGATCAGCAACCGCTCGTGGGGGGTCACCAGCGGCGCAATCTGCTGGATTATGCTGTCGGGATCATTGGTCCAGTGCCTGTTAAGGGGCAGTACCGGATAGTGCCGGGATACCCACTCGAAGGTAGGTCCGTGTACCGATTTCGGTTTGGGTAAAATCGCGCCAATCCGCCCAATCTGACCGAGGGCATCGATAAAACGGGGGCGATCGGGAAGCAGGTGAGTGACCAGCAGAATGCAGAGACCGTCGATACGTCCCTGTCCGGTGAAATGGCGAAAAAACAGATGCTCAGATCCTTGACTGCGCAACTGTGGCCTCCTTATGTGCCGCAAAGCAGGCAAACAGAACCCGGCGCGGCCGGGTTCTGTGTGTGTCCAAATAAAATGAAAATCCTTTTTATCTGAAACACATAGGGGGCTCAATCATTATCTGCCAAGAGTATGAGCAGGTATGCAAAAATGGCGCCATTTGACCATTTTCCACACAAGTATCAGTACAAAGAAGCAGCAGGCCAGACCCACCATAGGCTGAACCCGGTTCCCGCGGCAGCGAGCAGGATCAGCCCACTCCAACGCACTGGCCAGGGTTTGTCACGTAACGCCCACTCCAGCAGCGGCAGCAACCAGACCGGCAGCAACACCACCAGCGGCACCTCCACATATTGCCAGGCCAGCATCTGGACGAAGGCGAGGGCCAGCGCCAGACCGGCGGGTGCTACCTTGATGTCAACAAAGGTGGCAAGCAGGGCGCGAAAACCGGCGAAAGCGGCCAGCGCACCGGCCAGCTGGGCAATCAGCAGACTGCCATCGATGCCGATCACCAGTGCCAACCAGATAAAGCCGAGGGCAAACCCGAGCCCCTCGCGGCTGTCACCGCGCAAGGTGCTCCAGCCAAACCAGAGGATGGCGGGCAGTAGCGCCAGCCAGATCCCGGGTTCGCTCGCCAATACCGATGCCAATCCCTGCCACCACACCAGCGCGCTGAACACGGCAAAGAGCAGCAGCGAGCCGCGCAGATCGTTCACCTGAGCCGCAATGGCGGGGACCAGCAGGGTTAGCGGCAGCCACTGCCACGCCTTTTCCGGTATGCCATAGAGGCCACCGAGCCAGGATCCCACCAGCCAGAGCGCCAGCGCGCCCCACAGATACCCCAGTCGCGGCCAGCGCCACGATAGCAAAGCGGCTCCCAGAGGAGCCGCCAGGGTTTGCAGCAGAAGTTCCGCGCCCATTACTTGCGCACGCCTTCGACAAACAGGTTGATGTTCATCTCGTCCGGGATGCCGGGCAGCATGTAGCTCACGCCAAAGTCACTGCGCTTGATGGTGGTGGAGGCGTTGAAGCCGCTGCGGTAGCCGCCCCAGGGATCCTTGCCTTCGCCAATTTTGACCAGATCGAAGGCCACTTCCTTGGAGACGCCGTGCAGGGTCAGAGTCCCTTTCAGCACGCCTTTATCCTTGGTGCCCTCGTAAGCGGAGCTGACGAAGGTCATCTTGGGATACTGCTTCACGTCGAGGAAGTCAGGGCTGCGCAGGTGCTTGTCGCGGGCTTCGTGATTGGAGTCGACGCTGGCGGCATCCACTTCAAAGCTCGCCTTGGCGGCCGCCGGGTTGGCGTCATCCATGCTGAAGGTGCCGCTGAAGGTGTTGAAGCGACCCACCAGTTCGGAGAAGCCCAGGTGACCCACCTTGAACTGCACAGTGGTGTGCGCCGCATCCACATCGTAATCCGCCGCCATCAGAGGGGTAGCCATAAACAGGCAGGAGGCCAGCAGAGCCTTGGTCATTTTCATCCGTTCGTTCCTTCATCTTGGGGTTCACATCAGTGGTTAAAATGCTAACCTCGTTCTGAAGATGAATAATCAGTGATTTATTAAATTCATTATTTACTGAGGATGGAAAATGGACCAGATCGCCGCCATGCGCACTTTCATCAAGGTGGTGGAGTGCCAGAGCTTTACCAAGGCCGCCAACCAGCTCGGCATCTCGGTCGCCATGGCCTCCAAACTGATGCAGCAGTTGGAGGAGTCCCTCGCCACCAGGCTGCTGTCGCGCACCACCCGTCAGGTCAATCCCACCGAAGCGGGCCAGTTCTACTACCAGCGCTCCCTCGCCCTGCTGGCGGAGTTGGAAGAGACCCACAGCCAGCTGACCCACCACAACCAGCAGCCGAACGGCACCCTCAAGCTCTCGGTGCCGATGGACTTTGGCTATCTACACCTCTCCCCGGCCCTGCCGCTGTTTCGCCAGCGCTTTCCCGATCTCAAGCTCGATATCGAGTACAGCGACCGGCGGGTAGCGCTGGTGGAAGAGGGATTCGATCTGGCGCTGCGGATCGGCCACCTCAGCGACTCCTCGCTGGTGGCGCGCCAGCTTGCCACCATTCGGGTAGAGCTTTGCGCCAGCCCCGCCTATCTGGCACGCAAGGGCAGACCGGAAAAGCCCGAGGATCTCAGGCAGCACGACTGTCTGATCTACACCCTGACCCAGCCGGAGTGGCACTTCAAGCGGGGAAACGAGCAGCAGAGCATCCGGCCACAGGGGCCGCTGCGGGCCAACAACGGGGTGGCGCTGACCCGCGCAGCTTGTGATGATCAGGGCATCATATTGCAGCCCACCTTTATCGTGGGGGAGGCCCTGCGGTCAGGACAGCTGGTCAGCCTGCTGCCAGAGTGGGACAAGGGAGAGGTGGGACTTTATGCGGTCTATCCGCACCGTCGCTTCGTCTCGGCCAAGGTGCGCTGCTTTATCGAGTTCGTGCAGGAGCGCTATCTCGCCCCGCAACAGTGGGATGCGCCGACCTGATTGCAGAGCGGAGGGTACAGTCTGCTGGTCCGGCTTGAAACCTAACGCTGGCCGGATGCGTTGGTGGATGCGGCAACAGGGATGAGCTTGGCTAGCAGACGCTCCTGCTCGGGGTGCAACTGCCAGCGTGGCAGTCGGGTGCGGACAACCGACAACTGCTGCTCACTGAGGGCATAGGGGAGCGCCACTTCAATCTCGGGGCAGTCAAACATGGCGGCCAGCTGCAGGATCAAAATGAGGTTTGCCTCGTCTGTCTTGTGCTTGTTGACCCGTTTGCGGATCTCGTGGCGCAGCTGGGTTTCGGGGTCCTGGGTCATCGCCTGCCAGCCGAAACCGAACAACGGCACCAGCGCGCTGACAATCCCCAGCGCCGTCATCGGCTGCTTGGGGGGATGATAGAGTGCGTTGAGATCCAGCAGAACAGGATTCTGACGAACCTCACCACCACAAAATAAAATCGTTTTCGTCATTGGATTACCCGTTATATTCCACTAGACTGCGCCGCATATTTTACCCCGATATGCCAACGAGGTGCTGATGCTAAGCGATATCGAGATCTCCCGCCAGTCCCCCCGTCTCTCAATCCACGCGCTGGCCGAACGCCTCGCCATCCCCCAGCACCTGCTCAGCCCTCATGGCCACTACAAAGGCAAGCTCAGCCTCGACCTGCTCACGTCTCAACCCAAGCAGAGCGGCAAGCTGGTACTGGTGAGCGCCATCACCCCGACCCCGCTCGGTGAAGGGAAAACGGTGACCACCCTTGGCCTATCCATGGGGCTCAACCATATCGGCCAGCCCAGCATCGCAACCATCCGCCAACCGAGCCTCGGGCCGGTATTCGGGGTCAAGGGGGGGGCCGCTGGTGGCGGCCACGCCCAGGTGGTGCCGATGGAGGAGATGAACCTCCACCTTACCGGCGATTTTCACGCTCTGACGGCGGCTCACAATCTGGCGGCGGCAGCCCTCGATGCCCGCCTGTTCCACGAACAGAAACTGGGTGCAGAGTTCACCGCCAAAACAGGCCTGCCGCGGCTCGATATCGATGCCGATAACATCCTCTGGCCGCGCACCCTCGACATGAATGACCGCGCCCTGCGCCACCTCACCATAGGCCAGGGGGGCGCTGCCGATGGTGTGGAGCGCAACGATCGCTTCGTCATCACCGCCGCCTCCGAGCTGATGGCCATTCTGGCGCTGGCAAGCGATCTTAAAGACCTGCGCCAGCGCATCGGCCGCATCCAGCTGGCCCGCGATATCCACGGCAAGCCCATTACCGCCGAACAGCTAGAAGTAGCGGGCGCCATGACGGTGCTGCTGAAAGACGCGCTGCAGCCGACCCTGATGCAAACCACCGAGCAGACGCCGGTGCTGGTGCACGCTGGCCCCTTTGCCAATATCGCCCACGGCAACTCCTCGGTGATCGCCGATCGCATCGCCCTCGGTCTGACCGACTATGTGGTGACCGAGGCGGGTTTTGGCTCCGACATGGGGCTGGAGAAGTTCTTCAACATCAAGAGCCGCCAATCCGGTATTACCCCAGCCTGCGTGGTGCTGGTGGCCACGGTGCGCGGCCTCAAGGCCAACAGCGGCCTGCTCGATATCCGCCCGGGCCAGCCGCTGCCAGCCAGCCTGCAAGGGGAAGATCTGCCGACCCTCAAGCAGGGCTGCGCCAACCTCGCCTGGCATATCCGGAACGCCCGTCGCTACGGGGTGCCGGTGGTGGTCGCCATCAACCGCTTCCCCACCGACAGCGAGGCCGAGCTGGCGCTGCTGGCCCATGAAGCGCAGCAAGCCGGTGCCTGTGGCGCAGCCATCTCCAACGCCTTCACCCAGGGTGGTGCCGGTGCCAGCGAGCTGGCCCGCGCCGTGGTCACCGCCTGCGAGCAGCCAAGCAAAGTCAAACTGCTCTACCCCGACGAGATGAGCCTCGACGCCAAGCTGGCTACCCTGGTGGAGTGCGGCTACGGCGGCCGCGGAGTGCTGCTCTCCGACAGAGCGCGCCAGCAGCTGGCGCAACTCTCCGCCGAAGGGTGGGATCACTTGCCCATCTGCGTAGCCAAGACGCCGCTCTCCATCAGCCATGACCCCGCTCTCAAGGGCGTGCCGACCGATTTCGAGGTGCCCATCGACGAGGTGAAGCTCTGCGCCGGTGCCGGCTTCGTCTATGCACTGGCGGGCCCCATCATGACCATGCCGGGCCTTGGCAGCCTGCCGGCCTATCGCCATATCGATATCGATGAGAACGGCGAGATAGTCGGCCTGAGCTGAGCCCTTCCACAACGCCAGAAACAACAAGGCCCCGCCAATTGCGGGGCCTTCTGTTATCCATGCATCAACCCTTAGAGGGTGAAGCGCTGGGTCATATGGTGCAGGGTGTTGGCCAGCTTGCTCAGCTCGACGCAAGCCTGGGCGATCTGATGAGCGCCCTGGGCATTCTCGTCAGCGGCATTGTGAATGTTGACGATGCTGCGGTTGAGCTCTTCGGTCACCGCGTTCTGCTCTTCGGTGGCGGTGGCGATCAAAGTGTTCATGTCGGTGATGCGCACCACGGCACCGTTGATGGTCTCGATACTGGTACCGGCATCCCGTGCCAGACCGACACTCTCCTGCATCTGGTGACGGCTCAGCTGCATGGCGTTGCCCGCCTCGGCGGCGCGGCTCTGCAGCAGCTCGATCATCTTGCTGATCTCGGCGGTGGAGTCCTGGGTACGCTGGGCCAATGAACGCACTTCATCCGCAACGACCGCAAAACCACGGCCCTGCTCACCGGCACGGGCCGCTTCGATGGCAGCGTTAAGGGCCAGCAGGTTGGTCTGACCGGCGATATCGCGGATCACATCCAGCACCACGCTGATATTGGCGCTATCGGCCTCCAGCTGCTGCACCACTGTGCCCGCCTGTTCAATCTTGACCGACACCTCTTCGATGCTGGCAATGGAGCTGCGTACCACTTCGCTGCCGGCAGCAGAGGTGCGGGAGGCATCCTTGGCGGCGCTCATGGCATCCGTGGTGTTGCGGGCCACTTCATTGACGGTGGACTGCATCTCGTTCATGGCGGTCGCCACCTGGGATACTTCGTTCTGCTGGATGGCCATGCCGCTGGCAGACTGGCTGGAGATGGCGCTCACCTCCTCCACTGCGCTGCTGAGTTGGCTCACGGAGCCGGCGATCTCACTCACCAGATCGGAGAGGGAGCCCTGCATCCGGTTGATGGCGGAGCCCAGCTGACCCAGTTCATCACGGTTGAAGCGGCTGTCACGGATCCACTGCTGCAGTTCGCCCTGACCCAGATCGCCATTGGCAATACGCTGGGCCTGACGGGCCAGCATGATCAGCGGGTCGCGGATCTGGCGGGTCAGTACCACGGAGAGCACCACCACAAGGATCAAACCGAGCACCAGCGCGATGGTGACACTCAGATTGGCGGAGTGATAAGAGTCGACAATATCGCTGCGGGATTCAGACGCATAACCATGGTTAATCTGGATAAGGGAGGCCACTGACTTGCTCAGCGCGGTGTAAAGGGGAACCCCCTCCTCAAGGAAGATGCGTTGGGCTTCGGCAAGCTGATCGCTGTCTTGCAGCTGTTTGACTCGCTGGTGCAGGGCGACGTAACGATCCCAGTCAGATTTCACCGTATCGAAGGTACGGCGCTCCGCCACATCCTCAGGCCAGATCGTCTTGTCATGGGCAATCAGCTGCTGCGCGATCGAGTTAAGCTGTTGACTGGCAATATTCCGATATTCAGCCCTTTTCAGCGGCTCGGCGGCCACCACGAAATAACCCAGCTCATAACGACGCAGCTCACCGAGAGAATCCCCGATCGCGCTGGTGCGATTGACCGCTGGCAAGATGCTGTCGGTAAACCGGATGGCAACATCATTCATGTTGCCAAACTGGACAAGGGCAAAACCGCCGATAAAGGCGACCATCAAACCGAGCACGGCAAAGCCGGCGGTGAGTTTTTTACCTATGGTCATGGTACTGGTATTCATGGGATATCCTGGTGGTCGTTAAATTCGTAGCACTCGTCCGGTTCACGCCCTCCTGGCATGAACTATCTGGCCACCTGTTCAGTGGCGCACCATCCAACCTTGATGAATATCTCTGAATTCCATGAGCGGCAGCGAGAGCCGTGAGGGGGCGCTAGAGTAACCGGATTGTGATGGTTCGGAAAGAGTCTGTCCGGTTACTTTTTGTAAGGTGAAAACGAGGGATTTATCGTGCTCGATTAAATATACTGCTCAGATGAATAAATCGAAAAAATACATAACGTTTGCATAAGGCAAGCCGCACGGGCCAAGCCGTTGCAGGCCACCACTCTGATCCGGAACCAATGAAAAACGCCAGCAATGGCTGCTGGCGTCTCGTTTATTCAGCAAGGCGGTTACAAAATAACCGCCATCTTATCCGCGCAGGCCGCCCAGAAATTCGGCCCGGGTATCGGGTTGGGTCTTGAACACCCCACCGAGGGAGGTGGTGGTGGTGTAAGAAGTCGAATCCATCACCCCGCGCGCCTTGACACAGTAGTGGGTCGCCTTGATGCTGATGGCCACATCCTTGGTGCCGAGCAGGGTCTGCAGCGCCAGCAGGATCTGCTGGGTGAGCCGCTCCTGCACCTGGGGACGGCGGGCAAAGAACTGCACGATGCGGTTGATCTTCGACAGGCCAATCACCTTGCCTCGAGGGATATAGGCCACATGAGCCATGCCGTCGATGGTGACGAAGTGGTGCTCGCAGGTGCTGGTGAGGCTGATGTCCCGCACCATGATCATCTCGTCCACCTGCATCTTGTTCTCGATCACTGTCACCTTGGGGAAGGTGGAATAATCGAGGCCGGAGAAGATCTCATTGACGTACATCTTGGCGATGCGATGCGGCGTCTCGGCCAGACTGTCATCGGTCAGATCCAGCCCCAGCGTCTCCATGATGGAGCGCATATGGCCTTCGATCTTCTCCCGCTTCTGCTGGCTGTTCAGCTCGTTGATGACCAGGGGGGTTTCCAGTCCCTGGGCTTCGAGGGCAGCCCTGACCAGCAAGGCTTCCGGACTTAAGGTTGTCATTATCTTCTCTCCCACGCTCAGGGACTGTGAGGGCAGCTCATCGAGCAACCCCTTATGTTATGGCGGCGTACAGGGCCGACGGTATCGCTGTAATGGTCGCCACACGGGATGTAACGGCCATCTGTTATGGCGGCATAGTAAACGGCCATTGCCGCCAAGATTCAAGTCAACTTGTGCGTCACCTCATACTTTATGGCCATCTCACCCCGTTTTGGCGCCGATTACCCCGAGATTCCCTTGAGATAACCTGCCCATCCCCGGGGATTTTTGTGATAATCCCGCCTTCAATCATAGAAAGAGGTCATGACGATGGGATTTGATACCAGCGGACTACTCCCCTTAAGCGATGCCCGGCAAGGGATGCTGGAACAACTCGCCTGCTGCTGCGACAGCGAGCAGCTGCCCCTGCCAGATGCCCTTGGCCGGGTTCTTGCCAGCGACATCGCCTCTCCCCTCGCCGTGCCCCCCTTCGACAACTCTGCCATGGACGGTTACGCAGTGCGCCTTTCGGATCTCGCCAGCGGCACCCCGCTCATCATGGCGGGCAAAGCGTTTGCCGGTCAGCCCTATCAGGGCGAGTGGCCCGCCGGCCACTGCGTGCGGATCATGACCGGCGCCCCGGTTCCCGCAGGCACCGATGCGGTGGTGATGCAGGAAGAAACGCAGGCCGATGGCGATCGGATCACTTTTCTGGCGCAACCCGAACCGGGCCAGAATATCCGCCGCGCCGGCAGCGATATCGGCAAGGGTGCTTGTGTGTTGCAAGCCGGCACCCGCCTTACCCCGCGCGAGATGCCGCTGCTGGCCTCCCTCGGCATCGCGACCGTGCCGGTACGCCGACCGCTGAAAGTGGCCATCTTCAGCACTGGCGATGAGCTCAAGCCGGTTGGCACCCCGCTGGCCCACGGCGACATCTACGACTCCAACCGCTACGGCGTGCGGGCCATGCTGGCGCGGCTGGGCTGCGACTGTCTCGACCTTGGTATCATCCCGGACGAGCCCGCCCAACTGCGCGCTGCCTTTATCCGCGCCGACGAAGAGGCCGATGTACTCATCACCACCGGCGGCGTCTCGGTGGGGGAAGCGGACTTCACCAAACAACTGCTGGACGAGCTAGGCGAGATTGGCTTCTGGAAGCTGGCCATCAAGCCGGGCAAGCCGTTTGCTTTTGGCCGTCTGCCCCGCGCCTGGTTCTTCGGCCTGCCGGGCAACCCCGTCTCCGCCATGGTCACCTTCGATCAGCTGGTGCAACCGGCGCTGGCCAAGCTGGCAGGTCAGCACTTCGAGCGCCCGCTCCAGCTACAGGCCATTGCGGCCGAGCCACTCAAAAAGAGCCCGGGCCGACTCGACTTCCAGCGCGGCATCATGAGTCAGGGACCGAACGGCCTCGAGGTGCGCAGCACCGGCTCGCAGGACTCCGCCGTGTTCAGTTCCCTGTCGCGAGCCAACTGCTACATCGTTCTTGAACGGGAACGGGGCCGCGTCGCCGCGGGCGAGACGGTGACCGTGGAGCCATTCGGGGGATTGCTGCTGTGAGCGAGATCCTGAGCGACGCCGAACTGCTGCGCTACAACCGCCAGATCATCCTCAAATCCTTCGACTTCGAGGGACAGGAGGCGCTCAAGCAAGCCAGGGTGCTGGTGATCGGCGCCGGTGGCCTTGGCTGCGCCGCCAGCCAGTATCTGGCGGTGGCCGGGGTTGGCCAGCTCACTCTGGTCGATTTCGACAAGGTGGAGCTCTCCAACCTGCAGCGTCAGGTGTTACACAACGATGAGCGCATCGGTCACTACAAGGTGGACTCAGCAGCGCAGTCGCTGCGTGCCCTCAATCCCTGGCTCAACGTGGAGACCCACGCTGCCGTGGCCGATGAGGCGCTGCTCGATACCCTGCTGCCACGGCATCAGCTGGTGCTCGATTGCACCGACAACCTGGCTATTCGCAACCTGCTGAATCAAAAGGCACGCCTGCACAAGGTGCCGCTGATCAGTGGCGCCGCCATCCGGCTGGAGGGTCAGCTCTGCAGCTTCACCTGGCAGCAGGATGAGCCCTGCTACGCCTGCCTCAGCGCCCTGTTTGGCGAGCAGGCCCTCACCTGCGTCGAGGCAGGTGTGCTCGCCCCCGTGGTGGGATTGGTGGGTAGCCTGCAAGCACTCGAAGCGATCAAGCTACTGGCCGGCATGGGCAAGAACTACAACGGCCGCCTGCTGATGATCGACGGCCTGAGCGGCACCTTCCGCGAGATGAAGCTGCCCAAGCGCCCCGACTGCCCCGTCTGCTCCCATCCTTGACGCAAGCGGGATCAAAAAAGCCGAACCCTGTGGTTCGGCTTTTTGGTACCTGCACCTAACAACCCCTTCTTTAATGGGTCGTGAGGATCCGTTGCAACAGGTGATTAAAGCCCGAGGGGTCTTCCGCGGGCCAGGCGTGGTGGCCGTTGGGGGTGTGGATGGTTGCGTTGGGCAAGGCGGCAAACTGCTCTACCCGTTTGGCCAGCGGCAGGTAGTCGTGACTGGTGGAGATGATGGCCACCGGCTGCCAGATAGCGCCGAGCCGGGCACGTACCGACCAGCCCGGTAGCGCCTCCAGCAGCGCCTTGTAGGTTTTCTTTTTATTGCGCACGAAACGCAGCCGGAAGGTATGGCGCACCTGCGCCAGATCCGGGCCCGGGAAGAGCTCGCGTCCCAGCCACCAGGCGAGCGGGCGCATGCCAAACCAGCGCAGCCATTTGAGGCGCTGGGCGTAACGCTCCTGCTCTTTGGGTGTTTCCAGCAGAAACTCGCTAAAACCGTTGACCAGCACCAGCCCCTGCACCTTGTGGGGCAGTTGCAGCGCCAGCTCCAGCGCCACCATGGCCCCGAGCGACAATCCCACCACCCAGGCGGGTTCTTGCTGTGCATCGAGCCAGTTCACCACATCGGCTGCCAGGGTCGCCACATCGAACGGCCCCTCCTGCATGCTCTGGCCGTGGCCGCGCAAGTCCAGCGCCACCACCCGGTACTGTTCGGAAAACCGTTCGATCTGCGCCTGCCAGTCGAGGCTGGAGGAGCCCAGCCCGTGCAGCAGCAACAGTAAGGGGCCCTCCCCCGCACTGCGCAGGGCAAGACCGTTGAATTTCATCACCTGATTGCGGCGCATCAGTGTATTGCCTCTCGACTCATCACCTGAACCATCTCTCGTTGTTATATGGCCCGTGGCCATCCTGCCACGTTATCAGCACGGCGCCCAATCAGCCTTCGCTGACCAGACTCACCGCCTTGATGTAAGCGTAGATCTGCTGCTCCGGCACCAGCGCCAGCCGCCTGGCGGAGCGGCTGGTGATCCGGGCCAGCAGTATCTGCTCACCCAGCGCCAACTGCAACAGGGTCTGGCCGGGGCGCACCTCGCGCACCGCCAGCAGACGGGTGACGAGACAGTTGGAAAGGCTGGAGTGCTCGATGGGGGCGGTGGCGATCACCACATCGCGCCCGGCCACCTTGATCTGCAAGGGGCCGCTCTCGTCCGGCACATGGGTCATGGTGACCCGCAGTTGCTGCTCACCAAGCTGCAGGGTCGCCATCTGCTCCTCTTCATCGTAGTGAGAGAGGGTCGCCGCCAGCATCACCCCGGCATCGTCGCGACTGGCGAGCGAGAGATCGGTGCGGGCGAAAATCTCCCTCGGCCTGCCTTGCGCCTCTACCCTGCCACCTTCCAGCAGCACCAGCTGATCGCAGAGCAAACTCACCTCCTCCATAGCGTGGCTGACGAAGATCATCGGGATGCCGCTCTCCTGCTGCAACCCCTTGAGCACATGGGCCTGATGGATGCGGCTGCGCCGATCGAGCGCCGAGAAAGGCTCATCGAGCAGCAGCAGATCAGGCTCGGCCAGCAGCGCCCGCCCCAGCGCTACCCGCTGGCGTTGACCGCCAGAAAGCGTATGGGCAGGCTGCCCCAGCAGATCGGCAAAACCGAGTCGCGCCGCCAGCGCTTCGGGCTGCCAGCGCCCTCGCCCCTTGCGGGCCGCCAGTTGCAGATTGCCGAGCACCGTCAGATGGGGGAAGAGGCGCGAGTCCTGAAACACCAATCCGATCCGGCGCGCTTCGGGCAGAAGTTGAGCATACTCCCGATCGCGCCACCGCAAGCGATCCCCACTTCGGCGATCGAGTCCGACGATGATGCGCAGCAGTGTGCTCTTGCCGCAGCCGGAGGGGCCGAACAGGCCGAGGATCCCCCCCAGCTCGAGGGTCAGTGCGCAATCGAGGGTAAAGGAGCCAAACTCGCGCCGAACATAGAGGTTCAGGGCATGGCGGTGCGGCTCGTTCACTGGCGGCATAGTGGCGGGCTGGTTCATCCAAACACTCTCCGCTGTCTACGCTGCAGCACACCATAGACCAGCACCAGCATCACCAGCGAGAAGGCCATCAAACCGCCCGCCAAAATATGGGCGTTCTGGTAATCCATCGCCTCCACATGATCAAACAGGGCGATGGAGAGTACCTGGGTCTCACCCGGGATATTGCCGCCAATCATCAGCACTACGCCAAACTCCCCCAGGGTGTGGGCAAAGCCGAGGGCCGCCGCCATCACGAAGCTGGGCAGGGTCATCGGCAAGATGATGTGGAAGAAGCGTTCCAGCGGGCCTAGCCCCAGGGTAGCGGCGGCCTCCAATTCCTTGTTGCCCATGTTGACGAAGGCGGAGGTGAGCGGCTGCACCACAAACGGCAGCGAATAGAGGATGGAGGCAAACAGCAGGCCGGGAAAGCTGAAGGCAAGGGGGGCACCAAAAGTGTCGCGCCACCAGGCGCCGAAGCCATATTCGGGGGAGAAGGCGAGCAGCAGATAAAAACCCAGCACAGTGGGGGGCAGCACCAGCGGCAGCGCCACCAGCGCCTCCACCAGCGGCCGCAGCCGGTTCTGACTGCGCGACAGCCACCAGGCCAGCGGCGGTGCCAGCAACAGCAAAATCGCTGTGGTGCAGGCCGCAAGCTTCATTGTGAGCCAGACCGCCAGCAGATCCCCTTCACTCATTGCCGACCTCCCGGTTGATAAATGCCCCCAACGGCATGGTATCCATCCTTATTGCAAAGAGTGGCCGACCCGAAGGCCGACCACTCAGGGTATCGCATAAGGCCCATCCCCTTATTGGGGCAAGGCATAACCCGCCGCCTTGATCTGCGCCTGACCCGGCCCCTTGAGCCAGGCGACCAGCGCCTCGACCGCGGCGCCTTTCTTCAATACCAGCCCCTGCTGTTCGATGGGCGGATAGAAGTCGGCAGGCACTGCCCAGGCTTCGGCGGTCTTGCCCGCTTCCACCAGATTGGCCCAGGCGACAAAGCCCAGCTCGGCATTGCCGGTGTCGACAAATTGCCAGGTCTGGCCAATGTTGGCGCCGGTCAGCAACCGGTACTGCTTGGGATCGATTTTGAGATGGGTGAGGGTCGCCATGGCGGCAGCACCATAGGGGGCGGTACGGGCATTGGCGATGGCGAGGTTGCCTTTCCAGCTGCGCAGGGTCGCCTCGTCAGGGGCCGGCCCCCCCTTCTTCCACAGCCCCAGCTGGCCGATGGCGTAGGTGAAGCGATCGCTCCCCTTGCCCTCTTTTTCCAGCTTCTCGGGGGTCACCGCATCGGCGGAGAGGAAGAGATCGAACGGTGCGCCGTGACTGATCTGGGTGTAGAGCACTCCAGTGGCGGCAGACGAGATGGCCAGGGTGTGGCCGGTCTTGGCGGTGAACTCCTTGCCGATACGCTCTATGGTTCCCTTGAAGTTGGCAGCCACAGCCACCTTCACTTCATCAGCCTGCACGGCACCGGTATGCAAGGTGGCGGCGCAGACGCCGGCGATGACAACAGATAACAGCGGTTTCATTCCCTTTCTCCTGATGGGGCCCGCACATCCGCGCCCCTTGGCGGGGCCGTGGTTCCCGTTGAACCTGCGCCCCTCGTGATGAACAGGTCAGGCTTGCCAGCGGGCAGCGGCGGCGTTGTCGCTCTCCTTGGCCTCGACCCAGCGTTGCACACCCTCGGCAGTCAGCTCTTTTTTCCAAAACGGTGCCCGGGTTTTCAAGAAATCCATGATGAAGTGACAGGCATCAAAGGCTGCGTCGCGGTGGGCACTGCTCACCGCCACCAGCACGATCTGATCGCCAAGCCACAGCTCGCCGATACGATGAATGAGGATACACTCCTGCAGCGGCCAGCGGCGACGGGCCTCCTGCACGATATCGGCCAGCGCCTTCTCGGTCATGCCGGGGTAGTGCTCGAGGGCAAGCCCCTTCACCTCCTCCCCCTGATTGAAGTCGCGAACCTTGCCAACAAAAGTGACGATAGCGCCACTGTCGGGGCGGGTGGCGAGGCGGGCATATTCGTCCGCCAGCGAGAAATCGGCCCGCTGCACCAGAATGCGGTCTGTAATGGCTACGTCGTTCATGGCTCAGCCTCCGGTCGTTACTGGAGAGAAAGTGAAGAAGGCCACTTCGTCACCACCGCACAGCTCAGTGGTGCGATCCACGGTCATTATCTCGCTCATCCTTAACCTCCGGTCACCGGCGGGAAGAAGGCCACCTCATCGCCATCATTGATAGGCGTGTCGAGGGGCACCAGGGTCTGGTTGACCGCGACCAAGAGCTTGTCAGCTTCCAGCGCCAGCGCCCACTTGTCGCCGCGTTCACAGAGCGCCGAGCGCAGTTGTTCGGCAGTGGCGTAGTCGCACGGCAGGCTCAGCTCATCGCAGGCCACCAGCTCTCTTACTTGCGCAAAAAACAGTACCTTGATCATGCTTGCTCCCCGCTATTTGACCCCAGCTGAAAATGGCCGGACTTGCCGCCCTTTTTCTCTACCAGCCGCACCTGTTCGATCACCATGTCCTTTTGTACCGCCTTACACATGTCGTAGATGGTCAGCGCCGCCACCGACGCGGCGGTCAGCGCTTCCATCTCGACACCAGTCTTGCCGGAGAGCTTGCAGAGGGTGCGGATATGCACCTTTTGCTGCTCGGGCAGCGGCACTATCTCCACCTCGACTTTGGTCAAGGCCAGCGGATGGCAGAGTGGGATAAGATCGGAGGTCTTCTTGGCGGCCATGATGCCGGCGATGCGGGCGGTGGCGAACACGTCACCCTTGTGGTGCTGGCCGCTCAGGATCAGCGCCAGCGTCTCGGGGGCCATGACAACAAACGCCTCGGCGCGGGCTTCGCGCTCGGTCACCTGCTTGTCGGTCACATCCACCATATGGGCTTCGCCGCTCTGGTTCAGATGCGTCAGGTTGGGCTGGGTCTGCTTGGGATCGGTCTGGTTCATCGTTTGCTCTCAGAGGTGGGAGACAAAGTTGCACGGCTTGGTGCGGGCATCGAGCTGATCGCGGATCAGTTGTTCCCAACCCAGCTGACATGCGCCGGTGGAGCCCGGCAGACAGCAGATCAGGGTGCGATTGGCGAGCCCCGCCAGCGCACGGCTCTGCATGGCGGAGCCTTTAATCTCGGCAAAAGAGAGCTGACGGAACATCTCGCCAAAACCCTGTACGGTGCGCTCGAACAGCACACCGACCGCTTCCGGTACCCGGTTCTGTTCATTGAAGCCGGTACCGCCGTTAATCAGTACCACCTGCACTCCCTCATCGGCGATCCACTCGCTCACCTGGGCGCGAATGCGAAACAGGTTGTCGGGGCAGAGCGCCCGATCGGCCAGCTGATGGCCTGCGTCGGTAAGGGCCGAGACAAGATAGTCGCCCGAGCTGTCATCGGCGGCAGTGCGGCTGTCGGAAACCGTCAGCACGGCGATCTTGAGGGGAATAAATGCGTTATGTTTCTGTCCCATCGGGCAGCTCCTTGTGGCTATGGGCCGTCAACGAGGCAGGAAGAGAAGGGGTATGAGAGGCCAGCTGTCAGGGCGCAAAAACGGACGCAGACAGGGGTGACCAACTTGCTCAAGCGTGTGACGGCGGGCTGATTCTATCAAAGGTTTCACGAGATATGGGATTTAAAAGACACACAAATCTGATGCTTGTCCCATATATGAACAAAACGCAGGCCGGGCAAACCCGGCCTGTCGTCGCAGGATCAGAACCCTTTCACCCCAGTCATGTCGGGCAGCTGGTGAGCTATCCCCTTGTGACAGTCGATGCAGGTACTTTCACCACTGGCCAGATTGGTAGAGTGCATCTTGGCGGCACGCTGCCCCTGCAGGGAGAAGTCCATATACTCGAAGTTGTGGCAGTTGCGGCACTCGCGCGAATCGGTCTCTTTCATCCGCTGCCACTCTCGCTCCGCCATCTCGCGCCGGTGCGACTCGAACTTCTCACGGGTATCCACCTTGCCGGTGATCATGCCCCACAGCTCCTTGGAGGCCTGCACCTTGCGGATGATCTTGTAGGTCCACTCGTGCGGTACGTGGCAATCCGGGCAGCTGGCCCGCACGCCGGAGCGGTTGGCGTAGTGGATGGTGTCGCGGTACTCCTCGAACACGTTGTCCTTCATCTCGTGACAGCTGGTGCAGAAGGCCTCGGTGTTGGATGCTTCCATGGCGGTGTTGAAGCCACCCCAGAAAATCACGCCACCGAAGAAGCCCATCAGCAGGATGACCCAGAGAGCCGCCTTCGATGGTGACTTGAAGGTGGTCCACAGACGCTGGATAAAGCCGGGTAATTTCATCTATGGATTCCTCAGTTCAGCGCTTCAACCGGTTTAAAGGTATTTTCCACCAGCGGCTTGGCATCCGCTTGCGGTACATGGCACTGCAGGCAGAAGTAGCGACGCGGCGACACTTCACCCAGGGTCAGGCCGTCGCGGGTCTCGAAGTGAGTCGGACTGATCTTGGGGGCCTTCATGGCGCTGGCATTCTTGAAGCTGTGGCAAGCCAGGCACTTGTTGACCTTGGTGTCCACCTCGTAGTTGCGAATGTCATGGGGGATCAGCGGCGGCTGATGCATGTACTGGCGATCGTAGGGCGCGCCATCCTTGCGGAAGTTTTTCAGGGGCGCGGCGGTGGCATCGGTCACCAGATCGGTGGCGCCACGCTCGGACTTGAGGCCACCGGTACTGTTGGTGATCTCGGGGGCCGCTGCCATCAAGGATCCCGCCATCAGGCAGGCCAGCATTGCTCCAATCAGCTTTTTCATTATTTGTTCTCCGACGTTTTTTCTGCCTTGACGGCAAAACCTACAGTGATTTCAAAAACTTGTTCCGCGCAGACATCGATGCAGCGGCCACAGTTGGTACACTCCTGAGCCGCAATCAAGGGCCCATGACCGCGCTTGGCACCATGAACAGGCCCGCGCAGGATGGGACGCTCCGGGCAGACCGCATAACAATCCATGCAGTTGTTGCACCGCTCGCGCCCCTTGGCAGAAATCTTGATAAATCCGACCCGGTTGACCAGGGCATAGAAGGCCCCCACCGGACAGAGATGACCGCACCAACCCCGCTCAACCACGAAGAGATCGAACAGGAATAGCGCTGCAAGCAGGGCCCAGCCAGCCCCCATGCCAAACAGCAGGCCGCGCATGGCGAGTGACACCGGATTGACCAGCTCCCACACCATCACGCCGACCACAGCAGGCACCACCAGCACCATGGCCAACAGCCAGTAGCGGGTCGCACGGCTGAACTGGCCATTGCCCTTGAGGCCAAGGCGCACCCTGAGCCAGGCTGCAGCATCCGTGATGAGGTTGACCGGACAGACCCAGGAGCAGAACACCCTCCCCCCGACCAGCCAGTAACCGGCCAGCACAATGGCAGCCCCCAGCCAGAGAGTGGTGATGGGCCAGTGACCCGCCGCCAGCGACTGCAACAGCGTGAGGGGATCGGTCAGCGGCACCGTCTCCAGCAACAGCGAGCTGGAGAGGTTGCCCTTGAGGATCCAGATGCCCGCCAGCGGCCCCAGCAAAAACAGCCCGAGCACGCTGAACTGACTCAGCCGACGCAGCAGCAGGAAGCGGTGGGAACGCCACCACCCCAGCTTGATGCTAGCCTCTTCCCCCGGATAACGACTCATAACCCCTCCGGTTTGCGGGTGGGCAGGGTGAGTCTGTCGCCGATGAGCGACTTGTTCCCCGCCTTGGCCTTCTCTTCCCAGCCGAGCCGGTAGTGATGACCCAGCTCACCTTTGGCGAGCTGGCGTGGCACCACCTTGATGGCCGCTTCCTCCAGCACGCAGGCATGCTCGCACTTGCCACAGCCGGTACAGACATCGCTGTGTACCGTGGGCAGGAACATGGCGTGTTTGCCGGTACGCTGGTTATGCTGCAGCTCCAGAGTGATCGCCTTGTCAATCAGCGGGCAGACCCGATAACAGACATCGCAGCGCAGCCCCAGATAGTTGAGGCAGGTCTCGTGATCGATGAGCACTGCCACCCCCATCCGGGCCTGATCGATGTCGGTCATCTGCTGATCCAGCGCCCCGCTCGGACAGGCCACCACACAAGGGATGTCATCACACATCTCGCAGGGCACGGCACGCGCCTTGAAATAGGGGGTGCCGGTGGTCACAGGGTCAAACAGCCGGGCGAGCTTGAGGGTGTCGTAGGGGCAGGCCTCGACGCAGAGCCCGCAACGCACGCAGGCGCCGAGAAACTCTGCTTCATCGAGGGCGGCAGGCGGGCGCAGCGCCTGGGCAGGCACAGCTTGTGCCTGCTGGCGTGCCATGCCGCCGAGCCCCACGCCAAGCAGGCCCACACCGCAGGCCCCCTTGGCCATGTCGGCCAGAAACTGGCGACGACTACGACTCATCTCGTACTCCCCCGCCTTAAGCCTTCATCACCTTGACGGCGCACTTCTTGTAATCGGTCTCTTTCGAGAGCGGATCGGTGGCGTCCAGGGTCAGCTTGTTGACCAGCTGGCTCGCATCAAAGAAGGGCATGAAGACCAGTCCTTTCGGCGGACGGTTGCGACCACGGGTCTCGACCCGGGTCTTCACCTCGCCACGGCGGGAGGAGACGATCACCTCTTCACCACGACGCACGCCGCGAGCCTTGGCATCATCCGGGTGCATGAAGAGCACCGCATCCGGGAAGGCGCGATAGAGCTCGGGCACCCGACGGGTCATGGTGCCGGTGTGCCAGTGCTCCAGCACGCGGCCGGTGGAGAGCCACAGATCGTACTCTTTATCCGGCGACTCGGCAGCGGGCTCGAACGGCAGGGCGAAGATGACCGCCTTGCCATCGGGCTTGCCATAAAAACGCACCCCCTCGCCCGCTTTCACATAGGGGTCAAACCCTTCGCGATAGCGCCACAGGGTCTCTTTGCCATCTACCACAGGCCAGCGCAGACCACGGGCTTCGTGGTACTGATCGAACGGCGCCAGATCGTGGCCGTGACCGCGACCGAAGGTGGCGTACTCCTCGAACAAGCCCTTCTGGACGTAGAACCCGAAGTGTTCGGCTTCGTCGTTCAGCATCCCCTTGCTCTGCTCTTTCGGGAACTGGTTGACCTGACCGTTGGCATAGAGCACATCGAACAGGGTTTTGCCCTTCACTTCCGGCATCTTGGCAATCAGCTCAGCCGGCCACACTTCCTCAACCTTGAAGCGCTTGGAGAACTCCATCAGCTGCCACAAGTCGGACTTGGCCCCTTCCGGCGCTTTCACCTGCTGGTGCCAGAACTGGGTGCGGCGCTCGGCGTTGCCGTAGGCCCCCTCTTTCTCCACCCACATGGCTGTCGGCAGAATGAGGTCAGCAGCCTGGGCAGTGACGGTCGGGTACGGGTCGGAGACCACGATGAAGTTGCGCGGATCGCGATAGCCAGGCAGGCGATCGGTATTCATGTTGGGGCCGGCCTGCATGTTGTTGTTGCACATCACCCAGTAGGCGTTGAGCTTGCCATCTTTGAGCATGCGATCCTGCAGCACGGCGTGGAAACCCACCTTGTCGGGAATGGTCCCTTCCGGCAGTTTCCAGATCTTCTCGGCAATGGCGCGGTGCTTGGACTCGGTCACCACCATGTCGGCAGGCAGACGGTGGGCAAAGGTACCCACTTCACGCGCGGTGCCACAGGCAGAGGGCTGGCCGGTCAGTGAGAAAGGACCATTACCCGGCTCGGAGATCTTGCCGGTGAGCAGGTGGATGTTGTAGCAGAGGTTGTTGGCCCAGACACCGCGGGTATGCTGGTTGAACCCCATGGTCCAGTAAGAGACCACCTTCTTGCTCGGATCGGCATAGAGCTTGGCCAGCTTTTCCAGCTTCTCTTTGGAGACGCCGGAGAGCTTGGAGACAGACTCCACATCGTAGTCGGCCACAAACTTGGCAAACTCCTCGAAGGTCATCGGTGTGGCATCGCCGCTGTCCGGGTTCTTCGCTTTCTGCTGCAGCGGATCGGTCGGGCGCAGGCCGTAACCGATGTCGGTGACCCCCTTCTTGAACACGGTGTGCTTGTTGACGAAGTCCCAGTTCACCTTGTCGTTCTGGATGATGTAGTTGGCGACATAGTTGAGGATCGCCAGATCGGTCTGCGGGGTGAACACCATGCCGTTGTCCGCCAGCTCGAAGCTGCGGTGCTCGAAGGTCGAGAGCACGTGCACCTGCACATCCGGGTTGGAGAGACGGCGATCGGACATCCGCGACCAGAGGATGGGGTGCATCTCGGCCATGTTAGAGCCCCACAGCACGAACGCATCGGCCTGCTCGATATCGTCGTAACAGCCCATCGGCTCATCCATACCGAAGGTACGCATGAAGCCAACGACCGCAGAGGCCATGCAGTGACGGGCATTGGGGTCAATGTTGTTGGAGCGGAAACCGGCCTTCATCAGCTTGGCGGCAGCATAGCCTTCCCAGACGGTCCACTGGCCGGAGCCGAACATGCCGACGGCGGTCGGCCCCTTCTCTTTCAGGGTCGCCTTGAACTTCTCGGCCATGATGTCGAACGCCTGATCCCAGCTGATGGGGGCGAAGTCGCCATCCTTGTCGAACTGGCCGTTCTTCATCCGCAGCATCGGCTGGGTCAGGCGATCCTGGCCGTACATGATCTTGGAGAGGAAGTAGCCCTTGATGCAGTTGAGGCCACGGTTGACCGGCGCATCGGGGTCGCCCTGAGTCGCCACGACCCGACCATCCTGAGAGCCCACCAGCACGGAGCAGCCGGTACCGCAGAAGCGGCAGGGAGCCTTATCCCAATGGATGGCAGTCTTGTCGGTACTGGTGATGAGATTGGCTGCCAGCGTGGGGGCACTGACACCGGCCACGGCAGCGGCAGCTGCCACCGCGTTGGCCTTCATAAAGTCGCGTCGACTCAGCTTCATGGCATATCCTCACATTGCTTATCGCGTAATAGTTGTCGAATCTGTCGAACGGGAGCCAGCCATCAGCGGCAGAGGGCACGCCCGGCATCCCATCACTCTTTTCAGTGACCGCCCAGTTCATCGAACTGGTGGTAAATCAGGGCGGCAGAGAGCACACCCGGCATCGCCTGTATCGCATCAATGGCCGCCATGATCGGCCGCTGGCTCGGACCTTCCAGGGTCACGACCAGCTTACCCTCGTCACTGACGGCGTGGATCTCGGCCCCTTCAAGGGCGCCAATCTGCTCGGCGAGCTGATGGCGCAAGGGGGGCTGGGTCAGCACCACCAGACTCGATACATGGAACTCCTGATCCATTGTGGCTTCTGTGTCACACGGCTTCTGACTCATTCTGACTCCTGCTTGAGGGTGGACTGGCTCGTAACACCGGATGGGGCGGCTCGCCCATCGACCTTGATGCTGCCAACCGGACAATCCTGCACACAGGCGCCGCAGCCATTACAGCGATCCGGCTCGACCGTCGGGGTAGGCACACGCCCCAGCACCGGAATAAAACGAATGGCATTGGGCTCACAGCTGTCCTGACAGCGCTGGCAGAACACCTGACCATTGGCCAGACAGTTGGCTTCGATATGGGCCTTGTAGTGCCAGGGGGACTCGCTGGTCGGGCGAAATACAGGCGCCTTGCAGACCGTGGCGCACTCGGTGCAGAAGGTGCATTCGCCACGCTGGAAATCGACCACCGGAAAACCACCCTCGCCATTCACCAGGATCTGCTCCGGACAGGCCGCCAGACAGTCCCCGCAGCGGGTACAGTCGGCGACAAATGCCGACCAGTTGACTGACCAGGGCAACTGCACCGGCGGTTCGGCGGTTCTCAGCCGCCCCCGGAACAGGCCGCGGCGGGCAAGATCGATCTCATCCGGCATGTTGACTCCTGTTCTGGTGAAAAAGGGGGACAGTGCGAGTCCATGATTGGCATTCTTGATACCAATTATAAGAGTGGGTGTATATTGCGGCCCTGACAAGGTAAGGGATATACCACCAGGGAGATAAACAGGGGGGATTCTTGCGCCAGATCAAAGCCTTGCAGCGCAATAAAAATGGAGGTATCGGTTAAAATACCTCCATGTGAGGATTGCTATTTAATCGTTGGCGATTTTTTGCGGTTATCCGCCGATCGAGGCGAGATGAGGGGTGATGCCGGCATTGCCCTCATGGAGACGATGGGTGGCACTCTTGCCCGCCAGTGCCGCGCGAATGCGCTGTTGCAGCTCATCAGATTGCCCATCTGCGCCGAGCAGATCCCGCAGGTCAATGCCGTTGTCGCCAAACAGGCAAAGATGCAGCTTCCCCAGCGAGGAGACCCGCAGCCGGTTGCAACCGGCACAGAAATCCTTGCTGTAGGGCATGATGAGCCCCACCCCACCTTGCGAATCAGGGTGCATAAAGACCTGCGCCGGACCGTCATCCGTGCCCCGCAACTGCTGCACCCAGCCACTCTCCAGCAAGCGCTGTTTGATCTGCTCCCCGCTGACATGGTGGTCACGAAACAGGGTATCCATCTCGCCGGTCTGCATCAGCTCGATAAAGCGCAGCTCGATGGGCTTGTGCCTGATCCAGCCCAGAAAGGCATCGAGCTGATAGTCGTTGAGCCCCTTGAGCAGCACCGCATTGATCTTCACCGATTTGAAACCGGCGGCCAGTGCTGCTTCGATCCCCTCCATCACCTCGGCCAGCTTGTTCTCACCGGTGATCTGGTGAAACTGGCGCGGGTCGAGACTGTCGACACTGACATTCAGCGCATTGAGTCCGGCATCAAACCACTCCTGAGCCCGCTCCTTGAGGCGATAGCCGTTGGTGGTCATAGCGACCTTCTCGATGCCCGGGGTGGTGGCAATCACCTTGACGATCTCGGTGAAATCGCGGCGCAGGGAGGGCTCGCCCCCCGTGATGCGCACCTTGCGGGTACCCATGGCGGCAAAACCGCTGACCACGCGGCTGATCTCGTCAATCGAGAGAAAGGGTTGACGCCCCGCTTTGTGACCTTCGGGGGGGCGATAGCCGTCAGGCAGGCAATAGGTGCAGCGGAAATTGCACACATCGGTCACTGACAGACGCAAATAGTAAAAACGACGGGAAAAACCATCTTCAAGTGGCAACATAAACACCTTTCCAAATACGGGAGGCCAGGGCATTTCTTTCCTGACCCTTACAGCTCGAACGTCGGCTGACGGCTGGTTTCCCCCTATCACCAGGACTTAGGCAAAACCGCTCGGAGTTCATCTAGTTTTTCGATGCTAACACAAGTTGGAGTACACTCCCACGCATCTTGCGGGGTCCTTATCACTATTCAGAGGTGCGCATCAGTATGGGAAAACGGTTCAGGGTCCATTCGGTCAGCAGTGCCATTGGCCGCGCCATGGTGTTGATCCTCTTCATGGCCAGCCTGATCGCGCTGGTCGCCATGGTCACCCTCTTCTACTCGGTACCCGATGCCAAGGCGATCAATCTCTCCGGTTCGCTGCGGATGCAGGCCTACCGGATGGCCTACGAAATCGAGCGGGGCGACAGCGTGCTGGGGCGCCTCTCCCAGTTTGAAGAGACCCTGCACGCCGAAGAGCTGCAGGAGACCCAGCGCTGGATCACTCCTGCCTCCCTGCGTCGCACCTATGGCGAGGTGCTCGGCCAGTGGCAGGTGATGCGCCAGCACATCGAGGATCGCACCCCCAGACGGTACACCGATAACACCGAGCAGTTTGTGGCGGCCATCGACAATTTCGTCAATCAGATGCAGTACCACGTGGAATTCAAGGTGCGGATGCTGGCGCTTGCGGAGGGGCTCGGCCTGCTGGCCATCATCACCATCGCCTGGTTCACGGTGCGCTTCACCCGCCAGCAGGTGGTCGCCCCCCTCAACCAGCTGGTCTACTGTGCCCGCCAGATCCAGCGGCAGGATTTCGATCTTAAGCTGCCCGCCCACGGCGAAAACGAGCTGGGGGAGCTGTCGCGCGCCTTCGTCACCATGGCCGACGAGCTGGGCAAACTCTATCGGGAGCTGGAAAACAAGGTGGAAGAGAAAACCGCCAAGCTGCAACAGGCCAACGACACCCTCTCGTTTCTCTACTCGACCGCCCAGAAGCTGCACGCAGCCCCGCTCAGCACCCGTACCCTCATCAAACTGCTGGACCGCGCCGCCGCCCACCAGCATATCGACCATATCCGGCTGACCCGCTTCGAGCACAATGCCATGCCGGTCTATATCTCGGGGCGCACCGGCTGGCCCGGCGATCTCGATGCGGTGGCCAGCTTCTATCTGCAGATGGATGAGCAGGAGTTCGGCCGCCTCGACATCATCAGCCAGCACCCCATCGATGAGCGGTTGATCAAGAACTTCACCATGCTGCTGGCTCAGGTGCTGCACAAAGACCAGACCCTGCTGCAACAGCAGCGACTGCTGCTGATGGAGGAGCGGGCGGTGATCGCCCGGGAGCTGCACGACTCGCTGGCGCAGGCCCTCTCCTATCTCAAGATCCAGTCCACCCTGCTCAAGCGCTCTTACGCCAAGGGGCAGCATGACAAGGCGCAGGAGGCGATGCAGCAGATCGACGAGGGGCTTAGCAATGCCTATACCCAGTTGCGCGAACTGCTCGGTACCTTCCGTCTCACCATTGGCGATGCCAATCTTGGGGAAGCAATCCGGGTGATGCTCGATCAGCTGCAACCTCAGACCCAGGCCGAAATCCGGTTCCATTACGGACTGGCCGACAACGACCTGGAGGCGGGCCAGCATATCCACATTTTGCAGCTGATCCGTGAGGCAGTGCTCAATGCCATCAAACATGCCAACGCGCAAGTGATTGATGTTAGCTGTGAGACCCTCGCCAGTGGTAACATTGAGGTTCAGATTTCAGATGACGGTGTCGGGATCGGACTCGCCAGCTCGGCGATCAACCATTACGGGTTGAGCATCATGAACGAGCGCGCCAGCAAACTGCACGGTCTGCTGACCATCAACGAGCAGCAACCACAAGGCACCTGCGTGCATCTGACCTTTCCCACCAGTCTAGCGAGAGACGCCTGATGGACGAGATGAAATACACAGTTCTGGTCGTAGATGACCATCCCCTCATGCGCAAAGGGATTGTGCAGTTGCTGGCTCTGGAAGAGAACATGGAGGTGACCGGTGAAGCCTCCAACGGCACAGATGCCGTGGCGCTGGCCAAAGAGTCCGAGCCGGACCTGATCCTGCTCGACCTCAACATGAAGGGGCTCTCCGGCCTCGATACCCTCAAGGCGCTGCGGGCCGAAGAGATCACCTCCCGGGTGGTGATCCTCACCGTCTCCGATGCCCGTCAGGATGTGGTGGCTTTGCTCAAGGCCGGTGCCGACGGCTACCTGCTCAAGGATACCGAGCCTGATCTGCTGCTTGCCCAGCTGGCCGACGTGATGACCGGCAAGCAGATCCTGAGCGAACCGCTGCGCCCCTATCTCGAAAACATCTACGAGCTGGATCACCTGCAGCAGAAGCTGGAAAGCTTAACGCGTCGCGAAATGCAAATCCTGCGCGAAATTGCAAAAGGCCTCTCCAACAAACAGGTCGCCTCGGTACTCCATATCTCCGAGGGAACGGTCAAGGTTCACGTGAAGAGCCTGCTGAAGAAACTCGAGGCGCAAAGCCGCGTGGAAGCGGCTGTCATGTATCTGGAGCAGCGCAACTAAGCGCCCTCAACCGCCCGAAAAGCCACCCTCCGGTGGCTTTTTTCATTCTCTGGCACAGTCGCTGCATTGTCATATTCAGCAACTACTCAATGGAGGATGGAACATGAAACTACAACCTTTGGCACTGTTCCCCTTGCCTTCCCACATACTGCCGGGCGGCAAGCTTCCTCTGCGTCTGTTCGAGCCACGCCACCTGCAGATGCTCAAGGAGTCATTCATCAACGATCAGGGCTTTGGCATCGTGATGGAAGAGTCGACCACCTCGGGACAATCCGGCCGCATTCTGCCGGTGGGCACCCGGGTCAAGGTGACCGACTTCTACACCCTCAATGACGGCCTGCTGGGTGTGACGGTGCTGGGACTGGAGCGCTTCTGCATCCACGAGATGGAAACAGACGAGATGGGCCTGCGTCGGGCCAAGGTGGAGATGCTGCCCAACTGGCCGAGCACCCACTCAGATTTCAACGACAAGCTGCTGGTCAATCGCCTGCGGGAAGTGTTCGAGCAGTATCCGGAGCTTGATGAACTCTATCCGGACAAGCGTTTTGAAGATGCCGCCTGGCTCTGCCAGCGCTGGCTCGAGATATTGCCGATGCCGATTTATGAAAAGCAGATGCTGATTGCCAAACAAAACAGCGAAGCAGCCCGTAAATTTCTGCATCGCCTGATTTCACAATGACAAAAACAGCGTTGCAAAATGCAATTATTCCAACAATGAAAATGTGAAATTCGCATTTTGCGAGTAAGTAGGAACGCAAAACGCCATAACAAGAGAGAGCCGCTGCGCTAAACGGCCAAAATTGAACACAAAAGAGTCTAAAAAAGTTGGCACAGATTTTTCATATAGATTGATACAACCCGATTTATCCCGTGCTCTCTTCAGTATTTGCTGAAGAACTGGTCAACCCACAAAGTTGACCATTTTTTTTATCCGCGCGTCGGCAACCGCTGACCAAAGTGACGCTGCAAACACTCTCTCAGCCGTGACAAGGTGATAGGCTTGGCGAGAAAGTCATCCATCCCCTGCGCCAGACAGCACGCCTTGTCCTCCGCCATCGCATTGGCCGTCAGGGCGACGATAGGCATGGTGCATCCCAACTCCCGCAACCGGCGAGTCGCTTCCAGTCCGTCCATCAGGGGCATCCGCATATCCATCAGGATCAAATCCGGGAGCTGCTCATCCACCTGCGCCAGCGCCTCCAGACCATTGGCAGCCAGCCGTACCTTGCCCACCAGTTTTTGCAGCATCAGCGATACCACCAGCTGATTTACCGGGCTGTCCTCCACCACCAGCACATCCAGTGGCAGCAGTGCCGAAGCCCCCTCCTCCCGCTGCGGCTGGCTATGGCAAGGCAACGCCATGCCAGGCAGTTCGAACCAGAAACAGCTTCCCTTGCCCAGCTCGCTCTTCAGGTGGATCTCTCCCCCCATAAGCGTCACCAGACGCTTGCTGATGGCAAGACCGAGGCCGGTACCGGAAAAACGCCGGGTGGCCGAGTTGTCGACCTGGGAGAAGGGTTCAAACAGCAGTGCCTGATCCGCATCAGCGATCCCGATCCCGGTGTCGGAGACCGAGATCAGCAGCTTCTCATCCTGCCAACCCAGGTGCAGTGTCACCTGCCCCTGCTCGGTAAATTTGAGGGCGTTGTCCAGCAGATTACCCATCACCTGCGACAGACGCATCGGATCCCCCTGCAACTCCCGGGGCACAGACTCATCGACCCGATAAACCAGCGCAATCCCCTTGGCGGTCGCGCGAGCTTGCAGCGGCTCGACCAGAGATTGGCAAAGCTGGACGGGTTGCAGGGTCTCGCAGTGAAACACCAGGGTTTGCGACTCAATTTTCGAAAAATCGAGCACGTCGTCGATGATGGTTTGCAGCAATCTGGCCGAGTGGGTGGCATGGCGCAGCAGGCTCTGTTGCTCCGGCGCCAGCTCGGCATGCTGCACCAGATCGAGCATCCCCAACACCGCATTCATGGGCGAACGGATCTCGTGGGTCATCATGGCCAAAAACTGGGACTTGGCACGGTTGGCCGCTTCGGCCTCATCCCGTGCCCGCGCAAGCTCCTCTTCACGGCGGATCTGGTTGCTGATATCCCGGGCAGTGCCGCGATAACCGATAAACAGGCCATCATTGTCAAAGCAGGGCTCGGCGCTCACTTCCATCCAGCAGGGGCCGTGTTGCAGCGCAACCTGCATCCGCACCCCTCGCACCGGCTGGCGCAGCGCCAAAAGCTGCAGGTATTTCTGGGCATCGCAGCTCTGCTTGTTGCAGACGTAGTCATAGAGGGTCGGCCGGGTCGCCTGCGGGGTCATCTCATCCAGATAACCCGGCTCAGAGGCATAACTGAGGCGATGCTCGGCATCTGTCTCCCAGAACCAGTCCGAAGCCATGGCGGCGAAGCTGCGAAAACGGCGTTCGCTGGCCTGCAGCGCTTCGGTTTTTACTGCGACCTGCTCCTGCAAGCGGGCCCGATAGGTGATGTTGACCAGCGCCTGGGCGATGAGCGGACGGCAACGCTCCATGGCGGCCTTGCTGGTGAGATCGAAGGTGCCCGCCCGGGCGTGGCGGCAGATGAGGGTAGCGGTAAAACCGGGGGCCTGTAGCCCGGTCAGCATCACGCTGGCCCAGCCCGGCTCGCTCGCCAGCGGCGCCAGCTCAGGCAGCTGGGCGGGATCGTAAATCACCAGGGTTTCACCCGAAATGGCGCGGGCAAATGCCGGAGTCATGCGCCAGCTGCGGGCTGATAGCATTGGCTCGGTACTGAGGTGGGTACTTCCCTGCTCCCCTTCCCAGGCCACCACATCCGCGTGCTCAAAGCCGATAAAGGGTTTGAGCACCTGGATAAGGCTCTCCAGCACCTGCTCCAACGTCTTGGCATCAGCGAGGGTGGCAACCCCGCCCAGCAGGGTCTGGGACTCGTGACGATACTTGGCCTCGCGCTCGCGGCAACGTATAAGATCGACCAGTGTGGTCTGCAATTTGTCGCCGAGGGCTTCCAGTTCACTGTTGCCAATCATCTTGTTGCCTGCTCTGTTATGTTCTGCCGACTCAACGGGTCAGGAAAATCACGCTCGATACCATCAGGTTGCCGTGGGCCAGCTCGCCATTGGGCAGCCGCCCCTGCTCGCCGAAGGTAAAGGGGGTGATAAAAGGGATCTTGCCGAGGCGAGCCTGGCTCTGCTCGACAAATTGGCACAACATATCACCTAGCGCCAAACGGCAACCAGCACAAAAGATGATGAGCGCGCCGATAGGCTGCAATTCCACATCGACCCCATACCCTGGCTCGACGCGCATGGCATTGAGGCTGCGCTGCAACAACCCTTCCTGACTGCTGTACATCAACAGCAGACGCTCCCCTTGCACCACATCGGTAAAGAGCCGCAGCCCGCCCTGTTCGGTCACCGCTTCGGGATGGGAGAGTTTGTAGTAAGGAATGCCATCCAGTGCTCCCACCTGACGAGCCAACGGGGTGAGCGTGGTCTCCCGCAAAATCGCCCCCACCGGCCAGGGCTGCTCGCGCCCGCACCAGCGGGCATAGACCTCGGCGGCAGGTTGGTGATCGATAGTGAGTACCTCCCGCCCGTTGCAGGCGGTGATCTCGCCGCTGAATTCGGCAGGCACATAGCCCGAGTGAAACTGAAAAGCGAGCTGGCAATCGGGATAGAGCACCGCCAGACCGATGCCATCCTGAGCCACCGCCTCATCCCAGCAGAGCTGCCAGTCACCGCTGACGCTACTATCAGCCGCGGATCCACCGACCACCGGCACCGAGGCACCAAGTTCGGCCTCGATACCGGCCAGCAGCCCCTCTTCCTTGCCGGGACTGGCATGAAACAGGATCAGCTGGGGCAGCTCGCCCGGCCGACCACAGTCGCTCATGGCTCGGCGCAGCAACTGCCGCACATCCACCCCGTCACCGCTGGCACCGGCTACCCCGAATGCCCCTTTCTCATCGTACAGGGCAGCAACGGCCAGCCCATATCCGTCTCGGGCGTGGTGTCCCATCTCGGTCATGACGCCACCGCAAGAGCTGCACCCAAGCAGGCGGGTCGTCGGGAACTGGCGTTTGAGCGCGTCGCGCAGTATCGCCCCCTCATGGGCTTGGGTAAAATAGAGTAACAGCAGGGAGGGGGCCTGATCGGCATGGTGGCGCAGCTGCGCGCAGATATCTTGGGCCGCCAGCGATGAATTCTGGGCGAGGGAGTGAACGGTCAGAAATTTCAACACCATCTCCTTGTTTTATCGAATGGCAGCCTCAAGCAAAAATCATACCTTTATCAAACAATTATCTCGCTTCACTTGCTAACATAGCGGTCAACTGAGACCAATGACAGGACGCCCATATGTGGCAAAAAAACATCAATGACTTCGATCGGGTCGTTGCCATCGGTGGTGGCCACGGCATGGGACGAGTGCTTTCGTCCCTCTCGTTTCTCGGTCAACGGCTCACCGGCATCGTCGCCACCACAGATGATGGTGGCTCGACCGGACGCTTGCGCAAGAGTCAGGAGTGCATCGCCTGGGGCGATCTGCGCAACTGCCTGAACCAGCTGGTCACCGATCCCAGTATCGGCAGCCTGTTGTTCGAATACCGCTTCGCCGGCAAAGGCGAGCTGGCGGGTCACAACCTTGGCAACCTGATGCTGCTGGCGCTCGATAATCTCTGTGTCCGTCCTCTTGATGCTATCAAGCTGATCAGTGACATGCTCAAAATCGAGTCACAATTACTACCCATGTCTGAATTTCCCACCGATCTCTGCGCCCATATGGAGTGTGGCACCCAGATCCTGGGAGAGGTATCCATCGATCAACTGGCAACACCGCCCCTCTCCCTCGGCCTGATGCCGGAGGTGCAAGCGACCCGGGAAGCGGTGCTGGCATTGCAGCAGGCGGACATGATCATTCTGGGGCCGGGCAGTTTCCTCACCTCCATCATGCCGCCACTGCTGCTGGCCGAGATCGCCCAGGCCATCAACGAGAGCAGCGCCATGCTGGTTTTCGTCTGCAATCTGGTAGCGGAAAACGGCCCTGCCAGCCAGCTGGATCTGATGAGTCAGTGTCGCTGGCTGGAGTCCCGGGTCGGTCAGGGTCGGCTGGATGCCATCCTGGCCCCACAAGGCGCGGGTGATGCGGGGGACTGGCAAGGGCGAGTGATCGAAGCCGAGCTGGGCGAGCTTGAGCTGCCCCATCGGCACGATCGGTTGAAGCTGAAACTGGCGCTGGACCGGATCATCCAGCAACTGCTCAACCAGCGTTAGGCAACGGTCACGGCGCCCCGGCATCCCTGCATGGCGCCGTTAATGATAATCGGCAAGAAACGCGAGCACCTGGGGCAAGGAGGCCTCCAGCAGTTGCAACTGGCGCTCTGCCTCGGCCACATCGGCCTGCTTGCTGGCCATCTCAAGTGCCATCACCTGCTGATAACTCGGTATGGCGCCATAGCTGCCACAGGATGATTTCATGCTGTGCGCCACCCGAGCCAGCGCCTCCCACTCTCCCTGTTCATAGAGGGGTCTGAGCTGACTCAGCTGCTCGCCCACCTCTTCAATAAAGACTGCGATGACCACGGGCAGCATATCCGGACCGATATCCTCTGCCAGCTGCTGCAACACCTTGCGATCCACCCACTCCATGCGAGGCTCCTCCTGAACAGTATTCAAACAGACCATACTATAGATAGTTTTCGATGTCGTGGCTCACGACCAGGCTGTGATGAAGCACCAGATTGGATGGCTCAGGGAATAAAGTGGCAAAAAATGTGATCGGTATCGAAATAGCGATGCTGAAACGCCCGTCAAGACAACAACTTGATTGCCACAAATTAACAATTGATCAACACTCAATGCCGTCAGAGTGATGATGCTCAGCAACACCTCTCATCCCTTTTGCCTTTTATGGCTGCTGCGAAGAACCAGGGTAGGTATCTACCCTGGTATTTTTTTATCTTGCTCAAGCGCGACCTGGTTGGTCGCCACCCGCTCCCCCATGCGAAACAGATTGAATTCGCCGGGCGCCATTTTGACCCAATTCTCATTGCCGGTAAGCGGACGAGTGGTGATCAGGGTCACCACATCGTTGGGGGTGGTCTCCCTTTGAAAGTCGATCACCACCTCCTCATCCAGCAAACTAGCCTCGCCAAAGGGCGCACAGCGAGTCAGCCAGTGCAGGTTGTTGCTGCAGTAGCTCATCACATACTCCCCGTCCGAGAGCAGCATGTTGAACACTCCGAACGCTCTGAGCTCGTCACACAGGGTAGCGAGATAGCGAAACATGGCGGGAAAGTTGGACGGACGCTTGGGATATTTTTGCTCCAGCCTGTCGAGCAGCCAGCAGAAGGCGTGTTCGCTGTCGGTATCCCCTACCGGACGGTGGCGACCGGTTGGCAGCTTCTTGTAACCGGTCAGCTGACCGTTGTGGGCGAAGGTCCAGTAACGGCCCCACAGCTCACGGGTAAAGGGGTGGGTATTTTCCAGTGACACGCAGCCACGATTGGCCTGCCGAATGTGGCTGACCACAGCGCAGCTCTTGATGGGCAGCGCCTGTACCAGTCTGGCGATGGGAGATTGGGCGCTGGGCTCGGGATCCTTGAAGGTGCGAAAGCCCTTCCCTTCGTAAAAGGTGATCCCCCAGCCATCCTTGTGGGGCCCGGTCTTGCCGCCGCGCAGCATCAACCCGGTAAAGCTGAAGCAGATATCGGTCGGCACATTGGCACTCATGCCGAGCAGTTCGCACATATCCGGCAGACTCCTTTCATGATTTGGCTTGTGTCATGTTCGACCAGCACGCTGGTTCGACAGACAGCAGGGGAAGGCGCAATCCCTTCCCCTGTGACTGGCAACAACCGGCCGATGGCGAACCATGCTACCGGCGTTGCCCTTGTCTGGTAGTGACAGCCTGATTACTTGGCCATCTCTTTTTCGACCAGCTGGATCAGGATGTGGATCACCTTGATGTGCACTTCCTGAATACGGTCGGCATAGCCAAAGTGCGGCACGCGGATCTCGACATCCGCCAGACCTGCCATCTTGCCGCCATCCTTGCCGGTCAGGGCGATCACTTTCATCCCCTTGGCGCGAGCAGCCTCGATGGCTTTCAGGATATTGCCGGAGTTGCCGCTGGTGGAGATACCAAGCAGCACGTCGCCACGGCGGCCGACCGCTTCTACGTAACGGGAGAAGACATAGTCATAGCCAAAGTCGTTGGAGACGCAGGAGAGGTGGCTCGGATCGGAGATGGCGATACCGGCGTAACCCGGGCGGTTCTCGCGATAGCGACCGGTCAGCTCTTCGGCAAAGTGCATGGCGTCACAGTGGGAACCACCGTTGCCACAAGAGAGCACCTTGCCCTCTTCCTTGAAAGAGTCAGCCAGCAGTTTGGCGGCCGCTTCGATGTTTTTCAGGTTCTGCTCATCAGCCAGGAAGGCCTGCAGCACGCTGGCAGCTTCGGTCAGTTCATTGCGGATCAATTCTTGGTACATGATGTCTCTTCCACTGTTTTTAGTGTGCGTGTAGATCCCGGCTATTCTCGCACAAGCGAATCGCACAGTCGCCCCCCTGCGAGCCACAGCGCTGGCGGCGCGTGAGCGTTATGGGGATCACAGAGAGAAGGTAATGAAGATGTAAACAGCTTGATAACTTTGTGCGTATGAATTACAACAGGGGCCATATCCAACAGGTCAGACCTCTGGATCAGTTACGCCACGTTGGCAACCTAACCACGCAAGGAGCAAGCAATGACGACGACCCTCACTCTGCTCGGGGTGATCCTGGTTATCGGAGCCCTGGCATATCGCCGGGCATCCCTGTTCATCTCCACCCTGGTCACCGGCGCCGCCCTGGTGCTTGGCGCCATCTATGGTCATGTGCCCTTGCTGGTATGGGCGCTGTTTGCGGTGATCGCCATCCCGCTCAATCTGGTGGAATTTCGCCGCAATCAAATAACCAAGCCGCTGTTCAAGATCTACAAATCGATCATGCCGGAGATGTCCCGCACCGAGAAAGAGGCGATTGAAGCGGGCACCACCTGGTGGGAAGCCGATCTGTTCGCGGGCAACCCGGACTGGAAAAAGCTGCACGCCATCCCGGTCAGCGCCCTCTCTGCCGAAGAGCAGGCCTTTATGGATGGTCCGGTCGAGGAAGTGTGCCGCATGGTGAGCGACTGGGAAGTGACCCACGAGCGCGCGGATCTCTCCCCCGAGGTGTGGCAATACCTGAAGGACAACAAGTTCTTCGCCATGATCATCAAGAAGAAATATGGCGGTCTGGAGTTCTCGGCCTACGCCCAGTCCTGTGTCCTGCAAAAGCTGTGCGGTGCCAGCGCCGTGCTCGCCTCCACCGTTGGCGTACCCAACTCGCTGGGCCCGGGCGAACTGCTGCAACACTATGGCACTGACGAGCAGAAGGATTACTACCTGCCCCGCCTGGCGGTAGGCAAAGAGATCCCCTGCTTCGCCCTGACCAGCCCGGAAGCGGGTTCTGATGCCGGTTCCATCCCCGACTTCGGTATCGTCTGCAAGGGCGAGTGGGAAGGCAAAGAGGTGCTCGGTATGCGCCTCACCTGGAACAAGCGCTACATCACGCTCGCCCCCATTGCTACCGTGCTGGGTCTGGCCTTCAAACTGCGTGACCCCGAGCACCTGCTGGGTGAAGAGGAAGAGCTCGGTATCACCTGCGCCCTCATTCCCACTGACATCAAGGGTGTCGGCATCGGCCGTCGCCACTTCCCGCTCAACGTGCCGTTCCAGAACGGCCCGACCCAGGGCAAGGATGTGTTCGTCCCGCTCGATTTCATCATCGGTGGCCCGGCCATGGCCGGTCAGGGCTGGCGCATGCTGGTCGAGTGTCTGTCGGTCGGTCGCGGCATCACCTTGCCCTCCAACAGCACCGGCGGCGTCAAGATGCTGGCCTTGGCGAGCGGCGCATATAGCCGCATCCGTCGCCAGTTCAAGCTGCCCATCGGCAAGATGGAAGGGATTGAAGAGCCGCTGGCCCGCATCGGCGGCAACGCCTACATCATGGGCGCCGCAGCCAACCTGACCGTGACCGGTATCGACCTTGGCGAGAAGCCCTCGGTCATCTCCGCCATCGTCAAATACCACCTCACCGACCGTGCCCAGAAGTGCATCATCGATGCCATGGACATCCACGGCGGCAAGGCCATCTGCATGGGCCCCAATAACTATCTGGCCCGTGGCTATCAGGGTGCCCCCATCGCCGTTACGGTGGAAGGGGCCAACATCCTGACCCGCAGCATGATCATCTACGGTCAGGGCGCTATCCGCTGCCACCCGTATGTACTGCCGGAGATGCTGGCTGCCAGCCATCCCGACAAGGAGCAGGCGCTGAAAGATTTCGACAAGGCAGTATTCAGCCACGTCGGCTTTGCCATCAGCAACCTGGTGCGCAGTTTCTGGCTGGGTGTGACTGGCGCTCGCTTTGCCTCTGCACCGTACAAGGACCAGACCAAGGGCTACTACCAGCAACTCTCCCGCCTCTCGGCCAACCTGGCGTTCCTGTCAGACATGGCGATGGGCACCCTTGGTGGCGAGCTCAAACGCAAGGAGCGGGTCTCCGCCCGTCTTGGCGACGTATTAAGTCAGCTCTATCTGGCCTCCAGCGCCCTCAAGCGCTATCAGGACGAGGGACGCCAGCAGGCCGACCTGCCGCTGCTGCACTGGGCACTGCAAGATGCCATGTTCAAGGCACAAGAGGCGATCGACGAGCTGCTGCGCAACTTCCCGAACCGCTGGATTGGCCTTGCCCTGCGCGCCGTGGTGCTGCCGCTGGGTCGTGACCTGAACCGTCCGTGCGACAAGCTGGACCAGCAAGTGGCCCGTCTGCTGCAAACCCCGAGCGAGACCCGCAGCCGCCTGGCCAAGGGCCAATACCTGACTCGCGAAGAGGGCAACCCCTTCGGTCTGCTGGAGCAGGCGCTCGATGACGTGCTGGCCGCCGAGCCGCTGTTCGAGAAAGTCTGCAAGAGCGATGGCATCAAGCGCCCCTTCATGGCACTGGACAAGGTGGCCGACATTGGCCTGGCCGCTGGCGTACTGACCCAGAGCGAAGCCGAGCTGCTGCGCCGCGCCGAAGTGAGTCGTCTGCGCACCATCAACGTCGATGATTTTGACCCCATCGATCTGGTGGCCAACAAGAAGCTGTTTGAAGCCTCCGCTTACCATCACGCGGCCTGATAACCACGCCTCGACAACGCCTCCCTTGTGGAGGCGTTTTTTATGGGCGCTCACCACTATTCACGGCCCGAACAGCCACCACTTGCACTCACAGCTCCCCCGACCAGCTGCGGGCCCCGTGTGGTCAGCCGGGAAAAAAGGCACAATAGCCGACAAATCGAATCACCAAGGAAGCCAAGATGACCCTTGAGCACCTGATCCTGTGGCGCCGCGACCTGCACCGCCTGCCGGAAGCCGCCTGGAAAGAGTTTCGCACCACCAGCCTGATTGCCCACCACCTGAGCGAGCTTGGTTATCGCATCGTGCTCGGCGACAAACTGCTGGCAAGCAATCTGATGATGGGCCGTGATGTGGATGTGGCGGCCGAGAAGGCTCGCGCCCGCCGTCAGGGAGCCCATCCCGACTGGCTGGAGCGGATCGGCGATGTCACCGGACTGATGGGAGAGCTGGATACCGGCCGTCCCGGCCCGACCCTGGCCTTTCGCTTCGACATAGATGCGGTGGAGGTGGAAGAGTCCGACGCCGAACAGCACCAGCCGCAGCAGGAGGGTTTTGCCTCCCACAACAAGGGGTGGATGCATGCCTGCGCCCACGATGGCCACACCGCCATAGGCATGGGGCTGGCCAGCCAGCTGATGGCGATGAAGGAGCAGCTATGCGGTCGCATCAAGCTCTTCTTTCAACCCGCCGAAGAGGGGTGCCGCGGTGGCAAGGCGCTGGCTGCCGGTGGCGCACTCGATGACGTGGATGCCCTACTTTCGCTCCATATCGGTATTCACGCTGGCAGCGGCGAGCTGGTGATCAACCCCACCGAGTTTCTCTGCTCCACCAAGTTCGACGTCCACTTTATGGGCACTGCCGCCCATGCAGGGCTCGAGCCCAACGCAGGCAGCAATGCGCTGGCAGCCGCCTGCATGGCCACCTCCGCCATGCTCGGCATTCCCCGCCACCGAGACGGCATGACCCGCATCAACGTCGGCCAGCTTCACGCTGGCAGCGGCCGCAACGTCATCCCCGATCATGCCGAGCTGCGCGGTGAAACCCGCGGCGCCGATAGCACGCTCAACGACTACATGTTCAGTCAGGTACAGCGCATCGTCGAAGGGACTGCCCTCGCCCACGGCGTCACCTACCGCATCATCAAACAGGGCGAGGCCATTGCCCTCGACAACAGCCCGGCACTGCAGGCCGAGCTGGCGGCGCTGGCCCGCAAGCAGGGGCTCGCCACCATCCAGACTCGCCGCTTTGGCGCCAGCGAAGATGCCGGTTTTCTGATGGAGCGGGTGCAAAAGCAGGGGGGCGAAGCGGCTTACCTCATCCTGGGGGCCGATCTGGCGGCGCCGCACCATCACAACGAATTCGATTTCGATGAGCGGGTGATGCAAAGCGGGGTCGAGCTGCTGGCCGCCTGGGCCCGCGCCCGGCTGGGTGTGATAGAAGCAGCCCTCTCTTGATATCCCTTCGGCCAGCTCACCGGCTAACGGGATCAAAAAAAGGCGCCTCGGCGCCTTCTTTCTGTAAGAAAAACCTGAGCGCTACTCACGGAGCTTGCGATGCACATCGGGGCGGCCGCCGGTCACGCTATCGGCTCTCCCCTCCTCTTTGGCCTTCTCGGCCCGCTTTTTGCGCATCTCGCGGGGATCGGCGATGAGCGGGCGGTAGATCTCGATACGATCCCCGTCGTGCAGCGGCTCGCTCCCTTTCACCGGTCGGCTGTAGATGCCGAACTTGTTGACCGACAAGTCAATCTCGGGGTGCTTTTGCACGATGCCGGACTGCTCGATGGCCGCCAGCACGCAAGTCTCGGGCGCCACCCTCAGGGCAATCACTGTCTGCTGCTGCGGCAAGGCATAGACAACCTCGATATTGAGCTGGTCAGACACCGTAGACCTCCTTCGCCCGGTTGGAGAAGGCGGAGACCATGGAGCTCACCAGATCACGGAACACCTGACCAAAGGCCACCTCGATAAGCTTGGAGGTAAACTCGAAATCGAGATCAAACTCCACCTTGCAGGCGTCGACATCGAGCGGGGTAAAGGTCCACCAGCCCGCCAGCTTGCGGAACGGGCCATCCACCAGCTCCATCCTGATCTGGCGGTTCACATCCAGCTGATTGCGGGTGGTAAAGGTCTTGGCAATCCCCGCCTTGGCCACATCGACCGACGCCATCATGTAGTCATCGCCAGCCTCGTGGACACGGCTGCCAACACAGCCGGGCAAAAACTGCGGATAGGCATCCACATCGTTGACCAACTTGAACATCTGTTCTGCACTGAACATCACCAGGGCACTGCGCGTAATTCGGGGCATGGCTTTTCCTCATCCAATCGGCGCGATTTTATCACCATGTTTGGGGTTGTGGAGGTAAAACCTCAGTCAAACCGCTCAGAAAGCCACCACTTGACCTGCTGCGCGTTTTACAGCCGCCCCTGCCTACGTATAATACGAGCCTCCTAGTCATTGCCGGAAATCGCCCGTCATGAGCAAAAAAAACAGTAAAAACAAAGCCGGGTCCAGCACCATTGCACTCAACAGAACCGCGCGCCACGAATACTTCATCGAAGAGAAGATCGAAGCGGGTCTGTCCCTGCAAGGGTGGGAAGTCAAATCCCTGCGGGCGGGCAAGGCCAACATCAGCGAAGCCTATGTCATCTTCCGCGATGGCGAGGCCTATCTGTTCGGCTCCAGCTTCCTGCCACTGCAAGCGGCCTCCAGCCATGTGGTATGTGACCCGACCCGCACCCGCAAACTGCTGCTGAGCCGTCGTGAACTCGACAAGCTCGAAAGCCTGATCGCCCGTCAGGGTTACACCATAGTTCCCCTCGCCCTCTACTGGAAACAGTGCTGGGTCAAGGTCGAGATCGGCCTGGTGAAGGGCAAGAAAGAGCACGACAAGCGCGAAGATACCAAGGCCCGCGAGTGGGATCGGGAAAAAGCTCGCATCATGAAGAACAAGCATCGCGGCTAACCAGCTGCTGGCATGATCTGGGCGCCAGTTCACCTTCCCCCGGCGCAGCTGGCTCTTCAGGCTCAGCTGCGTACAATAAATCGGCAAACAGACTGGTTGCCAGAGGGAATGGGTATCAACGCCTTGCTATGACAGCATTTTTGCGTACAATCGCAATTAACAACTTGGGGCTGATTCTGGATTCGACAAGATTCACGAAACCCAAGGTGCATGCCGAGGTGCGGTAGGCCTCGTTAATAAACCGCAAAAAAATAGTCGCAAACGACGAAAACTACGCACTAGCAGCTTAATAACCTGCATAGAGCCCTTCTACCCTAGCTTGCCTGTGTCCTAGGGAATCGGAAGGTCATCCTTCACAGGATCGTGTGGAAGTCCTGCTCGGGGCGGAAGCATTAAAACCAATCGAGCTAGTCAATTCGTGGCGTGTCTCTCCGCAGCGGGTTGGCGAATGTAAAGAGTGACTAAGCATGTAGTGCCGAGGATGTAGTAATTTTGGACGGGGGTTCAAATCCCCCCAGCTCCACCAATTTAACTAGGACACAGACAGGACAAAACGAGTTAAAACAGCAACTTAGCCAAATCACGGCGACAGTGACTGGCCCAAAACGGGAACTAAAATGATCCACTGGTGATCCAAGAGCAAGAAAGCCTGCAGAAATGCAGGCTTTTTTCTTTTCCCCTCCCCAACACCTGCCTCCACCAAAAAGCGCGCATAGAAAAGCCCGCTCAATGGCGGGCCAATCCTAACCGGCTGCAACAGCTATGAAGCAGCTTGCAGCTCATCGCGAAGTCGTTCAAGAATGCGCGCGATTTTCTCTTCCTCCACCTTTGTCAGATCCAAAGTCTCAATAACATGTTCTAGCTCAGTTAGTGAATCCATCCTTCCAGGTCCTCGCTCTTCCCCTCTCAGTCTCTCGACTGTGAAACACTGTATACCCATACAGTAACCAAGCGAATGTACCACTTTTTGCAGACTTAGTGGAGCAGTATCTTCTTGAGCCTCCTTTACCTTTTTCCTAGCCGTTGATAGATCCCATACTCTATGACTCGTCATAAAACCGCCACTTGTGTAAATGTTGATTTTTGCGGCGACTCTCCGTGTACTCAGCCATCTATTTTTTTTGACTACAATCTACACGACCACGATGTGCCATTACTGAGCAATTGCACTATAAGAATCCCAGATATGGGACAATGAGAAAAACATGATCTAGAGCACGGTTAGCAACTACATATAAGGAAATGCCTATGAAGCGGCATCTGACCAGCTCTAGCCTTGAGTATGTACATCGCACCAAGAAGAAGGTTCGCAAGCTGATGGCGGAGAGAAAGCTCAGCCAGTCCAAGATCAGCAAGCTGACCGAAATCCCCCGCTCAAGTATCAGCAGATGGCTATCGCCACATCACGACGACTTCATGGGGTTGGCAGAGGCGGTCATGCTCTCGTCTGCAATGGGGTTATCCGTCCAGGCCATCCTTGCAGACCCTGACTGGAGCGTCTCAGATGATGAACATATGGGGCTGATCAACCGCGCAGCACGACTGCCGAAGCCGCACCTGGCGTCGATGCTGAATTGCTATGCAGAGATACTTGGGGTTCGGGTGGGATAAGGGGGCGATGGCTCGCCCCCACTGTGCTGTCTTACTCATCGTGGCCTTGGTGTGAACCATCCCGGCCGCAACAATCTTTCAACCGCTCAAGGATGTTGGCGATCTCGGCGCGAGTGAGGCAGGTAAGATCAAGCGATTCAATGATTTCTTCAAGTTCAGTCACGAGGAAAATGGGGTTCATTGCGAACTCCTGATAGCAAAGTTGCATGGGGTAACATCCCCAAGCACGCCTTGCTCACCTCTCAGGCGAACACCTGATTAATGAGAGCGACGTATACTGACCATCCATACCTCCAGTTCGCTAATGAAACCAACAACGAGACCATATTATCAGTGTGGTGCTATGGTTTGCCACATCCCAACCCGGATCTTGTAGTTTTCAATAGGCAATAAAAATGGGGCCGAAGCCCCACCGTTATTACTCTGCATGTTCAGGCATCATGCGCTCTATCCGCGCCGTGATCTTGGCCCGATCGACTCGCGTCATATCGACACCTTCCAGCTCGTCCAGTAAGGCGGCAAGCTCCACCATCAGTTGGGCCGCGCTCATGACAGCAACCTCCCTTGGTCTACCGCCCACAGCTGTTGCAGCTTTGATAGTCCCTTACCAGTCACCAGTGCAACCGATCGCTTCTGCAAGCCAAACTCAGGGTGCTCCCAAGGGCTGATCTTCACATCCATCAACCCCTGCTCGATCTTGGCTTGGTACGGCTCATTTTTGCGGCTTACCCAGCCAATCTGGCGCAAATAGGCAAACAGCCGGTTTTGGCCGGTGCCAATGATCTTGGCCGCCTTACCAACGCTGATTGAGTCAGGAGTGACTTCAACCTGCTTGGCGAAGCGAACCAGCGGCGCATCAGTCTCGATCTTCTGCTCCAGCTCTTGGTTGACGGTCAGCAAGCGCAGGCGCTCCTGCTCAGCCTGCATGGCGATCTGTAGGATCTCGATGGTGGTGAGTTGCTGCGTAACAGGTGCCAGCTTTCCAGTACGATAATCCAAGAATGCCTGATTAACCTGAATCTGGAAGGCGGGGCTGATCCACCCAGCATAGGAGATTGCCAGCAGTTCGTGGGCGAAAGTGCCGCCGTTACGGCCTTCGATGGAAACTATACAGATTTGTCCAGTTTGCTTTTCCACCTCAGCAACAAGCTCCTGAGCTTGCTTGTTGCGAAGCCACTTCGAGGGCGCTTTCTCAGCGCCGAGGTTGCTTGCCTGATGCAGAGCATTGAGATTGAAGCGCCCAGCTTCATCAGTGGTGATCTCCACCCCGGCAATCACCGGCATGGAATTCTGCGGCCCTGCCAAAACTTTGGTTTGCTGATACTGTTGTTGTATAGTCATACCGTAGTCCTTAACGTGGTTGTTTGGGTTTACATCCTCGGCCCGAGCTGCGCCAACAGCTTGGGTCGAATCATTTCCGCTACTTGCTAGCATTCTCCAGTTCCTCTTTCTTCATCATCTCCTTGAAAATCATCATGATCTCGCTGTTGATGCTGCGGCCATTATCTACGGCGCGATGACCCAACCACTTGCGGATCTCGTTCGGTAAGCGCAGTGATGTGTTTTTGATTTTACCCGCTTCCATTTACATCTCCTTTGGGTTTATGTCACGGTGACTTCACGGATTGTGTTCCATGTATCGCATTGCGTCAAACCTTTTTTGTGTCACGGTGACTCCATTGATGTATGTCACGGTGCCTGTATGCTTATATGACTTGTATAAGCAAATGAAAGTAATGATGAAAAAGAGCACAGCAACAACAGGCAGGGCCTCAGATAAGTTCATGTTAAGACTACCTGACGGCATGAGGGATACTATCTCTGAGCTAGCCAAGGCGAGCGGCAGGTCCATGAACGCCGAGATTGTGCATCGTCTTCAGCAGTCAATTGATGCCAGCTTAGTCGGAGAGCTCAATGGCGGGCCTGGATCGTCACGAATGATCGCATCTGTGGAGATAACAGACCCCGGCATAGATAAGGACGACCCGCGTTACAATGTGACCGCCATAGCCAAGCAGATAAAAGAGGTTCGCGAAATGGTGGAAAAGCTCGCCAAAGAAATGCTAGACAAAAAAAGATGATGTGATCTTGTTCACTGACACCTAATGATAAATAGCGCAACATTAAGCTTTGCGTATAATTCTTTTGGAGCTTTGATGTTAGCTAAAAAAATATTTTCCGCAGCAATTATGATTGCTCCTCTTGTTCTGTCTCATAATGTTTTCGCTGAGAGCTATGAGCTTACGCTAACAAGGAAAAGCAAAAACATATATAAGGTAAGCGGCAACGATATATTGGTTCAAACAAGATATTGCTACGCATACGCCTACTCTGAGCAAGCTATTTTCAAAACAGATGGATATGGTGGTGAGCTAATATTCTTGGATAGTGATGACCGTTGTGATGTGAAAGCTGTCTTTAGCAAGGACGAGTATAAGCCAGGGAAGTACTCCGTTAAGGTTAGCGTGGATGATGATGATTGGTTTGAGGTGTTTGGCAGTAATGCTTACATACATACTTCAAACTGCCTTTCTTTGGCAATGGTTGAAGATTCGCACTTGGTGATATCATCATCAGGTTATGGACAACTAATATTCAGAAACGGAAGTAAATGTGCTGTAGAGGGGGTTTACTCTAAGGCTAGGATTTGAGTAAGTGCGTAACGAAACGTGATATCACCACATCGATGCAGTTGTTAATTACATTGCAATTAAATAAATCTGCATTGAATCTGATTTATATTACGCTAAATCAGTAGCTCACCAGCAAAGAAATGACTCAATCAAAACAGCTGATCAAGCGCCGCAATAGCAAATCCAACCAGGACGAAGAAGAAGCTGAATGCCATAAAGTCATCCAGATCGCTCCGGCTGGATTTGCTAAAACACCAACACCCGGCAGCAAAGGGGATCAGGGCCAGCGTAAAGCTGAAACTGAACGCCTTGAGCGCCACCACCATCATTATCAACGCAAACAGTATCCACATGGTCAGGGTCCTCACATATTAAGGCCCTAGCTTACCCCCTTCGCATGGGCTCAGCCAGGGCCGCTATTCTCCCTTACTCCCAGTTCTCCCTGTTCTTGTTTACCGCCTGATATACCAGGTCGTTGCGGCGGGCCAGTAGCTCATCAATGCGCTTGCGCTTCTCCTCTGCGTTCATGGTGCGGTCACGCTGGATCAGCTCAATCTTGTTGCGCACCACCCTTACCTGCTGCTGGGTACGGCTCAGGCTGCGGCGTGACTTCAAGATGCCGCCCTGCTCCTCGAGCAGCTCATTCGCCTTATCGTCCAGCCCTTCACTGCGGTACTGGTCAACGGTGCGCTTGAGCTGGTTCACCTCGCTCAGCATCCGGTAGAACTCCTCCATATGCTGGGTGGACTTGGCCGGGCCAGTGCCGCGGTACACGGCTTTCACCAGCGGGATCTCGTCAGCGCGCCAGCTGGCCGACTCACCCGGGCGAGATGCCCTGATCAGGCCATCAGCCGTGGCCATCACATAACCGCCGATGGTGCCGGTATAGCCAATCACCAAGTGCTCAAGCTGCTTGGGCGAGAAGCCAGACAGCTCGCCAAGCTCGCGCATCAGCAAGCTGGTCTGCTCGTTGTAGCGGGCCTCCGCCTTGACGGCCAGATCCTGCGGGCTGTCGATGGGGCCGCCGCGGAAGGTGTCATAGTTGAAGGCGGCCTCTACCAGCGGCTTGATGATCTGCGGGGTGGGGTTAAGGGCAAAGGTATCGCCAATTGCCCGGGCCACAGCCTTGCCGAACTGGGCGCCGGTGTCCTTGTCGCCCATGGCGCGCACCATGCGCTCCGGGATGGTGCCGAACATCACGCCAATCTCGAACGGCTTGGGGATCCGGAAGTGCTGATCGCCAACAAAGAAGTGCCAGTTGGCGTCCTTGTCCCAATCCGGCAGCTCTTCGTATCGCTCATCGTCCCAGTTGGCGGCCAGCAGGCCGAGCGACATGGCGGTGATCATGCCAGCCCGCTTGGCGATTTCGCGGGGGTTGTCGCGCAGTTCCCGGCTCAGTTTGCCCAGACCCTGCAGGCGAGCATTGAAGAACGGCAACACCATGGACGCCCCCTGAATAAAGCGGGCCGCCCCCATCATGGAGAAGTCCATCAGGTCTTTTGACTCGAACGCCGCCTGTGCGTGGCTCTTGCCCGCCTTGATGGCAGCGGCATAGACCGCCTCGCGGTTGGCATTCTCGAAAGCCTCGCCATAGCGGTTGTACTTCTCCCACACATTGGCAACCACGCCCTTTGCCTGAGCGGCGTTGCGGATAATGCTCTTTTCGTAGCGGGCAATCTGCTCCGGAGTCATCCCCTTGCGGCGCAGTGACTTGCGCACAGTGTCGGCCATGGCGGTCGGGTCGTTGCCGTTGACATAGCCACCCAAGAAGCTGGCGCCGCTGAACATCACATCAATGGTACTGCCGTCCATCGCCAGGGTCTTTTTCACCCCCTTGATGGAGTCGATAACCGGCTTGAATCCGTCTTTGCTGATCGCCCAGCTGGAGAGTGAGTCGCGCAGGAAGTTGCGCAGCATAAACTCAGGGGATGCGGTCACCCCGGCTGTCAGCAGGCGCTTGGCCTTTGATGCCATGTTGATCATGGTGCCGAATGGCTGGCGGTCGAAGAATGTCATGGCCCGATACAGGTCAGGATCTTCAACCCGGATCATGTAGTCCTCACCTTCCAGCTTGACGGTGATCAGATCCTTGCCGTTCTTGAGCGCACGCCAGTCCATCATATTTGGCTTGGCCACCACCTCGATGAGCCCGGTATCAGCCAGATTCCAGACGGTCTTTTGTGCCGCCATGTTCTTCATGGATGCGTCGATCAGCTTGGAGGTAGAGGTGAAAATGTTCTCGAGCAGGTCGTTGGTGTTGGCCTCCCCACCCTTAAGTTTCTTGATCCCGGCGTTCTGGTTGGCAATGCCCTTAGGCTTGAAGGGGGCGATCACGTCGCCGTCATCTGATTCACGGAAGAACGGGATGTACCATTCGCTTTCAAACTCGGCCCGCGCCTCCTTGGTGAATAGTCCAGCCTCCTGCGCCAGATCCAAGGTTGCAGCATTAAGGCGGTTCCAGCGGGCTTTGGCCTCCTTGAACTTGGCCTCCTTGCCCTTGCCAAGCCCTTTCAGGGCGGCGATGTCCTGCTCGCTCAGCAGATTCTCGCGCCCCTGCTCCATCAGCAGCTCAGCCCGGTGGCCGGCCATCCAGCCCAGCCAGTTGTGCAGATCAGCCCCCAGATCGGAGAAGATGCCAAGCAGCGCGTCTTTCTCGCCGGTGCCCGCCTTGCGCTGGATCACCCCGTCATTCCACTCCGGCAGACCATAGAGCATGGTTGCCTGCATGGTGGAGGCTGCCCCGGTCGCCATCCGCGCCGCAACATAGCCTGAGTCGGCAGCATCGGTAATGCCTGCCGCATCCTCTGCATACTTGATGGGGGCCAGCGCATCGAGCACTTCGGTGTTGGCTTTCTTGATAAAGCGGTCTACCCATGACTCAACCACGCCGCGATCAACCTTGCGCAGCTTGGCAAGGTTGGCCTTGGTGTTGTCGATGATGTCAGGCTTGGCGCCGAGATTGAGCTTTTCCATGGCCGCATCCGCTGCGGTGTTGGTCTGGCTCATCTTGAGTCCGCCCTTTTTCTCTGGCTTAGCCGCCTCCTGACTGAATTTCTGGCCTCCATCCGGGCCACCATCGTCAGGGCCGCCGCGCTTCATCTTCTTGCCCAGACCCTCAATCAGCACTCTTGTTTCGGCAGCGGTAATGCCACCAGGCACAAAGCCGACAGTGCGCAGCGCCTTGGTAACCCATGCCACCACCTGATCCCAGCCGCGGCGCCAGGCACTCTGCTCCAGTTCGGCCAAGTGGGCGATCACCTCCTCGGCCTGCACCCCGACATCCTCGCCAGCGTAATGGGTATCAACCCAATCCCACACCGCCTTCATGCTGGGGGCGCTCTTCGACTTGATAATGCGGCTGATCAGCTTGGTGTACTCGCCATCGCCCAGCACGTTGGCCAGGCCATAGTGGGCCAGCACCTCATGGCGCAGGATCTCGCGCATTCGCTTGGGGTTGGCGATGGTATCAGCCGCCACATGCAGGGTGCCGCTGTCATCATCAAAGGCGGCGCGGCGGATCAGGCCATCTTGTGCCGCCAGACCCAGCGCCTGTTCCAGCTCAGCCTGGGTGGCGTGGATCTGCACATCAATGCCACTGGCGCCACGGTACTGCTTGAACCACTCCTTGGTGACCAGCTCCGCCTCTTTGCGGGTCAGATGCTTGGATGGTTTCTCGCCCTGCGCCATGGCCTGTTTGGAGAATGAGACGGCTCGTTGCTCGGTCGCATCCGAGTTCGCAGTGCTATCAACCGGCTTTTCAATGGTGATGATCTTGGTGCGCACGCTGGTTGGGTTGAGCGAATCCTTAAATGCCCCCTCCGGCATCATCTCCTCGCTGGCGCCAAGGTCGTCAAGCCACTCGCGGAACGCTTTGTTTTTCTTGTTGCTGCGCTGGCCAGCCATGCTGGATACGATGGCAGCCAACCGCCCGCCCGGTTTGAGGTGGCCAAAGGCATGGCGCACATGGTCAATATCCATGTCATTGGAGAATGGCGGGTTCATGATCACAGCGTCATAGCGCTGGGATGGCGCTGTCTCCATAAAGTCATCGCCGACCAGATAGAATCCCTTTTCCTGCAGGATATCGCGCAGATCGCCAGCCAGCTCCACGGCCTCCACCGTTGCCCCGGCATCCCGGGCGGCCTCTGCCAGCATACCGTGACCGGCAGATGGCTCGAGCACCACCATGCCAGGCTCAATACCAAGGCGGTCCACCAGGTCGGCGGCGTACTCTTCCGGAGTGGGGAAGAAGTCGATAAAGGCGTTGCGGTTGTTCAGCAACCGGCGCTTCAATGCGTTGGTTTTTTCTGTCACCGGATCCCGCTGCGGTGCCGCCTCATTCAGCCCGCGCTGCAGTCTGACCAGCTCACGCAATGCCGCGCGCAGTTCGGTGTGATTGGTAATGCCCATGCGCTCCAGGCGACCATACCCGGCGATCTGATCCTTGATGGTGCTGATGCTGTAGTCATCACTACCAGTGACATACGCCTTGAGCTTGGCAATCAGCTCCGGATCGCTCAGGGTTGTGGTCTTGTTATCCCTGTTTGCCGCAGCCTTGACCAGGCTCATTACCTTGGCACCAGCCTGCTTAAAACCGCTCGCCCCCTGCATCTTTAGGGCCACCTCACGAAGCCGATCGGTGTGGTAATCCATGCCCGGCATGGATACCCCCTCCACCATCTGCTCAGGGGTTGCCTTGTCGCTCCAGGAATAACGGCTGCTGTCATCACGATTGATCACCCCATCGCTCACCAGGGCATCAATCTTGGTGGCAGGCAGCGACCACAGCCCCCGATTGAGCGCCGACTGCAACTCTTCAAGTTGCGCGCCGTTGGCAAGGTTGCGCAGGTAGGTGATCTCCCCGCTCTCGATGCCGGTGGCGATAGCCTCGAGCAAGCCAGCAAAACGCAGGTCTCGCTCGGCGTTGGCTCTAGCGTTGGCCGCCATGCTTGCGCGGCGTGCGGTATTCTCCTTGCGATCGGCATTAAACACCGCCTCCGCTTTGGCTCTCGCTGACGCAGCGCGATTGCGCAGCGCCTCCACCTGCTTGGACTTGCCAGCCGGCTGCGCCTCGCTATCAGTATACTGATCAGGTGCAACATCTGGGCTAGCCCCGCCAACCTCACCACCCAGCCAGGCGCGGAACTCGGTCGCTTTCTCTTCGCTCTTGAACTGGAAACCAGGCACGGCACCCTTGCCGCGGAATGACGAATACCAGCCACCCATGGTCTTGGCGTGAGCATTGATGCGATTGTAAGCATCTCGCTCAACCCGATCCCCCATCTGCACAACAAACAGATCATCGCCGGTCTTGGTGTGCTTGGTCTTGATGATGTCGCTGGAAGTGGTAGAGGGGGCAGTCTCATTTCCCTTGGCGCTGCGCTCCTGCTCCCTGCGATCTAGGTTGCGAGCAGCAACCATATCCTCATAGCGGGCGCGCTGCTCCTGGGTCAGCTTGTCAATCCCTCGCCGCTCTATGAATGCCTTAAAGTCATCCAAGGTTTGCGGGTCGGTGAGAGATTGCTTGAGCTCTTCCCGGCGCCGCTGCATCTCGGCAACGTCGGACAGCTGCTTATCACGAAACAGCTGATACCGCTCCGGGGTCAAACCATCCAGCGCCTTGGCGACTCGCTCTTCGATACTCTGTCTGGCGCCGCCGATGGCATAGGTCTCGCTGATGGTATTGCCATCACCATTGGCAGCCCAACGCAGATCACCGATCAGCTGGTTGTATGCGGCCTCGACCACGACGGCCTTTTTGTCATTTTTGTAGCGGGCAGCATTGAAGCGACTCATCTGATCAAGCAAATCCTGCTTGGTTTTCTTTTCCAGCTCAGCCCGCAGAGAGGGGGCGTTATCCAGGGCGGAACGGCTCATCGCCTGAAATTCAGAAAACTCCATCTCGCCGGAGAACAGGCGACGCTTCGCGGCGTGGTAATCCGCTGCGCTCTTGGCGCCGCTCCAGTCGTTGGCTGGCTCGATCTGCTGCGACTTGGCTCCCGACTCCACGGTATCGCGGTCGCGGCGCATCTTCATGTAAACGCCAAGGCGCAAGCGTTCCTCACCAACCTGACGAGCACCTTCATTGGATACAGCAGCCCCAGTGCGGCGGCCGCCATTGCCGTTGAACTCGCCAGAGCCTGATTTTTGCAGATCGCCAACCTCGCCACCAAGTCGCTGGTACTCTGCTTCAAGCTCGGGAGTTGACATCTTTCCGTAGCGGCGATCCATTTCACTAAACAGCTCTGCGTCTGCCTGTGCGAACCGCTCATCCCTGGTGGGGACTGGCTCTCCTTTGGATACTGCCTTGCGGTATGCCTCCTCGGCACGCTCAATGGCGGCCTCCTTGGTGTTGGCAGTAAACCAACCTGCGCCTACTGCAGAACGATACTTCCAGTGCCCGCCATGCTCTTTTAGCAGGTCGCGATCTCGCAGCTCGTCCTCGCCAATACGGCCAGAAACAGCAGCCCCGGCATCTGTGGCCGGGGCTGTCAGTGTTTGGTCATCTTGCTGCTGTCCATCAGGTACAGGTGAAGCAGGAGTGTTGTCTGCCGGATTTCCGGATCCAGCTCGGTCGGTGAGTCTGGCAATGGCTGGTCCAGCGCCTGCTGCAGCCGGTTCGCCTGCGCCAGGCTGAGCGCCTTGTCCTTCACTGCTGATTGCAGGTACTGGGGTAACTGGCTCATTGCTCACCTCTGCTTGCGGTTGGTTATTGCCCTGCTGGCCATTGATTGCATTGGAGTTGTTGGCGGCCTGCACCTGCTCAACTTCGGCGATCTCGGCCACCCCGAATCCGCCGCCATTGAGCTGCACCGGCATCTCCTTGCCCTTGCGGCTGGCCATGGCAGCCTCTTTCTCGGTTGCGAACGGCTTGCCTTTGCGGGTGATGCGGAGTGTCTGGAGCGGGCCAACTGCCGATTCGGTGGCACTGCCGCGCATCGGTTTGGCGTCAGGCTGTCGCTGATCTGCGCCATAGACCACATCGCGGTGCGGCAACTCGGTACCGACCTCGCGGGCCTCCCCTTCAATCACCGCGCCAGGCAGCTCGCCAGCGGGCTTGGTGGAAGATGCCTCTGGCGGCAACACATCCCCCTCCTGCCCACTCTGCCAGCGAGTACGCTCTGCGCCGCGGAACTGGGGGCCGGTGCCAGCCTGCTTGTCGTCAAAGTGGCCTTCCTTGGTCATCCCCCGGGCGGCATTGGTGTCACCGGCAAAGATCACATCCTTGAGCGGCAGGGCTGGGCGCTGGTTCTCCATGGCTACCTGCTGGGCGCTCTTGTTGCCTGCGAACGGGTCAAGCCCAAGCTCGCCAGCCTGAGCTCGCTCATAAAGACTCTTGCCCTGATCGCCAGCCTGCATCTGGGAGGCAACCAGCTCCTGCACTGACTGGCCAAACTCACCAGCCAGGGCGCGCTGCACCTCGCTATCGGCAGCCATGCCCTTGAACCGCTCCGCGGTATCGTCGCGGCGCAGGTAGGCTGGCACATCACGCAGCTCGTCAAACTGGCTGGCGCTAGGGCCGAGCGGGGATTGCTCGCCAGAGGGTGCAACCACCGGATCGGCCATGGTGTCAGCGGCAGGTACCAAGTCTGGATCTGCCGGTGCGGCAGCGGGGTTTGCTTGCATCGGATCACCCTGCTCAACAGGAGCGACATCCTCCACAGTGGCGGGATCTACCTGTGCACCCCCTTCGCTTTCTGGCTGTGACTTGCTGCCACGCAGCCCGCCAGCGCCACCCAGGGCGCCACCGGTCCCCATGCCGATCAGGCCGCCTTCCAGCGCACTGGACACCACTCCTTTCATCGGGTCGATATCGGCAGCGGCCACCTCGTTAAGGGATTCGTTGATGGTGTATTGCTGCACCCCCTCCTCGAGGGTCTCGCCGATCCCCTCACCTACCGCCCCCTTGGCTGCCCCCTTGAGCACGCCACCGGTCGCCGCCTTGCCTGCCAGCATCTTGAACAGCATGGCATCGCCCATCACAGAGCCCATGGCGGCTGCGCCCCACACCTTGGCGTCGCTCATGGTGGCTCGACTGGCAACGTTGGCAGTCTCCTCCCGGGCCAGCGACAGCTTTTCCTCATCAGAGAGGTGTTGCGTCTGCTGATCCTGGTCGATGCGAGTGAATGCCTGGCGGAAGGTATCGCTCCGGGACAGCTCATCAAAGCTCATGCCCAGCACTGACTCGCGGGTATTCACCCCCGCGCTACCCACCGAACCGGTAGCGCCAGTGGTGACGGCTGCGCCGGTCGCCAGCTTGGCCACCGTCTTGGCGGCGACAGCCTCGGCCACCTCCTGAGTAGCCCCCCGCTTGAGCATGGAGGTGGTAACGGCGCGCCCGATACTGGCCTTGGCGGCGGCACCGGTCACACCGCCAGCCAGCAGGGTCGGCACCATGGAGCCCACGCCCTGCGCCATCTTCATGGCCCATACGTCGAGATCCCCAGCGCCATCCCCCATGGTGAGGCGCCCCTCTGGCGTCTCATCAATCAGGCTGCGGCCGATCGCCTCTTTGGCATCGCCGCTCATCCCCTCGGTCAGCGACTCGGCGCCTGACTTTGCCAAATCGCCAGCGCCAGCCACCACATCAAGCACCGGGCTCAGCTTGCTGGCCATATTGGCGCGAGCCTGCTCCAGGTAATCGCCTCCCTGCTTGCCAGCGTTCTCCTTGCCAAACTGGCTTGCCTGCCGGGCCAACTCACCAATCCCGCCAACCAGTTCCAGTGCGCCAGCGCCCACGCCGCGCGCCACATCCCCCAGGCCAACATTGAGGTCGCGCTGTGGGGTTTGGGCGGCAGACGGGGCAGCAGCCGCAGACAGGCTGCTATCGAGATTGCTCCAGAACGGGTCTGTGCGGGTGTCGGATAGTTTCGGTTGTGGCAAGGCGTCGCGCAGTCCAGGCTTGTCCATGGTGTCCTCGGCTTTTTGTGCAAAAGAAAAGCCCCGATCGGCGAACCGATCAGGGCTTGATATGGGGAGTGCTGGCCAATAAGCAGACTGGCCGACTATGGATAGATGCTAACGCTGGGGGGTTGGAAAGGCAACTAGCGGCGCGCTTGCGCCAGACTGATGGCCTGATAGGCGCCAGCCTCCGCATCTCGCAGCCTGCCGGCTGTCACGGTGGCTTGCTCCTCTTTCTTCTGCTTGGCCGCCTGCTGGCGCCACAGCTCGAACGCCGTGTTCATCCGTGCCGGGTTATCCATCAGGCTGCTCAGCTTGCCGTGCTGGTTGGCCTCCTTGATAAACTGCAGGCGCTCGGGATCGCCCCCGGTCCACACCTTGAGTGGCGCCTCCTGCTTTGGCTCATCCGTTTTGGTGGTCAGGCCGTAGGTGTCAGCCAGCGCCGCCTTGCTCTGTTCAAGCTGGGCATCCAGTGCGTCGAGCTGCAGGTCTTTATCCTCTGCATTGCTGGAGGAGATCTTGGCGCGGTTCTGGCCGTGCTGCTTCTCCAGCTCAGTGACCGCCTTCTTGTATCCTGCCTGATCCGGGCCTGCCGTCAGGCCAAGGGAGGTGCGCAGCTGGTCGGCGTTACCGATCATGTGCTTGGCCAGCGCCGCCCGCTGATAGGCCGGTTTCAGGAAGTCATTGATGGGGATCACCTTGGGAGTGTCATCCGGCGCAGAGGTCCGGTTATTGGTGACCGGTCGGACTGCCTTGCTGCCGTCGTCGTAGGTCACCTCCACCCCCAGCACCACGCCGCGCCCGTCAGGGGTGATCATGATGTTGTTCAGCTGCTTGCCGGTGATGGTCTTGCCGCTATCCGGGTCGATATCGCCAACCCCCTTGTTTACCTCATCCTGATAAAGGGTGCCTGCTGCCTTGATAAACTGCGGGTTGTTCACGGCTGCATGCCCTTCCGGCGTGGTCGGGTCGAGCTTTCCTTCCTGAGCCTGGCGCATCAGATTGCCAGCATGGGTGACAAAGGTCTTACCCGCCTCGGCATAATCCGGCTGCAGGTAGCGCTCCGGGTTGAAGGTGCCAGCCCGCGGATCCCGCACCACATTCCAGAACTGCTGGCCCGGGTCTTTGCCTTCTGCCACCGCTTGCCAGCCAGACTGGATGATGGGCAGGTTCTCCTGTTGGTACGCTTGCTTCTCCCTGTCCTTTACCTGCCACTCATACTCCTGCTTGCGGCGCCCCTCTTCTGCCATCGAGATCCCGAGCTGAGCGTTTCTGTATTCACGCAACCCCTTGGCATCTTGCTCCTGCAAGGCAAACTCACGCTCATAACGATCATCTGCGACTTTGTCGCGCCCCTTGCTGTAATCCAGCTCGCTCTGGTAGCGATCATCAGCCACCTTTTGCCGCTCCTGCTCGTTCTGCCACATGGCGTCGCGCAGGCTCATAGCCTGATCGGCCCGCTCGTCCTCTTTCTGGCCGCGCTGGTAGCGATCCATGGTGTTGAAGCCAGCCAGAAAGCCCTCTGCCAATCCTGATACACCCATCACTCATTCCCCTTTAAAACAAACTGTCAGCCAGAAATCCGACGCCTGCACCAATAAGCCCGCCTACTGGTCCGCCTACCGAACCAGCCATTCCGAGCATGGCCCCCATTGATGCACCAGTGCCGATAGTGCTCAGGGTCTGCCCTTTGCGGGCAGTCTTGAGGTTTTTGTTGGCAGCTTCCAACTCCTCCTCCCGATTGGCTGCATCACGCAGCCCCATCATCCCCTGCTGGCGCGTCTGGGCGCCAATATCAAGCAGTCCGTACCCCATCACATACCTCCACCAGTTTTGATTGCCTCACGCAGGCCGGCATCAGCGCCGGTCAAGATCCCCATCTGGCGCGCCTGCTCCTGCTCGCGCAGGCCGTTTTCCGTGCCCGCCGTCATCAGGGCAGCCCGCAAACCCTGGCTGTTGTCGTTGGCGTTGTTGCTCACCCCCATGCGGGCATTGCGGTTTGCCGTGGCCTGTTGGGCCGAACGCAGGGCGTTGGCGTTGTTCTCATCCACCCGGCCGAGCTGCTCCTGCAGCAACTTGCCGTTGGTGGCCAGCTCCATCAGCTCCTTCTGCTTCGGGTAGAAGCGGTCCTTCCAGTCCTGGTAGCTCTCTCGGGTGATCTGTGCAAATGTATCTGCGGCGTATCCCATCGTTTACCCCTTAATAGCCCTTGCCTTGCAGCACGCTGGCTGTCGGGCTGATCTTCTTGCTCACGGTTGTGGTTGTTGCAGGCGCCTTAAGCTCCTTGAGCCCATACGCCGTGCCAGCTCCCGCCAGCGTACCAACCAGACCAGCGGTCGCCTGCTGGCTCTGGAATGAGCTCTGGGCGTCACTGGTGGCCTTGCGCAGGCTGGTAGTTGCCATATCTCCCATGGCAGCCAGCGATTCGGCCTTCTGCCCGGCGCCAATGCTCACCACATCCTTGAGGCCAGCCACATACTTATCTTGCTGGCTGGACTGGGCGCGATTGGTGGTGTCGGTCTGGCTCAGTGCCTGATCAGTCTCCAGATTGGACATGGCAGCCTGATACTTGCCGCTGGTCGGATCCACACCGCCAGCCGCCATAGAGTCGGCCAGCCCGGCGCGTGCCTCACCAAAGGATTGAGCGGTACCCAGCGCGGCCGTACCAGCCAGCTTGTCGTACTCGCTCTCGTTGTTGAGGTCATCCACCTTGTCCATGAAGATGTCCTCATACTGCTGCAGGTCGTTTTTATAGAGCTGCCACTGCTCCATGGCCACGCCAGCCGCAGCTTTCTGGGCTTCCGTCTCCTGAATTTCGTTAGAGCCACCCTTGCCCATCACTCACCTCACAAGTTGATCTGAAACACAAAGAGCCCGTCAGCATCATCTGGCTGACGCGCCCACCCCATTCTTGGCGCTACCCTTAGCCACCCCTTGCGCGCAGAGTGAAAGCGCAACCAGCGGGCGCCTATCATGCGGGCCAGCCGCTTAACCTCCGGTAGGTGGCGCTCTGGCGCACCGCCATCACCCCAGCCGACCCATACCAGCACGCCGGTAGCGCCCTGCTCGCTGACCGGCTTCAACACGAAGCCGTCATCGCCACGCACAAACAAAAACGCCACCCGGTTACGGATGGCGTCTTGCAGTTCGGCTGATAGCCTTGGGTTGCCTGTGTCGCTGGCTATGCGGTTGATTGCCTTACTCATGTTAATGCCATTAGCCAAACGGCTCTTGATGTTATGTTGTACTCTGGCCCAGAAAGAACCCCATTCCCGTAGGCGCTTGTAGCAAATGTGATAGACGCATCGACGTTGGCTGGCAGCACCATAAATGGAAGGATCGTTACGGTTAAATCGACATCGCCACCGGTTGGTATTGTTGCGGTTGCCGTCTGTGTCTCTATGAGTGCGCCATTAAGGTACACATGCAAATTAAGTCCAATAGTGCCAGCCCCAGACACTCTCCTGCGGAACGTAATACCCCCCTGCACCAGCACCAGGTTCCTCGCTCGACTGTATGCCGGAATGGTAAATGCTCCCTTGTGGGTAAGCATCTTGGTGACATCACCAACAATCCGATCGGCATAAATGGTGCCAAGCACCACGCAGTTCTGATCTATCGTGCAGTTACCGATAGTCATATTGCGAACATAGCCGCCCTCGGCATTGAGACGGTTAGTGTAGATACTGCCGTTAGCGTAAATGATGGTGTGCCACCCCCACCCCCAGCACCCATAAGGGCCACCCTTGCCAAAGCCAGCCGCGCCGCCAGACATAAAGGCGTTGCCCATATCGAACTGGCCGCCGGTGATCAGCGGGGCGCTGATGCTCACCCCCGCCTTGATATAGTCGGCGGTGATCTTCTCGGAGTGGATAATCTGGATAGTCGCCTTGCGAATGATGGCCTCGGCGATCACTGTCTGGCCGTTATCGATGGCAAACAACGGAGCGGTGGCGCTTGGGCTGTTTGGGTTGAACACAAAGAACTGGCTGGCAGACACCATCACCTGGCTGGTGCCATCACTCTTGGCTACCAAGCCAATCCCGGCCTTGATATCGCCAGCCTGAGCCTTGATTGACCACATAGCCTGAGCGCCATTTTGCAAGTCTGCGATGGCTTGGCTTTGGGACTGCACTGCTGCAGCGTTAGCTGCAATCCGCGGGTCATCTGTGGCCACCCATGCGGTGCCACTGTACCGATATGGACGGTTGTTGTTGGAGGTGTCAAACCACAGGTCGCCAGTTCCCATGCCACTGCCTGGAGCGGTGGCCTGAAAGAACGTCTTATTCTTGCTGCCAGCCACAGCGGAAACCGTGTTGATCTGACTAGCAAGAGACTGCACAGCGCTTGCTCTCGCCTCTGACTCCGCAGTGATCTGGCCTTCTAGCCGATTATCACCATCCTGATAATTAGCAGTAACCTGCTGGATCTGGCTGGCCAGCGACTCCACGGCATCAGCCCGGGTTGTCGCTTCCTCGTTGATGCGCCCTGATAGCGCAGCGTCAGCCGTCTCCATGGCAGACTGCTGCTGGCTCAACTTCTCGGTCATGGCTGAGTCTGCGTCAGCGCTTGCCTTGGCCACCTCGGCAATAGAAGCAGACAGCGACTGGCCAACCCCCTCTATCTGCGCCTCAAGCACCGATGTCTTTTGTGCCAGCGCCTCGTCCGCCGTACTGCGCACCATCCGTTCCTCGGTGATCTGGCTGTGCAGGTCGGCGCTATCCGCCTCGTAATCTGCGGTGAGCTGCGTCACATCTCTAGCCAGCGCCTCATGGGCATTGGCCAGCGTTTGCTGCTGAGTAATGATCTTGCCGCGCGCCTTCCTGTTCTCCCGATCGCGCTCATCGCTTGCCAGCGCCCCCTCGACATCCGTTTTACCGCCAAGGTCGATGGATGACTCCATATTGTCCTGACGCTGTGCCAGCGCCTGGGCGGTATCAACAACCACCTTTTCCAGGCTGGAGATACTGGCCGCGTTGGTGGCGTCCCCCTCCTTTACGCTGGCGTCCAACGTGGTGATACGCTGAGCCAGTGCGCCGTCACCATCTGCCCGCGCCTGCTCCTCTTGGGCTACGCGAGCTTTCAGGTCACCAAGCTCGCCATCCACACCGGCCGTCAGCTCATCCACTCGGCGCGACATAGCCTCATCAGCCGTCGCTCTTGCCTCAGATTCGCTGGCAATCCCGGCGCTCAGGGCGTTGTCTGCATCGGTCAGCTCGGCATGCATCTGGTCTTGGCGCAGTGCCAGTGCGCTGTCAGCGTCGGTCGATACCTTCTCCAGCGCCTTGATGGCCGCTGCGGTTTCACCAAACGACCCGCTCGTCGAAGCGCTCAGATCATCAATGCGCTGAGCCAGTGCACTGTCCGCGTCGGCAAAGACCTCCTCCACGCCGGTGATGCGAGCCTGGGTGTCGGCATCCTTCCCCTCAAACTTGACGTTCATGTCGGTGATGCGCTTGGCTTGGGCGGCCTGCTCATTCACGATCACCTGCTGCTGGGTGCGAATAGCGCCAAAGGCTGTGCGGTTGCCCCTGTCTCGCTCATCACCGGCCAACGCGGCATCAATGGCCGCCTGACCGGCATCGCCAGCACCATCAGCCTTGTCCTTTGCCAGCTCAATCTCAGCCTGGATTTCATCGAACCGACCAGCAGTAATGCCGCCCTCTGACTCGATAATCTCCTCCAGGGCGCTGATTTTGCCTTCGTTATTACCAGTCCTCACCTCCAGCCCACTGACTCGCTGGGCTGTTACGCCGTCGGCGTCAGCGGTGACGCGCGCCAGCTCGGTGATCCTGGCATCCAGCGCTTCATCGCCTCGGTTCACGGTGGCCTGCAGCCCATCGATTCGCTGCGCCTGGCTAGATAGCTCATCGGTTTGTACCGTCAGCTTGCTTTCAGCGTTGGCCAGCCGCTCACCCTGCTCGTCAACTTCTTGTTGCGTCGCCTTCTGGGCCAACTCCCCCTTGGTGGCATTCAGCTCCTGCCCAATCTGGGTAACCTTCTTCTGCTCCTCCGTGAACTCACCCTTGGTCACAGTCTGGCTCAGGCTGGCATCTAGACCATTGATACGCTGCTCGGCCTCGGTGATGCGCTGCCCTTGGCTATCAACTGTGACGTTATCAGCCTTGCTGGTGATCTGCCCTGATACGGCATCAAGCGACTGGTGTACCTCTGTGATGGAGGTGCGCAGCTCTTCACGGACTGCGTTAACCGCATCCATTGTGATGTTGCCATTCTCAGGATCAACTTCGAACACCGCATCCCGGAAGCTGTCAAAGTCTCCCTTGTACTTGTCGATCTTGTCATTCAGGCGGTCCTGCACCAGCCCGATATCGATACTGGCATTGCCAAGCTGGTCCTGTGCGTCCTTGAGCAGCGCCTCGCTGTCCTGCTGCTTCTTGTTCAGCGACGCCAGCTCCCCCTCGAGGCTGGGGATCTTGTTCTGGATTGAGCCGATGGAGACATCCACCTCCTCCAGCTTTGGCTTGATCGCCTCCACATCCATGGATAGTTGTGGCACTTTTTTGATGGGGTCTAGCAGTTCCTTTGCCAGATGGCTCTCATCAATCTGCCCCTGCAGCTCATCAAGGATGTCCTGCACGTCGCGGCTGGTCTCTGCCTTCACGCCGTTGGCGTTAAATGGGCCAGCGTCATCCTTGCCATTAACGAAACGAACCCAGTAGTAAAAGGTGGCCCCTTTGCCGATGGCATCAGAGAACACATTGGCCGATGTAGTACCGACCAGCGCGGCAGCCGGCAGGCTGTCTGTCTCTGATCGCCATACCTCGGCGTGAGCATGACCACGGTAGTTAGGCCCATCCCAGTCGATAACTACGGTATGAAACGCGCCATTAGCCTGCACATTGACCGGTGCGTGAGGTTTGTCATAGGTGCCAGTGGGGAATAGGTCCGGGTTCTTGCCGGGAGTGAACGAGCCGCCAGCACCAGGGCGCAGGGTCGCCAGGCCCAGCGCGGTCAGCTCGCGCAGCGTGATAGCCTTGTCCAACTTATTGCCGCGCTGCCCTGTAAGCAGCTCGACGTTTTCGGCGGTGGCGGCCTGATCTCGCCCGGCCCGATATGCTGCTTTTGCCATTACATCAACTCCGCCATTGAGCCAGCCAGGGTAATACGCCGTACAGTGGCGGTACCGAATACCTCGATTTGCCACCAACGGCCGCGCACAGGGGGTAACCTGAACGCGCTCACAGTCAGATTGCCGGGTGATAGCTCCATTACCTGCTGGTTATCCACGAACAGCCTGACCCCGATCTGAGTGATATCTGACGACAGGATCCGGCAGCAGCCATAAGCCGTGCCACTGACATTCATAAACAACTTCGAGCGCCAGACGAACTGGCCGTTGCCAGCCTCTCCGCCGCGCCAGATATGCAGATCTCGCCCCTTAGCCACAAACAGGCTATCGCTCTCCATGTCCGAAACAGCCGCATCCCAGCGATTTGTCAGCTCACGCAGGTCGCCAGACTTGGGATCAAAGATAAAGGCGTGGGTATCGGTCATGCCGATGTACTTGCCTTCGTGATGCCATGCGCGCAGGGTTTCAGGCTTCATGGCTTGCCACTGCTTGCGGGTGATAACCTGCTCGGTCACCACATGCCCACCGCTGGCGCCAATGCCGACAAGGCCGTCAGGGGACGCATAGAGCACGACACCATCCATCGCCACCATTGAGCGCGCACTGATACAGGCTTGCGGCAGGTGACTGAGCTTCTGGTTTGTTACAGAGGAAGAGCTCACGCCTTGAGCCAGATAGGGGTAACCCTTGGTGCCGATCACCAGTGCAGTATCAATGGCAGCGATCGCCACGATATCGTGCTCTGTGGTGAGCCGGTATTTCTCCGGCCAGGCATAGGGCAGATAGGGTTCGCACAGATAGAGCGAGTTGCCAGCAAAGCCAGCACACATACCGTTGGCCATCTGGCACAGGCCGCGCAGGGCAGCAGGGGGCGGCGCGTAATCGTAGGTCTCCAGCACAGGGCCAAGCTCACCATCGGCAAGGCCATCAACAAACGAGGCTTGCGCAATGGGCAGCTCTGCGACCAGCAGGTAATCAGCCAGGCCGCCACCTGAGACAGACCGATAGATCCGGCGCTTGGTGATGTTGTTATCCTGCGACTGTGGAGGAGATAGCGCCAGCGTCACCGTTGATTCAGGGATAGTGATGGACACCTTGCCGCTGGCTGGCCCGGGCGGCCCCTCCTCGCCCATAGCGGTGACATAGGTGTCAACGTAGTAGCGTGTTTCGTCATCGGTGATGTCGTCATCCTTGCCGCCCTCTGGCGGCGTGATGGCGCTGACACCAACAGGAACACCAGGAGCAGGCACCCCCAGCCGGTACCAAGCTGTAGGCTTATTGCTGCCACCAGTGGCAATCTGGGCATGGGTAACCTTGGGGTACTCTCCATCTGTGTAGTAAACGCGCCGGTATTCATCCTGAGCGATGGGTGAACGCATGGCCTCAACCACCTTGTTCCATGCAAACCAGTGCTCGCCATAGCGAAACAGGGTCTTTGGGGTGATTGGAAGAGCAACACCTGCACTCACATCCTCCTCAATGGGAGAGATAACGCCGTGGTCGAAATGACAGTCTCTGGCCACCACGGCCACTTCATCAGACAAAAGGTGAGGTTCAACGCGCGGCGTTACACCTCGCATTGTGACGATATCAATGGCTGACATGGAATTCTCGGCGGGCAGGAAACAAAAAGGCCCACTCAGAATAGAGCGGGCCATGATGGGTAAATCCTAACGCTGACAGCGCCAGTAGGCAAGCAACCAGATTACGCCCACACTCTCACTGGCGTCTCCGGGTATGTACGCAGTGCATCGAGGGCAGCGGCCACCTCGGGGGAGGTGGTTCGCACATTGACGTGGTAGCCAGGAACGGCGGCCATCACTGGCACTGACTCTCCATCAACGATGGTGGTTTCACCTGTCGGCTGGTAAATAGTGCCAATCACGCTGATGTCAGCGCCCTGGCGATACAAGGTTCCGCTCTCGCTGTCTTGGGTGAACCCTGCGACCTTGAGGGCGGTTGTCATGGCAGACTTGCTGGCCGCCTTGAGATAAAGATCAATGAGTTCCATGGGTTTTATCCTTCCAGAAATACCAGCCACCTATGCGGCAAGCAGCCCAGAACAGCCAGGCCAATACCGGCTTACCCTGGGCCATCATGCACTGCCGCAGGCGCCGGTCAGCCTCGGCGCGGGATACCGTGCCTTTGGCGCCATAGTCATGGTCATGCTGCTGGCAGCAGCGGTTAGTACCAGGAGAGATGGGTCCAAGCCCCGTGCAGTAGTGGCGGGTCATTTGATGGCCCTGAGTTGCGCCTCAGACGACGCGCGATTCCACTGTCTAAAATTGCGAATGCGAATGCTGGAGTGGTTGTTGCCATTGCCCAACGTCCCGATATCTAGCTTCTCATACGCAACCTCCGCTTGGCCCGGCCTGATGGTGCAAGGAGTAGGGGATTTCACAATTGGCCCACCATTAAGGCTGAACATGACGTAACCGCCGTCATAGTCAAATGTTGCGGAAATAACGTTTCGTTTTTTCAATGTCTGGTTGGTTAAAATCGCCTTTGCGTAATCATTATTTGCCTGCAAGGATCCATCACTCCATATTGCAACAAATGTTCGAGTAGGGAATAGACCATCACAAATGAACGGGGTGTATCCGCCTGTACTAGGGCTGATCACCTCGAACTCGAAGGCGAAGGTCCTACTCTTGCCGTAGCCCGCACTGTTCGCCGGGCCGGGCAGCCATACAGATTCAGCGGCGCGGGTTGCGGCCGCCGTGGTTGTCGGGATCAAGGATGTTGGCGGGCCTTTCTCCACTTGAGCGGAGAGGATTTCAAAGTTCAGGCTGCCATCGCCCTGCCATGACGGAGAGTCAGCAACCATCCCCCAAACATATGGTCTGAGGGTGGCCGCATTAGCTGTGCCAGTGAACGTTAACAGCAGCGGCTTACCGATCACGCCTGGCGTAACCGATAGTGTTACACGATCAGCACCAGACAGTTCATTGCATCCAATGCTGATTTTATTAAATGCAGCCTTATGCACTATCAACTCAACGGATACAGAGACAGAATCACCAACGGTGACGGCACCTGTGGTTCTTAACCACAGGTAGTGCGACCCATTAGTGCTGTCCTCTGAGAACTTGAGGGTTTGAGTTTCCCCAAGCAACCCCGATCCTGTGCTCATTGCGGCGGCGCCACCAACAGGGGTGCAACCTACAGATGCATCATGAGGGAAATAGAGGTTGGTTGAGCCGCGCTCCTTGACCAGTGCGCCACCCTCGTAACGTGGCTCACCGGCTGGCACCAGGCGCAACTTGCCATCCTTCTGACGCTCAGTCGCGGCGCTCAGTCGTTCAAACTCCCAGCGGCGGGCCACAACGTCCTCACCAACCTTGATTTCCTTACCCTTTCCGGTAACCAATCGCAGGCTATCGACAAGCGGCGACCACACATCCGGCAGCGGCATGGCCGAGTCACGAACAACATCGGTGGCAAGTGCTGCGGCCGCGGCGGCCTTATCCGCCTCGACCTTTGCGCGGGCCGCTTGCCCCTCCCCTTCGCTGGTCACCCGCTTCCAAGGGATTAGCTTGTGAGTCGTGCCGTCCGGGGCGGTTACCGTGATCTCTGCCGCATCGCTGGTAAACAACTGCTGAACCATATCCGACTGACTCTGGTAGTAGGACAGGGAGGCGTTCAGCTTACGGGCAAACTCCGGAATGGAGTCAGAGAAGGTGGTGATAATCTCGTAAGCCTTGCCGGTGCCGGTGGTGCCACGGAACGCCTGCACGAGATGGAGTTCGGTGTTTGACACCACGTAATCGACCTCATAGAGATCAACCGTAGTGCCGGTGGTCATACAAAAAAGGTGGCCCTTGGCCACCCCGTTCTTGGCATCTGCAAAGGTGGTTCCGGTACCGGTCACCTTCTTGCTGCCGTTGGTGACGGCTACAGTGCCGTCACGCTTCCACACTCCAGCCATCTATGCGCCCCTTACTGCCCTGTTACCCGGTTAAAGCCAGCCTGCTGACGGGCTTCCATGTTGGCGTCAGCCTGGGTTTTCTCCCCAAGCTGCTGCAGGAATGCGTTGTAGTGACCTGCCGCGCGGTTGCTGTTGGCGGCATACTCGGCATCCTTGGAGAAGCAGCGGTAGAGCATGAAATCTATGACGGGGTTGATGTAGATATCATCCAGATCAGCCATGGCTGGGGTGCTGGCGTTCTCTACATCAGCCAGCTGCTTGGACTGCGGGGCGACCGAGTAGATCACATCCACCTTGACCGCAGCGGCCGGGCCAGGGTGCAGATAGAAGGTCTTGGGGTCGCGCTCTTCGTAGCAGTAGTTATCAACGGATGTCGCCGTCTTGCCGGAGTGCCAGTCTGGATAGCTGTCATCCAGCGCCTTGCGCGGCACAAAGCGGATCACCTTGCCGTTGGCGTTGCGCAGCACCTCAATCAGCCGCAGGGCGTCGGCAGGCAGCGCCTGCTTGGTGCCTGCTACGCAGATAAACTCAACGTTCTTGGTGTGAGCGTCAGGGCGAACCAGCACGATCGCTTTGGTGGCGTCGTTGTAGTAGTCCAGCAGCTCCTGCTTGGGCCAGCGGGTAAAGGTCGGATCGACAAGCAGGGTGTTAACCCGCTTGATGATGGTTGAAATAGGCACGGTAGCCATGGCGACTCCTTAGAAAAAGCTGTGTTTGCGGGGCGGGTTGTAGTATTCGACTTGGGTCGGGGCGCTGTGCTGTTTGCGGAACCGGCCGGCACGACGCCACCCCTCGACAAACTCGGCGCGATGGAAGTTGGCCCGCTTGGGGTCAGACCAGGGGCGATCCGGTTGGGCATAGAGCAGCGCAGCCACACCATGGGCGATGGCCTCGGCATGGTCGGTGTAGAGCTGTGCCGGTAGCTCCTTGGCGCCTTTTACCGGGGCCGCCACGTACCAGATCCGCACATTGCTCAGATCGGTCAGGATGCTCAGCTCATTGGCCGACATGGCGAAGTAGTCGCGTCCAGAGTCCAGCGGCACGCCATCGGCCCCGGTGAGGTGCAACACATTGCAGGAGGTAACCCCGTCCACATTGCACACCACCTCAAGGCTGCCAGCCGCCGCACTTGGCAGCAGGCGATCGAGGGTGATCAGCTCGGATTCGCGGCAGAAGGTGATTGCCGCCTCGGTCACGGCCTCTTCCAGCAGCATCTCGAGCGGACCTGTGATGTGCAGCCTGACGGTAGGCAGGAACTGCTCGCGGGGTACCATCTGCATCTTAGCCCTCCGCCTTGGCGGCCTTGGCTTTCAGGGCGTCACGCACGCGAACGCGGAAGTCGTCCACCTTCTCCTGCGGCCCCTTCTGCTCGATACCCAGATCTTCACCTTCGATCAGGGTCGCCAGCTGGGCAGAGGTGAGCTTGGCCAGATCGATATCACCGACCACCATGCTCTGCTCTTCGGCCAGGCGGGCAGCTTCGGCAGCAAGGCGCTCCTGCTCTTCCGCTTCCATTCGTGCGATAGTCTCCTGCCGCTCCAGCGTGCCGGCCAGCGCGTCATGGCGGATCCAGACGGTAGGGAACTCCAGCAGCTGCGTGGCGATGTGACTCTCCACATCAACTGGCGTGTGGCGCGGGAACACCAGGCGGGATCCGGTCACAGTGTCTTTCTTGCTCGGCTTGTCGCCGATATAAACCACGGCAATTTTGTCGCTCACGGCAATATCTCCAATCCAGAAATGAAAAAGCCCGGCACCGGGCCGGGCATGGCGTGACGGGCAGCCTTACAGGTTGCCGATCACCTCATAGTGCAGCTTGAGCTTGACCGTGCCCGTTGCCGCAGCGCCGCCGACGGTGAGGGTGATCTCCTGGTCGGGCAGCGTCATCAGATCGTCCACCGGGAAATACTTGGATACCGCCGTAGCCGTGCCTTCGGCGTTGATGATGGTGGTATCGCCAATCTTGACGGTCAGCGTGGTGCTGGCACCCAGCCCGGCGCTGATGATGGTGGCACCGACCACTTTCAGGTTGGGCTCCACCTTGTCACCAAAGGCGATGACGTCGCCGGAGGGCACTGCCGCCAGCTTGGCCACCAGGGTCGGGGAGATAGAGAGGTTGCCGAACGAACCAATAAACCAGCGGTACGCTCGGGCGATCAGGGTAGTTTTGGCCATAACATGGCTCCTTATCTGGTCAGATATCAACAGGAGGGGGCATCAACCCCCTCGCTACGGTGGGTGGCTTAGCGGCCGACGGCGCTGACGGCGGTATCCAACACCATGCAACCATGGTCCTGAATGTTTCCGTTACGCTGCTTGAAGCGGATCTTCTGCAGGCCGGATACCCAGCTGATGGAGATCTCGGTGTTGTTGCCGTGGTTTCTTTTCTCTTCGTGCATGCCGAATTGAGCACCCTGCTCGCCGGAGCCAAAGGCGTTAGCCAGCGCCTGACCGCCCAGCAGCACGGCGCGGTCGATGGTGGTACCAGCAACCTTGTCCACTTCCGTACCGGCCGCGGAGTTGGCGGCGCACACCTTGACGGTGCTGCCCTGGTTGAAACGGATCGGCATGCCCTTGTAGGGCTTGACCAGGATGCCACGCCACATCGCACCTTCACCGCGGAAGATGGGGTGATTCCAACCCTTGCTGCGCTCCATCGCGGCCGCCAGCATTGCTTGCCAGTCCTTGCCAGAGGTGGAGGTGTAGAAGTCATGCCACTGGCGCGGGGTGACATAGAGCACGTAGAGCGGCTCGCCACCGGACGGATCCGCCACCATGCGGATCGGCTGGATAGGGTTGGCCATCTCTGACAGGAACAGCGACATGTTGTCCACACAGCCCAGATTGAAGCGGTCAGCCGCGTCGATGCCTTCGAAGCTGGTCGCATCACCACCGAAGAAGTGGCGCTCGTAGGTTGGCGCAGTCAACGGGTTGATCATGATGTCGGCAAATTCCGGGTCATCCGCCAGCGGCAGAATGATATCGGTCGCGTAGTAATCGCCGCGGGCGCCGGCCAGCTGGGCAAAGCCGCGCTGATCAACCAGTCGGCCGTAGTAACCATCACCAAGCAGCGCTCGAGCGGTCTTGATCAGGTCGTGCCGGGTGCGAGACTGACTCATCTTGCCGCCAGCATCCACACCGTGACGGGTCTGGTTGACCTTGAGCGAGAAGTCTGCAAAAGAGAGGCTTTCCAGGCGACCATCAATATTCTGGTCACCCATGGTCGGGCGGCCAGAGAGCTGATGGAACAGCTGCATATCAACGGAGTCGCCAGCTTGCTTGGACAGATCGGTGATGCGAACCACCGGTGCGCCTGCACTGGTCTGCTTGCCGCCGTTGACCTTGACGCCCTTGGGGGCCTCATCGGTCAGCATGTTCACCAGCGAGTGGGAACGGTTGGCCGCGGTAAACAGGGCGGCCTGCAAAATCTTGTTGGCTTGCGCCGAGGTGACTTGGGTCATGATCCTCTCCTACATGAAAACAAAAACCCCGACACAGTGGCCGGGGTTGGTTGATGTAAACGGGGTTGTTGGTTAGAACCCGGACTGCTCCAGCAGCGCCTCGATCTGGGCGTCGCTCATAGCACCAAGCTCACCAACCAGTTCGGTCTGGGACATGGAGCCATAACGCTCGACACCCGTTGCCGGTGCGTGATGGGTTTGGCCGAGTTCTGATGGGCTGGACGGGATGTGATCAGCGGGTTTCTCTGCCGCCTTGCCGGGTGCCTTGGCGGGAGGCGCTTCAACCTCGTCGCCAAAGGCCAGCTTGGTGCGGCGAGCCACTTCTGCGAATCGCTCTGCCAGCGGCTTGTTGCTCCACGCGGGATCGGCCTGCAACTTGTCATCGATAGTGAGGGCCATATCGAAGCGGTCTTGGTCGCCGTCACGCCATGCAGTCAGGTCAGGTACCGCCTGCAGTGCGGCCTGTACCGGGTTGGCGACTGGCTGAACCTGTTGCGGCGCGGCTTGCGGCTCCAGCTTTTGGAGCTTGCGGGCAATGGCAGCGATGGGCTTGCCTAGATCCGGGTAGTCCTGCGCCAGTTGCTCCAGCTCTTCCTGGCTGATGTCGTCCGGGTCAACAGATGGGTCGATCCCGTTCTTCTCCAGCAGCGCCTGCAACTTATCCCGCTCTGCCTGTGCCTGCTGCGCCTGAGCCAGCTGTTCACGCAGTTGCTTGGTCTCGTTGCGCGCCTGTTCCAGCACTTCATACGGGATGGTGTGTTGACCGTTCTTGGCCATAACGACCTTTTCAGGTGCGCTGGCCTGTTCCTCAACCTGATTGGCTGCGGCTTGTTCGTTACCGGCTGCCACCTCGCCCGCCGACGGCGCGGGTTCTACGTCCGTTTGCTTGGTGTCAGTGCCATTGTCCAGCTCGACATCGGGCGCTTGCTCAATCTCGGCCAGCATGGCTTCCAGTTCGTCCAGGCTTTCAGTTCCGGTCAGGTTATCGATGGTTTTGCTCATGGTCGTCCTCGTGGGTTTTCAGTGGGTGGTATCGCTGCCCAAGCGGGGGAAGGCTCTCAGTGAAAGCGCTCCCCGGCTGGGGCTGGGCATAAAAAAGCCCGCACAAGGCGGGCAAGGGCTGCTGTCGTCTATCGCTAGGGATTCGTTGGGCCACCGACTCGCGGCCCGCTCACTTCGTCAAGGTGGCACTTGAGCCGCCAGCCTTCCAGCTTCCACAGCTCTTGGCGGGCCTTGGCTTCGGCATCCTTGATGGCGTACTTGGCGCCAAGCTCGGCATTGAAGTTGGCCGGGTCGGCGCAGGCGGTCATGCCGATGGCAAGAGTGAAGCCGTTGGCAGCAATGGCGGTGGCCAGCGTGGTGGTGGTGCCAGGCACAACCTGCACCTCATAGCGAACACCACCCATCAGCGCCTCGATCTGGTCAGGGGTCACACGCGGCGCTGTCAGCCCGAGAGTCTGGATCTCGCGCTCCATCTCGGCATCAATCTGCTGGCGGTCGGTCATGGCCTGCTCCAAATAAAAAACCCGGCTCTATGGCCGGGTCTGGAAATGAAAAGGCCCAATCTCGAAAGACTGGGCCATGATGGAGAAATCCTAACGCTGGGCGATTAGGAAAGCAACTATCAGAGCGCGATCGCGTCTATCTGCTGCTGAATGGTGTCCAACAGCTGGGCCTGCAGGGCTGCCTGCTCGGCCTGCATCGCCTGCTGCTGGGCGGCCAACTGCTCCATCTCCTGCAGCGTCTTGCCGGTCTGGGCCTGCTTGAGGCCGTCATCGTAGCGGATGGAGTCGGTCAGTTTGGTGATGCGCTGGGCCTCTGCCTGCAACTTGGCAGACTTTCCTTCCAGCTCCGCCAGCTTGGCCTGCATCTCGCGCATGGCCATTTCCTGCTGCATTCGGGCCATCTGGGCCTGCTGCTCTGCGGCGGCGCGCTCCTCGTCGCTCATCTCCTCCGGATCCTTCTGGATGTTGAGGGCATTGCGGATCCGCTCCACAAACTCCGCCTTGCGCGGCACATCCATCAGCTCAACCAGCAAATCGAAGCAGGCAGCGGCGGCCTCTGGCGGCAACTGGGACATGGCTTGCGTCATTCGCTCGGCCAGTTGCTGCTTGTAAGCTGCGGTCTGCTGGATGGGAGCCAGGGCAATATGGGCTCGCAGCCGGGTCACATCGTTGGTCAGCTTGCCCCCTTCCTGCTCCACGTTAATCACCACAGCCTTGCGGCGGCGCGGGTCGTCGCGGTTGACGGTCACCTTGTAGTTGCGCTTGCTGGCCATATCCTCAAGCAGATAAGCCAGCGCCAGTTGCCCTACCTGCTGGCAGCCCATCCGGTAGTTGTCGTTGATCTCAGACAGGGTGGTCGCGCCCTGCTCCACCAGATTGCTGATGGCAACACCAGATTGGCCGGTCGAGCCCTGCCCCAGGAATGCTGCGTAGACGCCCATGGTGTCCTGGATCAGCTTCACCGAGTCCTGCATCACCTGGAACTGCTGGGCCGCCACGTTGAAATCCTGCTCCACCTTGAAGGCGTCGCTCACACTGGTCTTGTTGGCGCGGTCAGGGTTGAGTTCGATATAGCCATCCGGGCGCTCTACCTGCTCCAACACCTGATCCCGGCTCATGTTGGTGGCGTCCTTATCCATGATGACGCGCTTGGCCTGCAGCAAGAAGGTGAGCTTGATGCGGCGCAGGTTAACCTCATCCTGTGCCGGCATGGCGCGGGCAATCAGGCCATACGGCTCGCCGGTGCGGTCCTTGCGATACCCCCAGAACGGCACCAGCGGATACATGTTGTGCGGGGCGGTGCAGGGGCGATCGACCAGATGATGGGGGCCGACGAACCAGGATTCGCGGATCACGGCTACCGGACAGCGCTCCAGCCTGGCGCGACCGCTGGCAATGGCGGCGCGGTGCAGCTGGTTGCTCTTGTCAAACTCCAGCGCACGGCCAGAGTCGAGCATCAACACCTGGCGCATGGTGTAGGTGCGGTAGTAGACCACCTGGAGCAGAACGCGATCTCGCTCCCGGCTGCACCACTCAATCTCCTTGCCGCTGAACTGGCTCCATTCGTCATAGGCGCTGACAAGGTTGGGATCCAGCCCCTCTATGGCGGTCAGGCTGACCATACCGGCCCAATCGTTGACGCCCCACTCCAGTGCCTGAGCCTTGCTCGGGAACATGGTCTTGGCCTCATCCAGATCAACCCAGCGGCGGCGCATCAGCCAGCGGCAGTCGCTCAAATCGGGCTCACGGCTGTGCCAATCCCAATAGACTTCGTCACGGTGGACGCTGCTGAACTTGTAGCGCGGGCCGAACGGGTCACTGCGGCGGCTTACCTCCACCCAGCCCAAGCCGGTCTTGATCTGGCCGCCATAGGCCTCGCCCCGGGCGCGATCCAGCCCGCCAAGGCGGCACATATCGGAATATTCGGCGTTGACAGCCTCGGCCAGCTGCTCGAGCTCGTCGTCGTGGTCATCAGCGACAACCATCAGATCGGTGCGGCTCTTGGCCTCCATCCCCAACACGCCGTCAATAGTCGGGGCGATCAGGTTATGGATGGTGATGGGCTGGCCCCGCTCCTTGAGCACCTTGACCACCTCGGGCGGCAGCTGGTCGCCGTCGTAGTAGGCACAGGAGCGATTGGCAAGGCTTCGCCAGTCTGGCTGGCCATTGATATCGCTCATCAGCGCGAGCAGCTTCTGCGTATCGAGGCCGCCCTTCTCGGGGGCTTTGGGTTGTGAGTTGATCATCAGTTGGCCATCCAATGCTTGGGTTTACGGGTGGATTCGGGTTTGACGATGCGGGCAGGCATGCGGGCGCGCATCTCTTGGGCAATCATGTAGCTCATCAGCTGGTCGTCGTAGCAGCCTTCCTGGGCGTTCATGCTGCCGGATTTGTCGTAGACGTAGGTGGTTGCTTCGGAAATGGTGCCTATCCAGCGGATCCCGGCCTGACCGGCACGCAGCAGGGCCTTGAGACCATCCACCACGATCGGCTTGGATTGGCGGGTGGTCAGCCAGCCGAGGCGCTGGGTCTCATCATCCCGATCCCGGTCGATATACTCCTGGGTGTAGATGCGGCGGGTAGGATATAGCTCGCGCAGCTTGAGCAGGACGGCGTGGCCGTGGTTGTTACGCTCCGGGCCGATATAGGCGGGGCCATGCTCTGCGGTGCCGTATAACTTGCCGACATGGGCCAGCAGCTGTGCAAAGAGACCGGGATCCAGATGGCCGAACCAGTGGGCAACCTGACGCCCGTCACTCTTGGCGATCACGTCAAAGCTGGAGCGGTCGCCGTGCTCCAACCCTTCCGCCACGTCAGCGCCAATGGCGTAATCCTCATCGGGATCGGGCAGTTCCCACACCAACAGCATGTTTTCGAGGGAGCGCTGGCCCTGCTCGTCCAGTTTGTCAGGCTTTCGGACCTTCTCACGCTTGCCGGTAACGGGATCCATGTCGTAGACGATGATAGGCGGCATGCAGTCGCCCTCTGCCTCCATTGTGGCGATGGGGTCGAATACCCTACGACCAGAGGTCAGGAACGCTTCCAGCGGTGTGCTGGGGAACTCCTGCTTCATCTCTGCGCCCAAGGTGGACTCTTTCAGCACGTACCACTGACGCTGCTCGTCGCTGATGGCGCAGTTCATCGCCCTCTCAACCGCGGCAAAGTATTCGAGCTGAGCCTTGCTTGCCACCACGCCAGACGCCGGAACGTCGGCGCGATACTTGGGATCTTGCCACCAGGCGAAGAAGTGGAACTTCCAATCCAGCTTACTGAGCTCACCGGATGCCCGGGCCAGCTCGAGGGACTTCATGCTCATGGCGTGGAAGTCGCCTCCCACGCCTTCGGCAGTGGACTCAATGAATGCCACGGCGCCCGGGTGGATAGCCTGCAGGGTACCGGTTCGCACCTCCTTGGCCTTCTCCGGGTACTTGGCGCAGATCTTGCCGTGCTCTGACACATGCAGGCGCTGGACGGTACCAGAGCGGAAAGAGGTGGCCACTTGAATGCTGGAGCCATGCCGGAACAGGATATGACCGCCATTGGCCCCGCCGCGCCGGGTAACCACCTTGAACTGGGCCTTGAGCCAGCCGGGCAGGTTATCGAACGGCACTTCAATCTTGGTGCGGTAGATTTCCCCTGCCGCCGTCAGATCCTGGGCGATGATCCCGCACTTGATGTTCTTGTTGAACAGCGCCTCATCCAGCAGGTAGATATCGATAGCCGTGGAGAACCCGAGCTGACGCGCCTTGAGGATGATGTTTAGCCACCACATGCTCTTGAACAGCAGTTCCTGCGCCGGACGCAGCCGAAAGCGCACCAGCTGGCCCTGCTCGTTCTCGATCATGTAGAGGTTGTTCATCCGCCACCACTTATCGCTGAGCTTTTCTCGGATACCAGCAATCTGCTCCTGCTCAGTCATGGCGGAGATGTCGAGTTCGGTCATTGGTGGGTCTCAGGCAATAAAAAACCCGCCGAAGCGGGTTGGTGTGGGTGATGCTGTGGTTATGCTCGTTCGCGCCATGCCGCGGGGATATGGCCAACCTCATCCATTGCTGCGGCGCGCTGCTTGGCGTTATCTGCCAACATCGTCACATGAATGGGGTCGGCAATCATAGCGCCCATCTCGACCAGAACGCCGTTGCGGTAACGGCGGAATGGCTCAAGGAGGATGCGCTCATGGGTGACAGTGGCGGCATAATCAGGCTCTTCATCACTGCCAATCAGTCGCAATTCCCCCATGACAGGAGGCAGTTCGTACCACACCTCGCGGCCATCGCGCCCTGAATCGATCTCATCGCACACCGCTCTCGGTAGCGGGTAGTCAGCAATGTAAACAGCCTTCCCTGTCTCATCCTTGCGATAAATTCTCATCACTCCCTCCAGCGTGGAAAACTCAGGCGATTGGGCTTTCATCTTTTATCCACCGCTCGAGCTCAGTGATCTTTTCATCCCAGCGCTTGAAGGCAGCCATTGCGCGCTCATCATCATCAGGCCCGGTATCTTCTACCCCAAACAGCTCTGACACAGAGCGCAGCTTGGCGATAGCCTCAATGGCCAAAATTCGCTGGGTGGCCTGACGCTCTCTTTGTTTCATCGCTGACTCCTGCATGACTGGTGAATTATGACTCGCATTTTATCACGACATCATGCCGCCAGTCCCCATCTTGCGGAGCTCCGAAAGCATCTCGCTAACTGGGGTGGTATCGCTGCCGCCATCCTTCTCCAGTCGATCGGCTTCGGCCGTCAACTTGCGGGTGGCCGCCTTGATGCGCTTGGTGTCCGCCTCAATCTTGGGGCCGGTTACCTCATCGATACGAATGGCGCTTAGGGTGCGCTCGATGGACTCGATACGCTGAATGTTGCGATCAAGGGCCTGCTCGGCTTTCAGGATCTTGTCATAGAGCCCAATCCGGTCGGTCATCTCGGTGGCGTCCAGCAAGTCCTGATGCAGGTTCTTCAGGGTCTTGGTGACGGAGATAACGCGAGCCCGGGTGAATATCAGCTCGTCCCGCAGCCTCAACTCCTCGGCCTGGTCGAACAGCTCAGGCGAATCGAGGAACTGGGCGTAACCGCCGTGGGTCAGCGCGGGCCGATCGCCTGGCTTCCACTTTGCGACAGGGCTCGGGTTGCCGGGGTTGCCGACGGACTCACGATTGCCCACGCCAAAGCGGCCATCTGGCTGGCGTCCCGATTTTCTTTTCGGGTTTTGGCCTGAGTCGTCAGGGGTTTGTGTGGATGAGGATGACCTTTCCCCTCTTCCCTCTCCCCTCTTGGCCTTGCCTTTATTCCCCTTGGGTTGCGCACTTTGCGCAGATTGCGCAGTTTTGCGCACTTCGGATTGCGCAGATTGCGCAGCTACGCGAGATTTTTCAGGTTGTGCAGGGGATTGCCCCCGAGATTTCAAATAGCGACGCGCCGAGTTGTAGTTCAGGCCGCGGCTGTCACACCAGTCTTTTGCACTGATGCCGGTCGCGTCGTGCTCCTGCAGGAACTCTGCATTGAGCTGTGCCCAGTCGGTCTTTGCCATTTAGAGAGATAGCTCGCCTTCGACAACGGTGTCGCCGGGTACGGGCTGATGGGTTGCCGGTACCACTACGGAAACGCCGGTATTGAGAACAACCAGGGCATGACTGCCGTCATACTCCTTCACATGAGTGATAACCCCGGTCACGGTAACGCCATTAACCACCGCATCGCTCCAGCGCATCGAGATAGTCCAGTAGGTCGGCCGTTGATTCCCCAGAAAGACAAACCCCGCCGTTATTGGCGGGGCTCCATGTCAGCCTGGGAGTGGGTGGCGGGCAGTTTGCCGGCTGGCTTGGTGTTGTCTGGCAGCTGGCCAGAAGCAGCACCGAAGCGAGCAGCAAAGCGCCCTTGTGGGTCACTATGGTTTTGGTCATAGCTTTCCTGCGCCTCCCTTGCCCGCTCCTGCTTAAGCCAACGGCCCAGAAGGGCCGTTAGAATGTCGAGCAGTTGGAGCAAGCTGTTCATGTTATTGCTTCCTGGCCTTATCAGCCGGCAGGTTCAGGGCCAGCTTATCCAGCACCTTGGCGAGACCGACCAGGAAGGCGTCTACCTTCCCGATAATCTCATCATCCCGGGTGGACGGGGTGACGGCCGCAATCTTGGCCAACCCCTGCACCACGAGGGACGCGCCCCCTACCACGGCCATCAGGATGACAAGCCAGTTGATGACCACCTCAACGATGTGCTCCATATCTACCTCACAGGTTACAAACCCGGCTCAGCCAGCCGTAGGCATTGGCCTCCTGCGACTCCTGACGCTCAGCCAGGGTGATGCAGTGGGCAATTCGAAGGGAGTTCACAGCCTCGGCCAGCAGGCGCTTGCCACCGGTACCGCGCGCCGTGATGTAACTCTCCAGCGCAGAAAGAGAGCGAGGCCCTATGGTCCCGTCTGCTTTCACGTCCTGATAGAGCTTTTGCCGGTCGTTCAACACATTCAGCAGGCGCTGGAGGTCTTTTGCTGCCCGACCTGGACCGGAGTTAACCCCATAGTCAAACAGGTAGGTAGCCAGATCGGCATCAATCACCTCGATGGATGAGAGGTGCATCTGGTTCCAGTAAGAGGTGTAGACCTTTACCGCCTCAGCCTTTGGGTAGTCGCGCATATGGCCGGTATAGCCGAACTGGCGAGCAGTAGCTTGAGTCACCCCCCAGCGAGTCGGGCCGCCGCGGTCCTCTGCGCGATCAGTGAACTTGTCACCCCCCTCACGCTGGATTACCTCGTCAATAACCTGCAGGCGAATACTCATCACTCTTTCCCCCCACTCATCCAGCCGGTTGCCCGGCGTTCGTAAAGCTCCAGGGCCTTCGACCCCATCAGTCCAGCCAGACCGGCCATAAAGCCACACAGCGGCAGCGGCGCGGCGATATACCAGCTCAGCAACATGGTCAGCATCCCGGCGAAGCCAGACACCACCACCTGCAAAGCCGCCTCAGCCCAGCGGAACTGCCTCCCTTCCCGCTTTACGGTCTGTATGTAGGTCACCAACCCGCCCCAAACACTCAGCCCGCCGAACGCCAGGTAGGCCAGCATTGAGTAATTCTGCGGATCCTTGTCAGGCGTCATGGCCCCTCCAGAAACGACAAAGCCCGCACGATGGCGGGCCAGAAAATGAAAAGGCCAGAGTCCCGGGGGAATCTGGCCATCTTTGATAGATACTAACGCTGGGACGGTGGGGATTCAAGCAATCAGGGTAATGGATTGGCTATTCTGGTTTGCGTACGCCGTTGTGTGCATGAGACAAAAGGAACTGCCTTAAATCCTCCATATCCCGCTGGCATCGTAGGCATTCTTCAAGCATACACAGCGCCTCAGAGGCAACCGAAGGAACACCGCCTTTCCCGCCAAGATACGAGGTGAAACCAACCTTGGCGACCGATACATTATCAAAAAACAGCGCCTTGGCCTCTTCGTTATCATTCAGGGCCCCGATCAGCGCAAATCCAGCCTGATCACCGGTCAATCTCAAGCTAATGTCTACCAGCTTACCAACCGGAAACGCCTCTCTCATCAACTCATCGCCACTCTGCATACCCTTATACCCCACTGTTTTTTCAAATTTGACCAAGCCTATGCCGCCCGCATCTGGCGCACTTGCCGATCCATAATCTTGGACAGATCAGAGGCTTGGTGGATCACCTCATCAACCAGCTGCTCTACGCGCTGGCGCATCTCCTGCCCGAATCGGCGCGCCACCATATCGGCATGGGGCACCACTCGCCCGGTGCTGTGGCACTTAGGGCACTCGTCACCCTTGCGGGGGCGGATCCCGGTCCCCTTGCAGTGCGGGCAGCGACCGGATTGCAGCATCTCGGCGACACAGTGGTCGTGGGCGAGAGACAAGATCCCGTTGCGCTCAGCCAACAAGCGCTGATACTCGTGGTCATTACCGGCACGGTGGGCGCGCTTGGCCTTCTCCATCACCACGGCGGCGCGGCGGCGCTCCTTGTCGTAATGGGGGTGGGATGACACCAGGTTATCCAGCTGCTCAGGCAGCGGGCGGCGCAACAGGATAGCCAGCGCCATGCCACCGGCCTCGGCATTACCTGTCGCCCCCTGAAAGTGCGCTGCCAGCTCAGAGATGGCGGCGGCATCGAGCTGGTGATCGGCCATCAGGAACTGGAGCCCCTGCGGGTTGTTTTTGGCGGCCACCTGCAGGGCACCGATAAAGTCGTCACGCCCCAGGGCGTTGAAGTTGCTGGATGTCGGCTCGTGTAGCGCCCCCTTTGGTGAGAACAGGCGCAGTGCCATTTCCAGTGAATTGCTCATGGGTTGGTCCTCTTGTGGTCTTGGTCCTGATTGAAAGCGGTAAGCAGCCAGGCGCGCAGCTGGCCGGATTTGACGTGCTCAGGGGTGACTTCCAGCACAGTCCACCCGAGCAGGGCGGCCTCGTTCATCTTGGCGCGGTCCTCCACAAACCCTTTGCCGCGAGTGTGGCGGCCACCGGAGTGGATGCCGCCGTGGATCTCTATGGCGATCATGCGGGTCGGCCAGGCATAGTCGAGCCGCCACTTGCGCTTTGGGTGGAACACCAGCTCGGTGGCGGGGTCAGGGAAGCCAACCAGCTGGGCCAGCACCTTGCCGTGCAGCTCATCCACCTGCTTGGATTTCTTGACTTGGTTCGCTACCGCCTTGGCTTTCGGGTGTTTATCCAGCAGGCGGGCTGCGTCGATGGCAGAGAGACGGATCACAGGTGTGCGCTCCATTTCTCTAACGCTCCGATGATCACCAGATCAGTTATCACCGGCAAAACCAGGCTCCAGTATGACCATTCGGCGCCAAACTGAAATTTCATCATCCAGTAAACGATCGCAGTAATCACGCCGCCCTCCCGATGGTGTTCTTGCGCAGCTCGGCCACTTCCCTGGCAACCTGTTCGAGCAGAGCCTCCTCGCTACCGTGCTCCTGTTGCCAGGTGCGCGGTGCAGCGTGGAATCCGGTGGGGTAGCAAGCGCGGTGGTGCCGGGGGCACAGTGGCAGCACTCTGGTGTGCTCGGCGCGCTGGGCTATGCCAGACCCAGAGCGCACATGGTGGATTTCCGCTGGCGTGGCGCCATACCCTGCATTGCGGCAGGCGATACAGCCGAGCGAGCTCACATCGTTCAGCCAATCCTTGTCAGCCTTGGTTTTGCTCATCGCGCGCTCCTTTCATCGTGTGAGACTGCAGCGATTGCAGGTTCAGCAAGGTGAATGCTCCGCCTTTTTGCGGGCACCAGCCGGCCGTATCGATATGGATCACGTTACCAAGCGCTACCGGGTTGCTCATGGGGGTGTGACCAACAACCAGGGCATGCACATCAGACACACCGCTCTCATCACCAAGCTCCACACGCCGACGCGACCACATGCAGGCGTTCTTAATGGAGCGCAGCAATCCAGGGTTTCCCTCTGCGCCATCCTCAAGCTTTTCAATCAGGTAGCTCCAGGACGGGAATGGGCAATCAGCATGGATCAAGCCAATCAACCCACTCGGCGTATCCACCTCGATGGCGATAGGCAGCTCGCGGAACTGGGCTGCGTACTCGCCGCGCTCCACATCGAGCAATGACATGAACCACGCCCCACCGTTCTGCAACCAGTTTCCTGTGTCACAGGTGTCGTGACGGCACACATAGTCGTCATGGTTGCCGCGCACCGCGTGGAACCATGGCTTGGCCAGCCACTCCAGCACCAATTCGCATTCAGGGCCACGATCAACCAAGTCTCCGACAGAGAACAGGCGATCGTGGGCGGAGTCAAAGCCAACCTTATCGAGAGCCTGCTGCAGCAGGGTGAAGTGGCCGTGTATGTCGCCTACCGCGAAGTCTCGCCCAGCGGTATTAGCTGAAAATTTCTTGACCAGCGCGCTCATGCTGCCGCCCTCCCATATGCCGCCACCCAGTCGAAGCCGCGGCGGGATTCATCCCCGAACTTCACGCCCTGCTGGGCGCCGAAAGACTGGGCCAGCTCGATAAGATCGCGCATCTCGCGCACGGTCATCTTGGAGGTGGACTTGCCCAGCACCACGAACCCGTTGCCGTCGATGTTCGGAACTACGTCCTGCTGGTACAGGGCGGCGGAGAGGACGTGTTTCCAGTCCTCCTTGGAGAGCTTGCGGCCATGCCAGTTCACTTGCTCGGCGATGTCGGTCATGACAGCCCAAAACAGGGCGTTCTGGGCCAGGCTGCGGGTCATCTCCTTGATTTCGAGGACCAATGGCTTGTTCTGGTCAACCGGCAGACTTGCTACCAGCTGGCAGGCGCGGTCGCGGATTTCAGGGCTGCGCAGGAAGTGCTTTGGATATTGGCTCATCCTCACCCCCGCTTGGCTTTGTTGCGGCGCTTGGCGGCGGCACGCTGGCGTTTGGCGGCCCTGTCATTGCGCGGGTTGGGGATGCAGAATGGGCTTGCTGTGGTGAAATCCTGCATGCGCATCCAAGGAGCATGCGCTGATGTTGCAGCGATCGCGTATGCGATGGCGAGTGACATTCTCATGCTGCCACCGCCTTAGCCGCAACGGCTGCCGCGGCTGGGAACGGGGTCAGGTGGTAATGCCAAACCTGCTTGCCGTTGATGTTCTGGTGGTTGGAGTGTTTCACCCAGCCATGGCAGCAGACTTCGCGCAGGCGGGCGCTGATGGCGGCTTGGGTGTCAGCTTGGCCATAGCGGCTCCAGCACTCGCGCTCGATGTCGCGCAGGGTGCGGGCCTTGCCGTCGCTCATGATGGCGATCACGCGTCCAAGTTGGGTCGCAACGGATAGATCTCGGGTATTCGATTTTGCGGTCATGGTCGGGTCCTTTTGGTCAACGGCCGGGTGGTCTAGGTCCGGCCTGAAACATGTTACGGCGCGATATGCCGATTGTCACGGGTTGGCAAGCGCCTCCTTTCCGAAGTTATCCACAGCTCCATTTGCAGCACTACCTCTCAACACCAGCACTGGCGCGCCTCTCAGCCGTTTGACCTCCTCCGCCACTTGCTCAGGCGTCGTGTCGAGCACCAGCCAATGCCCTGCCCCGCGCTGGCAATCGGTGTGTCCCAGCACGGCGATTTCGTCTGCCACCTCCAGCAGCACTCGCTCACCGCACCAGCCACGGACGGGCGGATAGATCACCACCCGGCAAAACTTCGCGGCCTTGACAGCGGCGATCACATCAGGATTGAAAAAATCAGCCATCCCATCCCCCTTTAGCAGGCTTGCTCTTGCTGCGATCCACTTCTGCCGCATGTGCCATGCGCGCAACTTCTTGCTGGTCGATGTTTGAGATCACCCCGTCATGGAACTGGCAATACGCTGTGCCTGTCTTGCCACCACGGTTTAGCCTGACCAACAGCTCCATCACCCCGGCCATTGGTGAATCGTCGTGATAAACCTCATCGCGGTAACAGCCGATCCACACATCACAATCCTGCTCAATCTGGCCTGTGTCGCGACTATCGCTCGGCACCGGGCGCTTGTCTGCTCGCTGCTCCAGTCCACGGTTCAGCTGCGTCAGGAGCAACACCGGGCAACCCATCTCCTTGGCCAGCATCTTGAGCGCCTTGGTTATCGCGCCATAAGCCAGATCGTTGCGCTCAGCCTTGTCGGCAGTCATAAGCGTCAGATAGTCAACGGCGATCAGGCCAAGCTGACCGAATTGACGGCGTAAGCGTCGGCTTTCTCGCACAACCTGATGCACGGTTAAACCAGGAAGATCTGCGATATGGAGTTTTGAGTTGCCAAGCTCTGCGGCAACGGCGTAGGCCTTGTCCATCTTGCACTGGTCGCTCATCGACTTGAGATCCTTGCCAGACACCCCGGACGCTTGAGATACCATGACCTCAAACAGCTCACCCCGCGTCATTTCGAGAGAGAACCCCACCACAGGGAGCTTTTTGACCAGAGAGGTGTGATTGCACAGACTCGCCATCAGCGTCGTCTTGCCCATCTTTGGTCGGGCACCGATACAAACCAGCGCGGTTTGGCTGATCCCTCCCGGGTAGAGCAAATCATCCAGAGATGGAATGCCGGTGGCATAACCGGTCATCTCGCCAGGCCTGCGATTAGCGCGCCGGTCAAGCTCATCACACCAATCCTGCACAATCTCACTGGCCGGAACAGCGATCCCGGTGACCCCGCCAGACCGCTTAGCATCGACCTCAGACAACAGCGACCCCATTGCAGCGAACCGCTCATCGGTCGTGCTGAAACCTGGCTCAACCATTGCGGAGATGCAGTCATGCAGCTTTGCCACTGCAAACCGCCGTTCGGCAGCGCTGCGCACGATCCCCCCATAGGTCACGATGTTTGCCGCGCTTGGGGTGTTCTTGGCGATCTCAACCAGATAGGCAAACCCGCCAGCCACATCGAGCTGGCCATCCTGCTCAATGCGGTTTTGCACAGTCATGATGTCAACCGGGTGTCTGGCAGCGACCAGTTGGCTGATTGCACCGAAAATGATCTGGTGCGGGCGACTGTAAAAATCGCGATCAGACAAACCGAGATCGTGAAAGGCATCGCTACGCAGCATCAAGCCACCAAGAACGGACTGTTCTGCCTCGAAGTTGTGGGGCGGCACAAACCCAATGGCGTCATTCGTCATTGAATCGACCCTCCCTCACGCCGAGATAACAACGCTCGGTCACCAAAAAGTCTAAGTTCTTCGGCTTCCAGGATGACTCGCCATCACGGCGCGTGCGGCTCTCACACATCCAGCGGCAATTGGTGGCGATGAACGCCAAATACGCACGCCAGCGTGTCTCGTCGAATTTGAACTTACCCCAGAAGTTACGGATCTTGGTTTTACGCGAATCCGTCAGCTCCCGAACGGCTGGCATCTCAGGGAGTATTTCGTGGTAAGCATCCAGGATCGCCTGATACGGAGTGTGTTTTACTGTTCGCTTTTCGGGGGTTGCTGCTGGGGGTTCAGCGCTAGCTGATGCCCCATCAGTAGTTGTCTTTACTGTCTTTGATATATTGTCTTTTGTGTGTCCGATTACCTCTGACACCTGTGTCATGGTTTCTCTGACACTTTCTGTCATGGTTTCTCTGACAATGTCAGACTTTCTATGACACTCTGAAACATCCCAGTCACTTAGGTTCTTGTTGGGTCCAATTTTGCTACCTTCCCACACAAGAACCTTCATGCGAATCAGTGTGTTCTTAGCCAGGCTAACTGCCTGCCGAGACAGTTTTGTGCGCTTTGCAATCTGGCTATCAGCAATGCGATCTACCTTTTTGTTGAACCCATAAGTGCAACGGCAGATAGCATGCGCAACCTTTTGCTCGTTCTTGCTTAAATCAGACTCAATGAGTGCGTCATACAGCTCGTTGGCTAAGCGGGTATAGCCATCGTCAAGATCTGCCACACGAACCTCCTGCGGCGCGCTATGTGGTCGTCTGTCTGGAAATTTAAGTAACGCCGCCATCTCACACCTCCAATTCATCAGCCAATCGGCGCACAGCCAATTCGTATTCGCGCTGGGTAAGCCCCTGGCGCTGTAATTCGCGCTTTCTGAGCTCATAGAGCTCCCATGTTGATGGGGATGACGGGTTAGGCATGGCCCACCTCCCGCTCGGTGTATTCACACCCCGGGCATTCAAATGAGCGGTCATCGGTACCGGTGCGCAGTTCGCTGCCACACATCGGGCAGTGATCCAGATCGGCACAAAGGAGAGCGGCCCCATGGGCCTTGGGTTCAATGGTCATTTTTGAGGTCCTGATTAAGCCCGGTGGTGAGGCGGGCCTTATTGGTAATGGTTATGCGCAGGCTTGCTGGTCGGCGCGCTCAATCTTGCGGGCCATCAACTCCCGGGAGAGCCGAACGGCTGTCTTGTCGGTACCGGCCGCGTGCGCAGTCGGGATCAGAGAGGTGTCCAGCTCTAGCGACAACTCATGGATAACGGATTTCAAAATGATGTTGTCACGCTCACTGACGTGCTGGGCGGCGGGACGTGGCGGTCTGGCGTTGATAGTCATTGCAGTTATCTCCCTAAAACGGAATTGATCAGGCCGATGAGCTTTTGCACCGGCTTCTTGGGGCGCTCCTCGTCATAGATGGCCTCATCTTGCGGCGAGAAGGTCAGCAGGCCGCGCTCTGGCAGGCCATCCCCTTTCAGGATCTCCTCGACAGTGACGGGCGGATAACCCTGCTCGATCAGGCTCCGATTGGCCCGTTTGACGGCTCTCGCCAGTATCTGCGGCTCGTGCTGAGATATGGAGTTAAGGAGCATCAGCAGCGAGGTGCGGGCAAATGCGGTTTCAGTCATGCCGACTTCGGCACCGACTTCCTGCCACACTTGTCTGTGGCCGACAGTGCCGCGCACCCGCAGGGGGGAAACGGCGTCCATTTTTTCGTGATCAGACAGTGCTGGTCGTCCCATTTGGTTGGTCCTCTGGTAAAGCTGGCCGTTGGTCAGGCGGCCCGCTGGGTTTCCGTTTGATCAGGGCGGTAATCCTCAAGGCAGAAATCAAGTTTGCCACCGGAGGCGAAGTGGATGCGGGTGGCATACTTGGCCGGGATGATTTCGGGCCATTCGGATACGGTGCTTTTGGTCACGCCAACGGCGCGCGCCATGGCGTTACTGCCGCCAAAAAACTGGATGGCTTGGTCTTTCTTCATTGGTCGGGGTCCCTTTTATGGATACTGGTAATACAGAACCCATTTTGGTTCGCTTTTCCGAACAAGTCAACCATCGGCATAGCGCACAAGAAATAGGACAGAATGAGGAAGTGTTTTTTTATTCGAACGAGTGCGACATGACCTCTTTCAGAGATCGACTGAAATACATGCTCAAGGAGCGCGGCTGGAAGCAGGCCGACCTGGTGCGCAAGTCAGGCGTGAGCAAAGCGGTGATATCCGTTCTGTTTTCTGACCCGCTCAAAGATCTGCGCGTCAGCAGCCTGCTCTCCATAGCCAAAGCGCTCGGCTGTGACCCGTTATGGCTCTATACCGGTAAAGAGAGCGGCACCTATGTAGCAGATACGCACCTCGGCAAAGTATCGGTATGGGAAATGTCAGACCTCACAGAGCACCCAACAGATGCCCTGCACACCCTCGACGGGCGCGACACCATATACAGTGATTACGATGGCCAGCTGATCGGCATCATTGCCAACGATGACAACCTTGCAGGCTCCGGCATCAAGAGCGGCGACATCTGCGTTATTGATCTGGCCGACCGGACGCCGCGCCATAACGACGTGGTGCTGGCGAGGATAGTCAGCAGCGAGCAGGATCGGCTGCTTAAGGCGCTCGACGGCCTCTCTGGCATTACGCTGGTAACCGATGATCAGCGCCTTGGCGTGGTGCCCATCAAGGACGCCATTATCTTCGGCCGCATGGTCGAACTGCGCCGCAACACGAAAGAGTAACCACCACAACCTCAATCAAGCCCGCATCGCGCGGGCTTTTTTGTGCCCACCATTTGGCAGCTACATCGCCCACAAAAAAATAGTTCGTAAAACCGAACATTTTCTATTGACGCAAGTGTTCGGGAATATTAACCTTTGCCTTGTTCGGTAAAGCAATCGAACAACCAAGACCGATAACAGCAAGGGGCAGCGTGGAAGGCGGCCAATCGTGGTGAAGGTCTTGGGATGGTGACAAGGGGTAATGAGGCGGCACCTGTCATCGATCCCGCCTAGTTCGTAGCAACATGCGTCGCGTGTTTATCCGAACCGAGCTTGCTGGAAGGTGAGCGCACAACTGAAGCAGTCCTCTTCTCCTGGGTGCCCATACGCCCGTAACGCAATGTGGAAGATGGCGAGGCAACGCTAGGCGGGGAGATTGCCAGAGGGCTGCTCCAGTTGTGGTGAATGCGCAGGCTGATGCGCGGGAGGGGAGAGTATCCCCGTCAGCGACTAACCCCCTTAGACGATAGGCGAGCCGGAGTTCAGCACCGGCCACCACAACAAACCGTCAGTTGGGCAAGTCGAAAGACCTCAGCGCTGACTCCGGATAGGGTAACCGGAAAACGCAATCCTCTAGGCACATGTGGCCTGATAAAACGAGGCAGGTATAGAGCCCTGCGGGCCTAGAGGATGAAACACGGAGATTCGGCAAGCGGCATGCCACCTCATTTGGGATGAGGGCTTCACAGGTTCGATCCCTGTATCTCCGACCAACTTAGACACTCGGCAATCAGGACCCCGCCCCTAACCAGGGCAGAAGTGAAAAGCGCCTGACCAGCGCGTAAGAACGACAAAGCCCGCACAGGGCGGGCTTTGAAGGACTAGGGTACCACCCCCAGTCAGAGAAAGCCGAGGGACCAACCCCGGCAATCAGGACCCCAACCAGTTGACCCGGTGGGAATTAGCGAGGACCAACTCGCCAACAGGAGTAAATGTACCATGACCAAGAGCATTTTTTCCAGAGCCGCGCATCACGCAGACCAGATCATCGCCATTATCGCTGACCACGTAAGCGGTAACAAAGCTCGCAGAGCACGCCTCCATCGCCGCGTCAGCGAAATCGCAGACGACATTCGCCGCCAGAAGTTGGCAGAAAAGCGCGCCATCGCCAATGAGCGACTGGGCCGCATCCCGAAAGGCCACAGAGCCATGCTGATTGCACGCATGCAGTACCACATCGATTCCATCTGATTTCCCGGGTCTGGCGCTTCCCTCATAGCGCCGTAGCCAAAGCCTCTTTTTCAAGCACCTCAAGGATGCTTTGGCTTCGCTCACGCCAAATTCGGCTGAGCTCGCTCTTTAACAACTCGGAACCGGCTCACAACCACGAATCCCGATGCCGGTAGGGATGCGCCGATAACCCGTCAATTCGGAAAGCGGTGTGTGAACGTGAACGGATCCCGGCTTGCGAGCCGGTATCCCAAGGCGGCTCCGGTGGAGCTGGCAACAACATAGCGTCGAAGCTGTGGCCGCCTTCGGATAATCACCAGAGGACCAACCACCATGAATGCACCAGCAAAAACCGAGATCGCCGAGCAGGTGATTGAAACCTTCATCCCTGTCGCGCCCTGCATGTATAGCGACATCCCGAGCGATGTTTACCACGGCAGCGCGGGCGAATCGAAAAGCAGCCTGGATCTGGCGCTGATATCCGGCCAGCACTACCGCTACTACAAGATTGACGGCAACCAGCAGAAAGAAACTGTGCCGTTCCGCGAAGGCAAGATCCTGCACAAGATTGTGTTGGAGTTTGGCGACTTCGAAAGCGAATACGCCATCGAGCCGGTATGGCCGGAAGATGCCTTTGTTGGTGCAGACCAGATGAAGGCGGCCATCGAAGAGTACAACGCCGGTCTCGAGAAGCGCCCAGAGCTGCAGGAGCTGGCTGATGCCATTGAAGCGTACAACGCCAAGTTGACCCCACCCATCGAGCTGGGATCCACGGTGGGCGATGCCGAGGCGGCATACTGCCAGCTCCCAGAGAGCTTCCAGACCATCGGTGAAGATGACAAGCGCACAGCTACAGCGCTCAAGGCATGCGTCAAAGCCTACAACGATACGCTGACCAAGCCACTCAAGAGCAAGGGCAGCTATCAAGCCGTGCTCGAGAACTACGCCAAGATTGGCGCCAAAGAGCTGGAGCGAGCAGAGCGCATTGCCACGCTGCCGGATCCCCTCCCACTCAGCGGCACCAAAGCGGAAATGGCAGAGCGGATCCGCACCTTCAATCCTGACGCGAAATTCCTCGACGAGCTGAAAGAGCAGTTCCGCGAGCAAGCTGGCGACAAGGTGATCGTGACCAATAACGAATACATCCACGCCCTGCGCTACCGCGAAGCTGTCCTGAATCATCCGGAGGCAGCCGTGCTGCTGGATGAAGGTGAGGCAGAGACCAGTATCTACTGGCGCCATCCTGAAACCGGTGAGCTGCTGAAATGCCGGCCTGACTGGAAGCGCCCGGATCATGTGCTGGTTGACCTGAAATTTGTTCGCAACGCCAGCGAAGCGGCATTTGCCCGCGATGGCTCGGCCCACAACTACCACATTCAGGACGCCCACTACACCGACGGCTATGAAGCGGTAACCGGACACCCGGCCAGCTTCGTGTTTATCGCGGTGGAGAAGGACGGCCCCCTTGGTCATGACGTCTACAAGCCCATCATGGTCGGCGTCTACTTCTACGGGCAGGAGGATCGGCGCCGCGGCCTTGAGCTGCGCGATATGGCAGTGCGCAACATCGTCACCTGGCGCAAGGCTAATTACTACCCGGGCCACGATGGCATGGGCGAAATCAACGTGCCGCAGTACCAGGCGGCAGCAGAACGCCACCGCATCAACAACGAAGAGCCATTCACCCCCACCGTGATCAGTCTTGAGCCGGTGACCGAAGAACTCCCAGACAGCCTCTTCTAAGGAACATCGACATGGAAAATACAGTAGCAACCCAGAGCGCGGCACCGGTGTTGGCCAATGAGCGCGGCCAGGCAAACATGCTGAGCCTGATGATGAATATGGATTTCATGGCTAGCATCGACAAGATGGCAGCCATGATGGCCAGCGGCAAGGCCACCGTGCCGCAACATCTGCGCGGCAATCAGGCCGACTGCTTTGCCATCTGCTTGCAAGCGGTGCAGTGGGGTATGAACCCCTTCCCTGTGGCGCAAAAAACCCACCTTGTCAACGGAACGCTCGGTTATGAGGCCCAGCTGGTCAACGCCGTGGTAGTCAACTCCGGCGTCATCAAGGGGCGCTTTGACTATGAGTTTTTCGGGCCGTGGGAGCGCGTCATCGGCAAGTTTAAAGAGGTCCAGAGCAAGGATCCCGATAAGAAAGGGGCCGTTTACCGGGTGCCAGACTGGAACTTTGCTGATGAGAAAGGTTGCGGGGTAAAGGTCATTGCGACACTGGCTAACGGCCAAGTGCGCGAAGTTGAGCTGCTGTTGCAGCAGGCGCGCACCCGCAACTCGACGCTGTGGGCCGACGACCCGAAGCAACAGCTGGCCTACCTTGGCGTAAAACGCTGGGCTCGTCTCTACACCCCTGACGTGATCCTCGGCGTTTACTCCGTCGATGAGCTGGAAGAGCGCGAAATCAACCCTGATTTTACGCCGACCGGCCCGGATGGCGGCAACAAGTCTGCCACCGAAAACCTTGCCGAGAGAGCCGCAGCCAAGCGGGCGCAGCAGCAGGCAGAGGCAAATAAGGGGGCTGTCATCGAGGGGCAGGCGGAAAGCGTCACTGAGCAGCTGCATAGCGAGCCAGAGCCTGTGGTGCCGGATGTTGACCCGGAGATTGCCGATCAGCTCGCAGATGCCCTGTTCAAGCTCGACATCGCCGAGTCTGCTACTGAGTTGCGCTCGGCGCTGTCCGTCATTACTGAAATGGGCGACAAGCTGAACAAAGAGCAGAAGGCCCAGGCGAACGAAATCTATCGCACCAACATTGCGCGCCTTGGCCTCGATAAGAAGCGAGCCGCCTAACCAACCGACAAGCCCCGCCGCCAACGGGGCTTTCTCTTTCCCAACAGGACCCGAACCATGACCACCGAACTGAACCCCAGTGAGGCAACCAGCCTTGCCCTGAACACCCTCACCACCCAGATCCGCGCCATCATCCAGATGCCTGACGGCCCGGCCAAGGCCGCCATCGGCAGCTTTGAAACCCTGCTCACAGCCAACCTGACCATGATCAGCGAGGCGGCCAATGCCCATATCGACGAGTTCAACGGGCTCATCGACCAGCTGGAATCCCGGGATGGCGAGCTCAATGACCAGATCGCACTGGTCAGCCAGCTGCGCCAGCAGGTAGCCGAAGCCGAGCAGCGCATTGCAGACGCACAGGAAGAGGCCAGCGCCAAAGCTGAGCAGGCTGAAAATGCCGTCTACTCCGCAAACCGCAAGGCAGACGGGGCTCAGGCAGACCTCAACGCTGCCAACGTCCAGATCCGCGAGCTGGAACGCACCATCAAAGCCTATAAGGCGATGGATCCGGAAGGCTTGAAGCGCAAGGTGGCGGAGCAGCGCAAGAAGCTGGAAGAGCGCCTGAACGCCATCAACGCCAGCAAGAACGAAATCAGCGGGTACCGCCGCGACAACACCCGACTTTCCCGCAGCGTGACCGAGCTGACCGCCATCATCAACCAGCAGCAGGCCGATCTGGACGAGCGACAGCAGGTCATCAACGACATGGCCCAATTCAAGGAGATCAGCCTGTTGTGGGGCAAGCACCTGCGCAATCACTACCCTGACGGCAATGGCATCCGCTGGAATGTCTACCTGGTAGAGGGCGGCATCCAGTCTGACAAGAGCTACCTGCTGAACGATCTGGATTGGAAGCTCCACGCCATGCGCTCAGACGCCACCGGTTGCACCGTGATGCTGAGCGAGTGGATGAGTCCGATATTTCCGAGCGCCATCGCCAGAGACATCCCGATGGAGGCGATCCGCGACATCCACGCCTTCATGCTCGATGCACTGGCCATCACCCACCCTCACCTGCAACCCCGCGCCGAGTGGGCGCAGACAGTCCACATCAGTGAAATTGGCCTCAACGCCAAGGTGCAGGGGCTGCTGGAGGGCGCTGGCATCACCGACCTGTGGAAGCTGATGGTTAACCAGAGCGACAAGCTGCTGGCAATCAAGGGCATTGGCGCCAAGCTGGCCGATCAGATCATCAGCGCCGGTCAAGCCGCGGTTCGCCAGTGGGAGAAAGAGCAGGCCGAGGCCAGCCAGCAACCGGAACAGCACAAGGAGGCGGCATGACAGGCTTCTACCTGCGAGATTCGCGCAGCAACACCGGCAGCTCCTGCATGTTCTGGGCGCTCAATGGCAATGGCTACACCTCGAACCTGGACAAAGCCCATGTCTACACGCTGGAGGAGGCCCAGCGCCATTTCAATGACCGCCACACCGATGTGCCGCTCAGCAAAGCGCTGGTCGATGAGCTCGTTACCGTGCGGGTAGATCACCAGTATCTGGATGACACCAAGGCCGGTCTGGCAACAGGCTGCGATCAGTATGTAATCCACTGCTGCATCGGTGATTTCGACGGTAACGATGTCTACTGGAAGGCCCAGAAGGGTTCGACAGTCTGCCTGTCAGATGCGCTAATCCTGACGGCAGAGGAGGTAAGGCATGCTCTGTGGAACGATGAGGTTGCCTTTTACCCGCTTGAGTACGTGAAGTCCATCAGCCGCCGCACATTCCAGGCTCGCAACATCAACGAGCGCCGCATGATCACCGTTGCCGGGATCCGCAAGCCGAAACGCCCTCGGCGGAGACAGACCACGGGCCGCACCCGCGGAAACTGCCCTGACTGCGGCAAGGTCACCTGGGGATTTAACCCATGCGAGGCATACACCTGCACCGAGGCGGCCAGAGAGAAGTATGGCGCCAGCTACATTGACGACTGCGAGGACGCAGCCAGATACAGCAAAGCCAGAAAGGAGGCTACATGAGCCAGCAATCAGAAAAACCGGTATCACTCGCCCACGGCGCACCGCTGAGCACCGAATCATGGGCTGACTTTGTGGCAAGACTGCACCGCGACTGTGTTGGCGAAGGAGTTCATGACCACTGCACCGCCGATGCCATCTTCAAGGTTGAATCCCGCCAACTCATCTACGGGATAGATAAAGACTACACCGATAAGATTGCCGTGATTTGCGACGACTCGGTGTGGTTCAGCCCGCAAGAATACTGGGATGAGTGCGACGATGACCAGCAAAGCCACCTGAACGAGTTGGCGCAAGAGGCAGAAGGTGAGGATTTTCTCAATCTGAAGCGATTCAGAGCGCAGTGGAACATCCTTGGCGAGCTTGATGATCACACCGTAACCGGCTGGGATGATAAGTGGGTGCCTGTAAATAGCCACTTCACCAAGGATGCGGCAGAAGCGTTTATCAAGCGCAAGCGCCACGACTACCGCGAAGGCATGCGGGTGTATGTCGATGCCCAGACCTACTGCTGGGAGTACAACACCATCAAGGAGGGGATCCTGCAGGGGCGGATCGGCCTGACCGATGAAGCAAAGAAACTGGCCGATGCCTACGAGTTCCTTGCAACAGAGTTCGGCAAGGTGATGTATCAGGCCGGATTCAGTGAAAGCGCCGAGGCGGCCAAGCAAGATGCCATGAGCTGGCTCAACCAGCGCCCTGCAGTTGACGAGGAGGATGTCACCAATGGCTGACTACCGCGGCTCCACCACTCCAGAAGCCACCCGCGACATGACCCAGACCCCGCTCTATCTGTTCCGGGCGCTGGATCTTGAGTTCAACTTCGCCCTCGATGCCGCCGCTCTGCCGGAAACGGCGCTCTGCGAGAAGTACCTGACGCCGGATATCGACGCCCTGAGCGTGGACTGGGGCGACTTTATCAGCCCGTTTGTGCGATCGCCTTGGGCTTGGCTCAATCCGCCCTACTCCGATATCGGGCCATGGGTGGAAAAGGCCATCGAGCAGCAGGGACGCGGCATCGGCACCGTCATGCTGGTACCGCAGGACACCAGCACCGAATGGTATCCCGGTGAGCGCGCCAGCGAGGTGCGGCACATCACCGGCTACCACGATGAGAGCGGCAGGTGGCGCAACGGCCGGGTGAGCTTCATCAACAAGGCAACCGGCGAAGAGATGAAGGGCAATCCCAAGGGCTCCATGCTCCTCATCTTCGCCCCCAACTGGCGCGGCGAGTGCCGGATCCGCGATGTCAGCAAGCTCACCCTGCTGCTTGCCGGAGCAGAGCCCGTCAGCGCTGCAGCCTGATACCCCAAAACCATCCACCGCCAGCCACACAGAAACGGTGGATAAGTCGAGGAACCCCATGAAAGACACAGATAACCCCTACTGCGGCGCGGTAGTCATCGGGTTGGGCGTCGTCATGCCCCACCCCAAGCTGTGCGGCAAGTTTGTACTGCCAGGCGGGGCCATCTGCAACCGGTCACAAGCCGAAGCAGCCGCCAAGAAAATCCACGACCTGCTGGCAAAAGCCCGCAACTAACCGACCAAAAGGACCCCTGACCATGTGGTTTAAAAACCTGCAAGTTTACCGCTTCACCCGCCCGTTCGAGTTGACAGCCGAACAGCTGGAAACTCAGCTCGAAGCCTGCGCCTTCACCCCCTGCGGCAGCCAGGATATGTCCCGCTTCGGCTGGACTCGCCCGCTCGGCAAGTTCGGCAGCACCATGACCCACTCCGCCAACGGTCAGATCCTCATCTGCGCCCGCAAGGAGGAGAAGATGCTGCCATCTACCGTTGTCAAAGAGCAGCTGGACGAGAAAGTAGAGGCGATCGAGTTCGAGCAGGGTCGCCCCCTCAAGAAGAAAGAGAAAGAGGCGCTGAAAGAGGAACTGCTGCATACCCTGCTGCCCCGCGCATTCAGCCGCACCGCCAACACCTACGCATGGATCAACCCGGCAGACGGCCTACTGATGGTCGATGCCCCCTCCGCCAAGAAGGCCGAGGACGTGCTGGCCCTGCTGCGCAAGTCCATCGGCAGCCTGCCAGTGGTGCCGGTGGCGCTCAAGAACCCGCCCGAAATCACCATGACCGAGTGGCTACAAGAGGGCAACCTGCCGGCCTCCTTCACCCTAGAAGATGAATCCGAGCTGCGCAGCGCCATGGAGCACGGCGGTATCGCCCGCTTCAAGCAGCAGGATCTGATGACCGACGAGGTAAAAAACCACCTCGCCAACGATAAGCTGGTCACCAAGCTGGCACTCTGCTGGGGTGAAAGCATCAGCTTTGTGCTGGGTGATGACCTCTCCATCAAGCGCCTCAAGTTCAGCGAGGAGCTGCGCGAGCAGAACGACGACATCACCAGCGAGGATCCGGTTGCCCGCATGGACGCCGACTTTGCACTGGTTACCGGCGAGCTGGCCCAGTTTATCCCGGCCCTGTTTGCCGCCTTGGGTGGCGAGGAGGCTCCGCTATGAAACAACAACTCATTGCACCTGCCGAGGTAAAACGGGATGAGTCAGGGTTCTGGATCCACCCTGATTTCCCTGACTTCGGCGAAACGCTTGGTAGCCAATACACCGAATGGCTTGATAAGCAGGGGCTCCAGGCAAAGTTCGTCTCTATGGAAGATGACCTGCCTGAGCACATGATCGAGCGATGGGATGCCGATGGCGACTACATAGACCTTGTTGCCGAGTGGAATCCAACCACGCCAGCAGGAGCTGGCTGGTTCCTGCTTGGCATCTGGGATACGGAGGATGGCGCAGTGGCGCTATTCGCCCGCCGCAACGAGGAGGTTGCAGCATGACCGCACACACCAAGGGCCTGCTGGCCACTTTCGAAGTCGGTGACAGCGGCAATCTGGCGATCGGGAGCGAGGATAAAACCTCGCTTCTTACCATCGTGGACGAGGACGGTATCGACTTTGCCACCCTGTATCACGCTGCAGACGCCCGCCGCATCGTAGCCTGCTGGAACTTGCTTCATGAGTTCGACACCGAGGCCATAGAGGCTGGCTCATTTGCAGACTTCATTGGCAAACAGGTGTACCAGCACGAGATCGAAAACGCCAACAGCGGCGAGCTCAGGCTGTCAGATGTGTCGTTGCAGCTTATGGCTGCAGGGTTTGCCGGAAAGATGAAGGCCAATGCAGCTGAGAACTACATGGAGTTCGGCCTGTTCCACCCTGATACGGGTCCAATAACCATCACAGTCCAGCGCGCAGAAGGCCTCACCCCGGCGCAGAAACTGGCCGCCATGACCAAGCAGCGGGATGTGCTGCTCGATGCGATGTATGCGGTGCAGAGCGTGATGAACGACAGCCAGGGCGTGGTCGGATGGCACAAGAACGGCGACATCGCCACCTGGGACGAGCTGCTTCCGGAAGTGGCCACCGCCCTCGAATTTGTGGAAGGAGAGCAATCGTGATTCACGAACTCAAGATTAAGCCGGAATACTTCGCCGCCGTTGTCTCCGGAGATAAGACCTTCGAGATCCGCAACAACGCCGATCGCAACTTCAAAGTAGGGGATACCCTGCTGCTCTGGGAGTGGAATGGCGGGTTCACCGGCCAGACCGTCGAGAGAGCGGTAAGCTACATCACCGACTTCGAGCAAAAGCCGGGTTATGTGGTGCTTGGGCTGGCAAACAATCGCGAGCAGGAGCTAGCCGAACAGCTTGCAGATGCCACCCGCCAGTGTGGGGTGATGGCGGATCTGCTGCGGCAGGTGACTAAAATAGTGCCGGCGATCGGGGTGGCAATCGATGATTTGCCGGTTGTTGATGCCTTTCTTGAGCGCATCGAGGCGGTGCTGGCTGGCAAGCTGCCAAATGCTTGGCTGCCAATAGAAACCGCTCCGCGCGATGGCCGCAAAGCCTTGGTGTACCGGCCGCTTGCTGAAAACAGCGGTGACGAGCGGATTGCAGTCAAACGGCTTACTGGTGGCCAAAGCAATAACTGCTGGGATAAGACAGTCCCACCCGGCGCAACCCCATGCAACCCAACGGATGGGGCCTGCCATGTGACACACTGGATGCCCTTGCCTGATGATCCTGTGCAGCAAGGAGGTGAGCCGTGCGCTTTAGAGCCCCGATCATCCAGCCCGGCCTGACCCGGGAAGAAGCTACCGACGCCCGAGAGCGATACCTACGCATCAACCCCGGCGCCAAAGTCACAATCGACAGCCAGCCAGATAACCCCCAGCTCAAGACCCTGATAGCCCACCTCCCGGTGCTGCCGTTCCGGCGCGTCATGGAGCCCGGCTTTATCGGGTACAGGGGGTGGCGATGCTGACTGACCCAAACAAGCAGGCTGCCCTCGAGCGCGCCCTGCACCAGATAGCCCAACTACAGGCCAGCCAACCAGCTGGCCTTTCTATTTCCACCGAGTCCCGCTCCGGCTTTCGCTGCAAGAGCATCGAGCGCGAGCACGGCCGCGATGTGTACCGCGCCCAGTGTCCCTACGTCGGGATCTCGATCAGCATGAAGGATGTGAAATAACGATGAGAATCAATCTGAAAGGTAATGGCAACGTGACTATCGACGGAAGAACGTTCACCGGCCGCAGCGTCACCATTGTCAACGACAAAGTGGTTGTGGATGGCGTGGAGCAGGATGGTCAGCTGGTCGGCCCCGTATCAGTCACCGTCAACGGTGATGCCGATGTGGTGGATAACCCGACTGGCACGGTAACGGTTACCGGCGCAGTCGGCACCATCAAAACCATGTCTGGCGATGTGCACTGCAAGGATGTATCTGGCTCGGTTTCCACCATGTCAGGTGATGTTACCTGCGGCAGCATTGGCGGATCCGCTTCCACCATGTCAGGCGATATCAATCGCCGCTAAGCCACTACTGCGGCGGCTCGCCGAGCTGCTGCCCATAGGAACTGTGATGACCAAACAAAAGGCGGCTGGGATCGCAATCCTAGCCATTAACATTCTGGCCGTCATCGTGGCGGCCGACCTGTTTGTGAAAGGTGGCTGATGGCTGACAACAAGGAATTCGCCGAGCAGATCGCCGCCGCCATGGTGGCGATCGGTACCGAGGAGGTCCTTAGCTGCATGAGTCGGGTGATGTGCTGGGTCGCAGCAGACCACGGCCAGACAATCCAGTTCGAGTGCGATCTCGGGGTGGTGACAATCGAACCAAAGCAGCAACCGCTGCAAAGTTGAGGATGGATGATATGGCAGATAATTTGACGTGGTTGGCGCGGAATGCCCACCTGTGGCCAGAGATTGCTCCTGGCCGGGCTTTTGCTGCTGCCTTTACTGTTGAAGGATCAGTAAAGTGGTTGGAATATCCACCAGTAGATTGGGATAGTTGCTACCAAAAGCATGAATGGCTGGCCCGCCGCGCAGAGCTGCAGAACAAGCCAAGCTTTGCCGATCATCCTGACGCCAAATGTTTTTTCCAGCATGAAAGTGGCAGGTGGTTTAAGAACGTGGAGTCGTCAGACATGAGTGTCGATGGCATTGGTTGGCGCAACAACCAGCCGTCACGCAGAAGTGATTGCGGATGGGTTGATATCGGCCTTGGCGAAGTCCTTGGCGACTGGCGCGACACGCTGGATCGGCGCCCCGTTGACCTATCCGAGCCAGCTGGCGGCGTGAAAGAACGCGGTGCTGATGGCGCCGAAGAGAACAACGCAATGGCCCAGCGCCTGCTGGTTGCACTCAAGAGCGATCCGCGCAGTTTCGATACCGGCGCCCTGGCCGAGATGGTTGAACTGGCCGACGCCGAGATCGTCAAGCGCGACGCCAAGGTGTGCGGTGGCGAGGGTTATCTCAATAACCACTGGTTTGAGCGCTGGGAGTTGCCACCGGTTGGTGAGTTCGTCGATGTGGAGGGTGAAGATCTTGTCTATGGTAATGGGGAGCTGAACTGCGAGGTCATCGCTCACGTTGAGGATACCGCAGTAATCAGGATGAGCTATGGTCTCGGATGCTTCCAAAAGCACGTCCTTTCACCGTCGCGCACCGAGCGAGACAAAGCGATCGATGGCATGAAGCAGCATTGCCCATATCCAGGCTCCTGGGATACGGTTGGCCGCATCTATGCAGAGGCGCTCTACGACGCCGGCTATCGCAAGCAGAACTTGACTGCCAAATAACGGCCCTTCCTTCAATCCAATTGGCGCCCCATCCTCAAGGACAGGAGGGCCACGCCATGCAACAGCTACAACTCATCGACCAGAGCAGCCAAATGCTGGACGATCTGGTTAATACCGTACTCTCCCCCACCCTGTCCCAATCGGCCAAGCTTGCCGAGATCGGCCGCATTCTGGCTCACTTCGACCTGCCTATCGAAGCGCCGCGGGTAACAGGCCAGCTCTGGAGCGCAACCGATCTGGGAAAGGAGTTGGGGGTGAGCGCCCAAGCCATCGGCAGGCTGGCCAACCAGCACAACCTGAAAACCACCGAACTGGGGGAATACCGCCTTGACCAGGCGGCCAACTCCCGCAAGCAAGTTCAGACCTTTTATTACAACCAGCTCGGGCGTCACCGGCTCGAGTCTCTTTTAACCGCGAGGACCGTACACCATGGGAACAGCAGCAGATCCGGCAGTCAGCCATATTCCGGGCCAGCTCATCATAATGAGAATGCCTGACGCCATCCCGCTCAGCACCTACCTGAGCACCATCGAGATCACCGATCGGGATACCATCAACAAGCGGATTCAACGTGGCATCTGGCAACTGGGGGTTCATATCGTCAACGTTGACGGGGTGAAAGAGCGCTGGGTTAACATCGCAGAGGTGACAAAGTGGGCAATGAAAAACAGCTCCCACGCGGCGTAAGCCTGCGCGGTGAGACCATCAACATCACCTTCACCTTTAAGGGGGTTCGCTGCCGTGAGCCCCTGTCCAACCTGCCCAACACCACGGCAAACGTGCGCTATGCCTCCCGCCTGCTCGGCGAGATCCAGGGCAAGATAGAGCGCGGCCAGTTCGCCTACGCCGACTACTTCCCAAAATCCAAAAAGCTGCGCATGTTCGGCGGCGCGTCGATCGCCGCCAAGGTGTCTGACTATCTGGATGAGTACCTGCACCGCTGCGAAAGCCGCGGGCTGAGCCCGTCCACCATGGTCGGGTACCGCAAATGCCACAAGGCACTGGCCGATCTGCATGGGATCACGGTGTCAGAGCTGACCCCGGCACAGGTAAAGAACTGGCTGGTAAGAAGCAGCACTACCGCCAAAACGGCCCGCAACCGACTGTCGTTCCTGCGCAGTGCCATTGACGAAGCGGTTACCGATGGGTTGTTGCCATCAAACCCGGTGTCGCTGGTCACCGTGTCCAGATATTTGGACGTGGATTCAGCTCCTGAACAGGGAGCCAAATCTGTGGACCCGTTCAGCCCGGATGAAGTGGCCGCCATCATATCGACCGCTCACGGCATCAATGAGCAGTGGGCAAATCTGTTCGCGTTTGCGTTCGCCACCGGAATGCGACCGTCCGAGATCTGCGCCCTTCGCTGGGGGTCAATCGACTGGATTGGTAACACCGTGCAGGTATCGTCCGCCAGAGTGGTCGGGGTCATCAAGACCACCAAGACCAGGGCTGGCACTCGAACCATTGAGCTGACGAGTGATGCGCTGGCGGCGCTGACCAGCCAGAAGCGCTTTACCTTTATGCGCGGCGAGTACGTGTTTGAAGATCCGAAGCTCGGCGAGCCATGGTCCGGGGCTGAGTCCATCAGAAAGAAAGCCTGGCTCTACACCCTCCGGCGATCCGGTGTTCGCTATCGCCACCTTTACCAAACCCGCCACACCTTCGCCACGGCCAACATAAGCCGCGGCTGCAACCTGTTTTGGCTCGCCACACAGATGGGTCACAAGGGGCCGGAGATGCTATTTCGGCACTACGGATCCTACCTCGCCGAGTACGACGGCCAGACAGCAAAAGCGCCAATCCTGATCCAAAATCCAACCGGAAAATAAAAAAGCCTTATAGTTCAATTGGTAAAGCTGCACAGCCCGGGGGTTCAAATCCCCCCAGCTCCACCAAACAATGTTCCGAGTAGGAACGAAGAAGACTAGAAACCCGCAGGAATCAACGCCTTGCGGGTTTTTTGTTGTCTGTAGCGTTCGAGGAAGTCGCCTAAAGCCAGCCAAAATAGTAACATCTACGGTAACAATGGTTTTGTAACACCGTTTTGGTGTTACTGCTGGAGAGGGAACTTCATGAGCAAAGACCGGCTGTATGATTCGAATGTAAAAAACGCCAAACCGGGGATACCACCGAAGTCCAAGCCCGGAGCTCCGCTGGTGAAGGAATACAACTTGGCCGATGGGGATGGGCTTTACCTGAGAGTGAAGTTGAATGGCTCCAAGATGTGGCTATTCAACTACTACCGGCCAAGTGATAAGAAGCGCGCCAACATCAGCTTTGGCCTCTACCCTGACGTTACCCTATCCGCTGCCCGAGAACGGCGACAAGAAGCCCGCGCGCTGCTGGCCCAAGGTGTTGATCCCCAGCGTCACAAAGTAGAGCAGCTCGCTATTGCCCAAGCGGAGTATGAGACCAGCCAAAACACTTTTGAGCACATGGCTGCAAAATGGCTGGATCTCAAACGCCATGATGTAACCAAGGCCTATGCCGACGACTCGTGGCGTTGCCTTGAGATGTATGCTCTACCTTTTATCGGCTCAATGCCTATCAGCCAGATCCGCGCTCCCAAGGTGATTGAGCTGCTGCGTCCACTCGAGGCTGACGGCAAGCTTGAGACAGTGCGCCGCCTTTGTCAGCGGATTAACGAAATCCTAGACTACAGCGTGAACCACGGCCTGCTCGATGCCAATCCCTGCTCCGCGATTCGCAAGGTGTTCAAGAAGCCCGCCAAGAAGCACATGCCCACCCTCAAGCCGGGAGAGTTGCCGCAACTGATGGCCGACATCGCCAATGGCCGCCTGGAGCACAGCACCCGCTGCCAGATTGAATGGAGCCTTCATACCCTTGTACGCCCCGGTGAATCAGCAGGCACTCGCTGGGACGAGATCGACTTTGAGGCCAAAGTCTGGAACATCCCTGAAGATCGTATGAAGATGGATCGCCCCCACCGGGTTCCGCTCACCCCGCAAGCTCTTTCTCTGCTGGAGCGTATGAAGCCGATCAGCGGCCACCGCCCCTATGTGTTCCCTAGCCGCCGCGACCCACTTGGCCATATCAATGACCAAACTGCCAATGCTGCGCTGAAACGTCTTGGCTATGGTGGGCGGTTAGTTGCCCATGGCTTGCGCTCAATAGGTAGCACCACGCTCAACGAGGCAACTATCAATGGGCAGCGAATATTCGACCCTGACGTGATTGAGGCGGCACTTTCCCACGCCGATGATAACGAGATCCGCAGCGCCTATAACCACGCGGACTACTTCGAGCAGCGGGTAACCATGATGAGTTGGTGGAGCAATCACATTGAGCAGGCTAGCCAGGGAAACCAGTCCTTGGCTAGCGGCACCAAAGCACTCAAGCTGGTCAACGAGTAACCCGACTATTTTGCGAGACAATCTTGGCGGGAGAGTGAGGACTCCTGCCCGTTTGACTCTTAAACACAAACAAAACAATACACGGAAGATGACTTAATGTTAGAAGTAGCACGCTCGTTCGAAACCCGATTTCAACGCTATGCAACATGTGAGGATGATAAACATCATAGCAATTTGCCATTAATTTCTGTTATCTCGTTCATGTCTGAGTGCCTGACAAATCATAGAAAGTATCCCTGCAACTCAAACTCCACAGTGAGCATTTCACACAAACAAAGTCAGGAGCCAACCCCTCTTATCCAACAGAACGTCATACTCGCCGAGAGGGTACATCAGTTGGAGCAAAAGGTGGCCGAGCAAGATCGCCAACTCGCATTTCTGAACCCTGAGCATGACCGCTACGCTCCCAAGCTAGCTGCGGCAGTTTCAGCTTGGCACAACTACATTGAACAACCCGGCAGAACGCCTAAACAGAGCCTACTGCAATTCCTTACGAAAAATGCTAACAACTTCGGCTTGGTCGATAGTGAAGGCACACCATTGAAGTGTCTTCAAGATCTGGCGGCAATTGCAAATTGGAAACCTAACGGTGGTGCGCCCAAAACGCCCAGTAAAGAATCCCTCCACTAGTTCTCAATGACGTCGTCTCTCACTTCTCTGCGAATCTGGCGACAACACTGTAGTGCACCCCCGCTACGAAAACCTAGGGGAGGTTTTAATTGCCTCACCCCCTAGCCTTTAAAGACCGTTACACCCTTTAATGACCCCTCTGACACTAATGACGAGTGAGGTCATACATGGATAGCTCTGCCACCCCACGCCTAATCCGTATACGTGAAGTGATCCAGCGCACCGGCCTGAGTAAATCGAGCATTTACGATCTGATGGCACAAGGCTCTTTCCCGAAAACCATCCGCTTGAGCGAACATGGTCGGTCCGTCGCATTTTTAGAGTCTGAGGTGGTTGAATGGATGGCGGCCCGTATTGCAGCTCGCAATTCGACGGCATAGGTGACTGCGATGAACTATCCCCAAAAGGCAGTACCGAAGAACGGCACGACCCAATCCAAGACAGTGTGCGGCAGCATTCAACCAACCGGCCATAGCACCAAACTGGACTTGGCTGCTCACCACTTGCAGAAAGGTCGTACCAAAGGAGCTGGTGCCTTGTCTGCTCTTGTTGGGTTGCGTTATTTGAACTGTCACCACTCTATTATCGAGATACGCCTTCACCACTGGATTTCAAGGAAGGATGTGCTTTACCGCCATATTAATCGCGTGAACCAGCCGCACAATGCGATTCCCTTTGGCCAGGCATTTATCGCCCGTCACCTGCACGCCACCTAACCGAGGGTTAAACATGATCATTGCAAGCAATGGGCGTATCGCTCAGGGCGAAGCTTTGCCCAAAATCAACAGCTTGGCGACTGAGCCTCTAAGCTCGCGGCACACCGGGAAGGTACATCCCTGTGTCCATGGTCAACGGCATCAACCGAGCGGCGTCGTACAGGTGAACGAGGGGTAGTCATCATGGCTGTAGCCAAAACCTTTGTTTCGGATGTGGCATACGCTGCCGGTGGCCACTGGCCCACACTGCTGGCGGATCTGGGTATCGACACCCCGCACCATGGCAAACACGGCCCTTGTCCTGTCTGTGGCGGCAAGGACCGCTTTCGTTTTGACGACAAGGAGGGGCGCGGTACCTGGATTTGTAGCCAGTGTGGGGCGGGTGATGGGCTGGCTCTGGTTTGCAAGGTAATGAGCAAGACACCCAAGGAGGCAGCCGGGTTGATAGCGCCGCTGATGGGCATGGCTGCCGGTCGGTTGGATCCGGCTGAACGTGAGCGCATTCGTCAGCAGCAACAGGCCAAGGTCCAGCAGGAACGCAAGCGGAGCGAGCAACTGCGCCAGAAGGCCGCTTGCCGTGCCGCTGCCATTATCCACGACTGTGAGCAGGGGAAGACCCCTTACCTTACTAACAAGGGATTTGCCGATCATCTGAGTGCCGTTACTCGTGCCCAGATCAATGTGAGCGGCAAGAACTACCCAGCCGGTAGCCTGGTGATCCCGTTGACCAATGAGGCGGGTGAACTGGTGAATGTACAGCTGATCGGTCATGACGGCTGCAAGCGTTATCTGGCGGGCGGGCAAAAGGCCGGGGCCTTCCACTGTATCGAGGGTGGGGAGTTGATTGCCATTGTCGAGGGTTATGCCACCGGTCTGTCGGTTTACGTGACTACCGGGGCGACGGTCTATTGTGCGATGGATTGCGGCAACTTGGGTGTAGTGGCCGCCATTGCTCGCCGCCAGCATCCTGAGGCCCGGATCCTGCTGTGTGGCGACAATGACACCAACACCAAGGGCAACCCCGGCAAGGCCAAGGCCGAGCAAGCCGCCGCAACCATAGGCGGGCTGGTAGCCCTGCCACCGGCTGCAGGTGATTGGAACGACTACCACCAAACCCACGGGCTGAACGCAACCAAGGAGGCCATCATGAGCGCCAGACCGAGTACTACCAGCCCCCACCAAGCCAAGGATGCTAGCCAGAAGGAACAGGAGCACTGGCAGGCCGAAGTGCTACCGCTTCACCCTGATCGCCATGATAAGTCAGCGCACGGGCCTGATTTGCCAAACGGGTTTGTATTCCAGGGCAATCGCCTCTGCGCTAGGGAGACGGTCGGACGGGGAGATGATGCCAGGCAAGAACTGGTCCCGATATCCAGCCCGATCCGGGTTCTCGCTGAAACCAGTGATGAGCATGGCCGTGGCTACGGCCGCCTGCTGGAGTGGCAAGATAGCGCGGGAAGAACACGCCAGTGGGCGATGCCTGTTCGCTCCCTGGTCCCGCGCAACGGTGAAGATGTGTTTACCTCCCTGCTGGATGCTGGCTTGCCGTTTATTGATTTGGGCCGCAAACGCAAACTCGCCGAGTACCTGATGGCTTGTCAGCCCGATAAGCGGATCACCTGTGTGGAACGTACCGGCTGGTATGGTAACGCCTATGTGCTGCCACAAGATACGATAGGGGCAGAAGGGGTGATCTTGCAGACGGCGGGGTATGCGGCTAACGACTTCACCGAACGTGGCACCCTAGCCGAGTGGCAACAGGAGGTAGCGGCGCTGGCCGTGGGTAACTCCCGCCTCTGCTTTGCGCTGTCGCTCGCCTTTGCGGCCCCACTGCTGACTCTGGTAGGCATGGAGGGCGGTGGGTTCCACCTCAAGGGCGAGAGTACCGACGGCAAGACCACCATCATGAAGGCCGCTGCCAGTGTCTACGGCAACCCTGATCGCTATTGTCAGACGTGGCGGGCAACCGGTAACGCTATCGAAGGTATCGCCAACCGCCGCAATGATGCCCTGCTCTGTCTGGATGAAATTGGGGAGCAGGCCGGGAAGGATGTGGGAAAAACAGCCTACATGCTGGCAAACGGCCAAGGGAGAGGCCGCCTCAAGCAAGATGGGGAGTTGAGGGAGCGCAAGGCATGGCGCTTGCTGTTCCTCTCCACTGGCGAATTGAGCCTTGAAGATCATGCTTCTGAAGATGGTACGCGCACACAAGCAGGAATGGAGGTGCGCACCATCCAGATCCCGAGCGACACCGGGCAGCATGGCGCATTTGAGCAGTTGCATGGTATGGAGGATGGCCGAACCTTCGCCGATACGCTCAAGGCCCACGCCGACAGCCAGCACGGCACCGCCTTTCACGCCTTTGTGAAGGTGCTGACTACCGATATGGAGCCGCACCGCGAGCACCTGCGGGGCGAGATCAAGCGCCTTGCTGTTGAGTTAACCCCGCATGGCGCTGGCAACCAAGTAGGCCGCGCCATCAACCGGTTCGCACTGGTGGCCGCAGCCGGTGAGCTGGCTACCAAGCTGGGCGTGACAGGCTGGCCAGAGGGGGAAGCCATCAGGGCTGTGAGAGTCTGCCTTAAGGCTTGGTTGGCAGAGCGGGGACATCTGGGTAACCAGGAGGACGCCGCTACCCTGATGCAGATCCGCGCCTTTATGCGGGCTCACCAGTACACCCGCTTTGTTGATTTGAGCGACCCAAACCACCGACCGGCAAATGTGGTGGGCTATCGGCGTAATCCCAAGCAGGGCACCAATGAAGCGCTGGAGTTCTGGGTTGATCCATCAGGCTGGATTGAGATCACCAGCGGACGCGATGCCAGGAAAGCTGCCAAGCTGTCAGCCAAAGCAGGATACCTGCTTAGTGGTGAAGGGCGCTATCAGCTGCTAAGGCCTATTCTGGACGGGAAGCGGGCACGGGTCTATGTGCTGACCGATCGGGTGCTGGCCGACGAGACAGAATAGGCCAACCAGAAGGGAATCTGGGGCTGCCAAGTGCAGCCCCTTCTTCAAGGCTCGCGCACGCGCAAGGGAAAAACAGTGGTTCTACTGGTTCAGTGGTTTCTAGATAGCTCAATCCCCTGCTACATAATGCTTAGAGCCGGAACCACTTAATAAAATATGACTGGTTCCGCACTGGTTCCAGTGGTTCTAAACTCGAAGGCGTGTTGAGGCTTGAACCGCTCACTGATTCACGGAACCAGTGGATCCCGGCAGACTGGTTCCCCCACAAACCCAGTCTTGGCGAGAGCTGGCGGGGTGTTAGAACCACTGAACCACCAGAACCATCATTTTTTCATACCTATAAACAAGACGCTGGTAGACCCAAAACCTGATGGCTCATCTGGCTGGCAGCCATGTTGTCACAGCACAATAAGCACAACCTGCTCACCGGCATACAGGATAAGGGGAACATCGTGCGACTCCCCCGCCCCCTCCCATCAGCCAAACATCCATCGCCCCCTCATTAACTGCTGACCAAATAGTCCGCCACCTCTCATTTGCCACAAGAACATCGCCCCAAAAGCATCCATAACGGTTTATGACATCCGAGCAAGACGGTAGAATGGCAGCCAACTCAATCCAATAACGGCAACAGTCTAAGGACGCAACCGTAACGACGGCTATGGCCTTGCCCGATTGAGGGCAAGTACAAAATGCGAATAGCCGATGTAGTGAGGGATAGCGGGCTTAGTCGCAGCACAATCACTTTGTGACTGTGAAGAGCCAGATTTGCTGCAAAAGGTTCCAGCGTCGCAGTATCGACAAGAGAAAAATAAATGACTCTGATTAACCTAAAAGATCTCGAAGCCCACCTTTGGCATGCCGCTCATATTATCACCGGGCCTATCGATGCGTCTGACTACAAAACATACATATTCCCCATCTTGTTCTTCAAGCGTATCTGTGATGTGTACGATGAAGAGTTTCTTGAGGCGATGGAGCAAGTCGGTGATGAAGAGCTTGCCAAAGGCGATATGTTCCACCGAATCCAAATTCCTGCATATTGCCACTGGAAAGATGTCTTTGCCGAAACCAAAGACCTTGGCCAGGCATTGAAGGATGCGTTTAGAGGGATCGAGTTAGCCAACCCGAAGTTGCACGGCATATTTGGTGATGCCAGCTGGACCAATAAAGAGCGCCTATCTGATGAACTCTTAGCTACGCTGCTCAATCACTTCAACAAAGTGAATCTGGGCGTAGCCAGTGTTCGTAACGACGATATGGGCCGCGCATACGAATACCTGATTAAACGCTTTGCGGACAAAGCCAACAAGAAAGCCGGCGAGTTCTATACCCCACGTACCATTGTGCGCTTAATGGTCAACATCCTAGATCCGCAAGCAGGCGAAAGTGTTTACGATCCTGCCTGTGGCACTGGCGGCATGTTGCTAGAAACCATTCACCACGTGAAAGAAAATGGTGGAGATCCACGCCTGCTCAAAATCAAAGGCCAAGAAAAGAACCTGACCACTGAAGCCATTGCCCGCATGAACCTCTTCCTACATGGCCAAGAAGATTTCGACATCGTCCGTGGCGACACCCTGCGCGAGCCCAAGTTTTTGGTCAGTGATAGCCTGGAAGCCTTTGATTGCGTTATCGCCAACCCGCCATTCAGTTTAACAGAATGGGGTTACGATCTTTGGTCGGCCGATCCGTATGGTCGCAACCAATATGGTCTGGCTCCCAAAACCAATGGCGATTTTGCCTGGGTGCAACATATGTTTGCATCCTTGAACGACCATGGTCGCATGGCGGTGGTGTTGCCCCATGGGGTGCTGTTCCGTGGTGGTGCTGAAGGTAAGATTCGTAAGTATTTACTCAAAGAAAATCGTATTGTCGCGGTAGTCGGTGTTGCTTCTAACCTGTTTTATGGCACCAGCATTCCGGCCTGTATTTTAGTACTGCGCAAACAAAGGCCTGACGCACACAAAGATCACGTGCTGATCATCAATGCCGAAGAAATATTCACCAAGGGTCGGGCACAGAATACCTTGTCAGACACCCAAGCTGATGACATTTACGAAATCTATCGAAAAATGCGCACCAAAGGCCCTGAAGCAGATGATATCGAAGGAATAGCGCGTTGGGTTCCCCATAGTGAGATTGAAGAAAACGACTTCAACCTCAATATCGCACGTTATGTACAAAAACCACTGGAAGAAGAAACCATCACGGTGGAAGAAGCGCTAAAAGACTTTCAGCAAAAGCTGGCCGCATTAGAAAAAGCAGAAAATGAACTAGAGGCCCTGCTTATCCAAGAAGGGTTTGAACTATGAGCTTATTAAATAACAAGAAGCTAGAGGATTTACTCTGGGGTGCAGCCGAGTTTTTACGAGGCCAAATCGACGCCTCAGACTACAAGCAGTACATCTTTCCACTGCTATTCTATAAGCGCCTGTCGGATGTGTACTTAGAAGAGTACACCGAAGCATTGGAGATCCACGCCGGCGATGCCGAATACGCCGCCATGCCCATGTTCCACCGCTTTGATATTCCACAAGAAGCGCGCTGGGAAAAAGTGCGCCACACCAGCAAAAACATTGGTGAGGCCATTCAAAATGCACTGCGTTTAATTGAAGCCAACAACCCGCGCTTACATGGGGTTTTTGGTGACGCCCAGTGGACCAACAAAGAGCGTTTACCCGATCATCTGCTATCTGATCTGATTGAGCACTTCAGCAAAATTCCGCTGGGGATTAAGGCGGTTGCTCAAGATGATCTGGGCGAGGCTTACGAATACCTGATTAAAAAATTCGCCGACGACTCCGGCCACACTGCCGCCGAGTTCTATACCAACCGTACCGTGGTGCATTTAATGACCCGCATTATGGGTCTCAAACCCGGTGAAACCGCCTATGACCCTACCTGTGGCACCGGCGGTATGCTGCTTAATGCGGTAATGGATCTGCGTTCTCAAGGTAAAGAGTGGCGTTCTGTACATTTGCACGGGCAAGAGGTTAACCTGCTTACCTCCGCTATCGCCCGTATGAATATGTTCCTGCATGACATTGAAGAGTTCGATGTGCTGCGTGGCGATACCCTGGCTGAGCCCAAGTTTATTGAAAACGACCAGCTCAAGCAGTTTGATGTGATTTTTGCTAACCCGCCTTACTCCATAAAAAAGTGGAACCGCGACAAGTTTGCTGCTGACCCTTATGGCCGCAACCTCTACGGTGTGCCACCACAAGGCTGTGCCGACTATGCGTTTTACACCCACATTATCAAGAGCCTAAAGCCTGATACAGGCCGAGCCGCCATGCTTTGGCCACACGGCGTGTTGTTTCGCGATTCCGAACAAAGTATCCGCAAGCAGGTGATTGAGTCCGATATTATCGAAGCGGTGATTGGCCTTGGGCCAAATCTGTTTTACAACTCGCCGATGGAATCCTGTGTGGTGGTGCTCAATTGCAATAAACCTGCCGAGCGGAAAAACAAGGTGTTGTTTATCAATGGCGTGGAACATGTTACCCGCGAGCGAGCACACAGCCGTTTATCGGATGAAGACCTAGCCGTGCTTTGTGAGGCTTACTTTGATCCCGATAAACAAAGTGACATTACTGCGTTGGTGGATATCGACACCCTTAAAGAGAACCTCTACAACCTGTCGATTCCGCTCTATGTACAAGCACAAAGCAATTGCGAAATACACGATATTGAGCATGCCATCGAGGCATGGAAAATCAGCCGAGTGCAATTGAAAATGCAGACCAATAAATTATACCAAAGCTTAAAAGAATTTGGATTTGACATTAACGGTAAGGGCATAAAGTAATGAGTGATAAGCAAACCGTTAAATTTGGTGATATTTGCCGCGAAGTAAAGCTAACGACCAAAGATCCGATTGCCGAGGGCTATGAGCGCTATATTGGTTTGGAACATTTGGATTCAGGCTCGCTAAAAATTAAACGCTGGGGGATTATTGCTGAAGATAACCCAAGCTTCACCCGGGTTTTTAAGAAGGGACATATCCTGTTCGGAAAACGCCGTCCTTACCTAAAGAAGGCCGCTATTGCTGAGTTTGATGGAATTTGTTCGGGTGACATTATTGTACTTGATAGCAAAAAAGGGGGGCTTGCTCAGGAGTTGCTTCCATTTGCTATTCAATCTTCTAAATTTTGGAATTGGGCGATCAAAACCTCCTCCGGCTCATTATCGCCTAGAACAAAGTTTTCCGCGCTTAGTGATTTAGATATTACGCTACCCTCAGACAATGAGCAGAATAATCTAAGGCAGCTAATTTCAAAAAAAGAGGATGTTAGACGAATAAATTCAGACCTGATGAATTCATCGGCACGCCTTTTACGAGTGCTGCTACAAGATTTTGTATGTACTAAATCTACTGAGAACAGCGTAAAAAAACATATTCCTGCTGGTTGGTCACTAAAAAAGCTAAAACAAGTGGCCAATTATCAGCTCGGAAAGGCATTTCCGTCCACTGATTATTGTGAGAGTGGTGTAAAACTATTGCGGCCTGGCAATTTATACAGTAATGGGTTAGTAAATTGGTCTGCAGCAGATACTACATATTTGCCTATTCGCTATTTGGAAGAGAATCCAAACTACGTCGTAGGTGATAACGAGATAGTAATGAACCTGACAGCACAGAGTCTAGACGATGGTTTTCTCGGCCGTGTATGTATGACCCAAAAAAGTGAAAGCTGCTTGCTGAACCAACGACTGGCAAGAATAACGCCATTTGAAGAGAACGATAGTGATTATTTGTACTGGGCATTGCAAAGCCGGCTGGCTAGAGAGTATCTCCATAGAATGCCTGTCGGCACAAAAGTGAAGCATTTATACAACTTTGAAGTTGAAAACATTCCTATCTTAATTCCAAACGATAAGATTACGCAACAGCAATATGCAAAGGTCATGAACGCAATAGCTAATTTAGTGAGACTGACTAACGATAAAACCAAAAGTTTGGATTTGTTATCGCATATACACGACAAACTCATTTCGTAGGAAGAAAAATGTTTAACGAACAAACTGTCACAGAGAATGGGATTATTGACCACTTGAAGGCTCTGAGCGCTATAAAATGGACTTACTGCCGAGGTGATAGCCTGCCGAAAAAAGCGCAGGATATCTTCGTTGACGAGTGGCTAAAAGACGCGTTGTGTTCGTTAAACCCCGATATTGCTATACAGCCAGATTATGCCGATGAAGTCATTTATAAGCTGCGTGGCGTGGTGCTTGAAGCGTGCCATACCGGCTTGGTAAAAGCCAATGAGAATTTTCATGAATGGTTGATGGCCGAGAAATCCTTGCCCTTTGGCGAGAATGGCGACCATATCACCATCAACCTGATTGATTTTGACAACATCGGCAACAACCACTTTGTGGTCGCGCAGCAGGTACACTATATCGCGGCCACCGAAGTCTATTTTGACATCGTGCTCTATGTGAATGGGATTCCCTTGGTGGTAGGAGAAGTAAAAAGCGCCACCCGCCCGAGTGTCACTTGGCAAGATGGTGCCGCCGATTTTATGGGCGGTAAAAAGCACTACTGGAAAAACGTTGAACCCTTCTTTGTGCCCAACCTGCTCTGTTTTGCCAGTGAAGGAAAAACCTTTGCTTATGGTGCCATTAACGCTCGGGTAAAAGATTGGGGCCCTTGGCACAATACCAACCTGCGCGATGAAATATTGCCCGGACTGGCATCAGTGCTGGATAGCTGTGAGGGCTTGTTAAACCCGCAAACCTTATTGCAGCTGCTGGAATCTTTCGCGCTATTTTCAACGGTTAAAACCGGCAAAGACACCCCACCCAAACGCATAAAAATCCTGCCGCGCTACCCGCAATTTGAAGCCGCAAAACAGATTGTTGAGCGTGTGCGCCAAGGTTACCCGAAAAAAGGCCTTATCTGGCACTTCCAAGGTTCGGGTAAATCCTTGCTGATGCTTTATGCCGCCAAGATGTTGCGCTGTGACAATCAGCTTAAAAACCCCACGGTATTGATCGTGGTAGACCGCCGCGATCTGGATAGCCAAATCAACGAGACTTTTGGTGGGGCTGACGTTAAAAACCTGATTAAGGTACAGAGCTGTAAAAAGCTTGGTCAACATATCGAGCAAGACAGCCGAGGCATTTTAATTACTACCATCTTTAAATTTAAAGATGTCGAGATCATTGAGAGCAACCCCAACGGCCTCAACAGCCGCGACAACATCATTGTGTTGGTGGACGAAGCCCACCGCACACAAGAGGGTGGCTTGGGTGAGAAAATGCGCTGGGCACTTCCCAATGCGCACTTCTATGGTTTAACCGGTACACCAATTTCGGGTATTGACCGCAACACTTTTAAGCTATTTGGCGCTGATGAAGACCCCGGCCGCTATATGAACCGTTATAGCTATAAACAGTCGATTCGCGATGGTGCCACCAACCCGGTGAAGTTCGAACCGCGCTTGGCAGAGCTGCGAGTAGATCGTGATGCGATTAACGAAGAGTTCGAAAAGCTCGCCAAAGAGAACAACCTCAGCGACGAAGAGAAGGCCGCACTATCTAAACGCGCAGGCAAGTTATCTAACCTGCTCACAGCACAGAATCGGATGACGGCTGTGAGCACAGATATTGCCGAACACTTTACCAATCACGTAAAGCCGAAAAAGATGAAAGGTATGGTGGTGGTGTACGACCGCGATGCTTGCGTGAAAATGTACTACTTGCTGGGTGAAAAACTCGGTTTTGATGCCGTTGAAGTGGTCATGAACGTCAATGATGCGCCCATAAAAGCAAAAGACGGCTGTAAAAAAGACAAGATCAATAAAGACTGGCGCAGATGGCATAACGAATTGAAATTGCCAATTCAGCAAGCGGATTTTGAGCGGTGGCAGCAGATAGATGCCGAAGAGCAAACCCAGAAAGACTTGATCGAAAGCTTCAAAGACCCCAAGCATCCGTTACAACTGATTATTGTCACGGCGAAGTTACTTACCGGTTTTGATGCGCCAATTTGCTACTGCATGTATCTAGATAAGCCGCTGCGCGATCACACGCTTTTGCAGGCAATGTGCCGCACCAATCGTCTGTATGAAACGGACGAGGCGCGCAAAAATATGGGTCTGATCATCGACTATCTCGGCGTATTTGAAAACCTACGTACTGCACTGGCCTATAACCCGGAAGAGATTGATGGGGTGGTTGAAGGCATTGAAGCCTTTAAGAAGATACTGCCTGAGCTGCTGGATAAGTGCTTGTCCTTCTTCCCGGGTGTTGACCGAACCTTAGATGACTTTGAAGGTATTATGGCGGCACAAGAATGCTTGCCGACCAATGAAAAACGTGACGCATTTGCTGCCAGTTTTGGCGTGTTGGCCAGGCTGTGGTCGGCCATTAACCCAGATACCTTCTTAACCCCATACCGCAAAGACTATAAGTGGCTGGCACAAATCTACGAATCGGTACGTCCCGTTGGTCAAACCGGCGCTCTGGTATGGGCGGCCCTTGGCCCTGAAACCATTAAAATGATCCACGAGCATACCGACATCAAGCGTATTCGTGATGATATCGATGAACTCATCATGGATGAACACGCCATATTTACCTTGACCGACAAAGAGCAGGAGCAGCGCGCCAAACGCCTGGAAATTGATCTGATGGGCCGTCTACGTGGTAGCAACGAGCCAAAGTTTGTTGAGTTGGGCGAACGCTTGGAAAAACTGCGCCAAGACTACGAGGCTGGTGTGATTAAAGCCATCGACTGGTTAAAAGGTCTGTTAGATGCCGCGAAAGATAGCGTTCAGGCCGAGCGAGAAACCGGCGAACATGTGGTGACCGAAGAGGACAACAAGCAGGCTTTAACCAAGCTGTTCTTGGAAACTCGCCCTGAAACCACGCCCAAGTTAATTGGTGATGTGGTTGAGCAAATCGACAAGATAGTCAAAGCCACCCGTTTTGAAGGTTGGCAAAACTCTAACAGCGGGCCTAGAGAGATTCAAAAGGCTTTGTTTTTGACGTTGGCTCAGTTTGGACTGAGTAAGGACAAAGAGCTGTTTCAAAAAGCTTATGGGTATATCGAAGAGCATTACTGATGCAAAAGGGAATCGAGGCCGAGCAGAGATACCTGTTTGATGTGCAGGCCTATGTCGCCTATACCGATGACCCCATGACCAGGGAGGAGCGAGCAGCACAATCCGAGGCCATGCAGGACCAGGAGTTTGACTGCAGGCAGCTATCCTTCTTGAGCTTCGTGCTGGATCATTATGCCAAAGAGCGGGTCACCGAGCTTGATGACACCAAGCTGGGACCACTCCTCAAGCTCAAATACAACAACGTGCTGGCCGGTGCCTGTGCCGAGTTGGGGACTCCTGATGCTGTGCGCCGAGCCTTTGTCGGCCTCCAGAAGTATCTATCAGGGTCAGTGAGGGAGATGAAAAGTATTGCTACAAAGGCACAACCTGCTCCAGACCATCTCACGGGTGACCGCAAGGAAAAGGGACTGGTGGTTGACCACATCGGCATCAAGAGCCGGATGAACATGGCTCAGGCCATGTACTCCAAGAACGATGAGGTCAATTTCGAAGAAATCCGCCAGTCACTTACCGAGGTACGCAACCACTTAGATCTACTGCGCACCCTGTTCCACACATTGATTACTTCTCTGGCGAGCCTACTAGGCGGAAAACTTCAAGAATTACCAAGGAAGTTAAGCTCATGACCATTCGCGGCGGTAGTAGCGATGGCCGCGACCGCTCTCTTTTTTTGCCGTATTGCAGACAGGCAAGGCTGGATTGCGTAACCCCGTATATCCAGAGCCTGCTTATCTAGGCGCATTTTGAGGTTGATTGTATATGTCAGTTTTTTTGTTGACCTGGAATCCTGATCAATTTTCTACCGGTGGTGATGGCAGTCAAGCTGGCCTGTTGGACTACCGTGAGGGCGATGAGATCCGATGGTCTTGCCGCAGCAAACAACCGCAATTTGGAGATACTGTGTATCTGATCCGCCTAGGCAAAGAGCCGCGCGGGATCATTGCCAAAGGGGTTGTTACCCAAGCACCGTTCAGTGATTCAGACTGGAAAGATGCAAATCTGGAGCGCTCTTACATCAAGTTCCAGTTGCAGGAGTTGCGACAATCATGTCAGGCGGGATTATTGCCAATGTTGCTGCTCAAGGCTTCGCTACCCGGCCAGACTTGGAGTTCGCAAACATCAGGGATTGCGATCAAACCGGATGTTACGGCTGCGCTAGCGAATCTGTGGAATGCCGGTAAGGATAACCACTCGTTAGTGCAGTTTATGCGTTGGACAAAAGAACATGATTTTAATCAGCAATGGTATGAGGATTATCAGGCTACCTGCCAATTGGCCGAAGAGATAAGACGTGGTAAACCGGTGACGGACTCCGATATCAATAAGCTGTGGCGTGATAAATCCAATGGCATCGCCAGTGCTGGCCAAGGGTTAATGTATAATAAAGAGTTCAACAGCAATGTTGAGTTCCTGCGCCAGCTAACCGTGGAAATCATTAAATCTCCCACTCTGGAAACCTATCGTCAGGTGTTTCAACGCTGGAAAAGTGATGGGACATTTGAACGGTATCTGAAGGTCGTTATTAACCGGGTTTTTGGTGCTGCATCTCCCCAAAATTACACCAGTATTGCTGATGGCTCTTGTCTCAAACCTCTGTACCAAGGTCTGCAAAGCCAATTTCAAATTGATATTAAACCAAACGATGATTGGTTAGAGGACAATCAAACATTACTGGCGGCGGTGAACCCTATCATCCCCAGTGAGTGGGATCTGTATACCCGTAATATCTTGCTATGGAACCTGTATGAATGGCTTGTTGAGCCAGTAAAAGATGACGACCATACCCAATCCCACCAGGCTGATAATCAGATCAACGAGGAAGACGCAGACTACATGACTAGCACAGAGCCTGTTCGCACCCAGCCTAAAAATGTCATCTATTACGGGCCACCAGGAACCGGTAAAACCCACCAGTTGCAGCAGCTGCAAGCCCAGTATGCCCATATCCCGGCAACGATGGATGAGTCGCTGTGGCTGCGCGATAAATTGGCGCCGCTCAACTGGATGCAGGTACTGGTATTGTCATTACTGAGTCTGGGCAAGCGCGCCAAAGTTGCCGAGATTGTGGGCAGTAAGTTCTTCCAGACTAAGGCGAGCATTAACGGACGTACCGATAATCTGGCGCAAACGGCGTGGAGTTATCTGCAGAAATTTACCGTCGCAGAGTCAACAACCGTCAATTACAAGGGGCATTGTGAACCTGGGGTTTTTGATAAATCAAGCGACTCAGTTTGGCTGTTGCTCGATGACAGGCTGGAGTTGGTGGATGATTTGGTGCAGTTACATGCTGAACTGACCCACGGGCCGCATTCCGCCGACGAAATCAAACGTTATGCAACAACCACCTTTCATCAATCCTATGGCTACGAAGAGTTTATCGAGGGGTTGAGAGCGGCAACTGACGATGAGGGGAATATTCACTATTCGGTTGAGCCGGGTGAATTCTTAAAACTTTGTCGTCGTGCCGAGCAAGACCCTTCGCATCAGTACGCGATGTTTATTGATGAGATCAACCGCGGCAATATTTCCAAAATTTTTGGTGAGCTGATCTCGCTAGTTGAGATCGATAAACGGGCCGGTGGTCAGCACCCCATGACAATTCAGCTTGCCTACAGTGGCAAGCCATTTAGCGTGCCATCGAACGTCGATATCATCGGCACCATGAATACCGCCGATCGCTCTTTGGCATTGATGGATACTGCGCTGCGCCGTCGCTTTGACTTCATTGAGATGATGCCTGATAGCACTCTATTTGCAGGTCATGATGCCATCGATATCGGCAGCGGTCACCCCCTCAGCCTTGGCAAGCTGCTTGATAAGCTCAATCAGCGTATTGAGGTGCTTTATGACCGCGAGCATACGCTGGGGCATGCGTTCTTTTACCCGGCCTATCAGGCGGTAAAAAATGGCGATCACGCTGGCGCCTTGCTCGCACTTAAAGAGGCATTCCAGACCAAGGTGATCCCGCTACTGCAAGAGTACTTCTATGAGGATTGGCAAAAGATCCGCCTGGTACTCGGGGATAACCAAAAGCGAGACGCCAGTGGCAAAGAGGTGGCAGGGCTGCAATTTGTGCAACAGCGCCCGATCAACTTCAAGATGTTATTTGGCAATGACTATGAGCCGGATCAGTTCGGGGTGAACCAGCACCGTTATGAGCTGGCTGATCATGAGCATTCGGTGTGGGATGAGGGCATGGCCTATCTGGCGATTTATGCCCCTGATGTGGCCCAACGCTATGCGCCGGATCACGCACTACAACCCTCTGCTGCGCAGGTCGAAGATGTCACTTCGTAACGATATTGCGCTGTTCGAGTACGCCTATCTGGTCAGCGAGGAGAGCGGTATTACCCCGATCCCGCATGAGGTGGAGGCAATTTCGCCCTTGGCGTTTCGTTACCTCAAGGAGATGGCACTGGGGATCGACCAGGATAATCGCCTGTTTCGGCTGTGCAAAAAACTCGGCGCAGAAGCACTGCAGGTACAAAATTATGCAGGGGTGATCTTCACCCCTGATGGCACTCAAGTTGAAGTGTTGCCCAAGCTGGGGAGGCCTGTTCAGGCCAACGATACCGATACAGCAACCCCCTCCTCTGCCGCCCGCTGTGAAGCGGCCCGGCATGCGCTGTTGATCATGCTGCGGGCATTGCGGGAGTTTTCCCATCTTCAAACAACGAACGCCAACATCCGCCAACAAAAAATGTCGTTGCTGGAGGTGTTCATTAGCCAATTTCTTGATTCGGTGAATACCTTGGTCAAGAAGGGGCTGCGCAGTGACTATGTTCGCTGTGAGGAGAATTTGAGCTACCTCAAGGGCAAGCTCAATACCGCCCGTCAGTTGCGTCAAAACATCATCACCAAACACAAGTTCCATTGTGAATATGATGAATTCTTAGTCGATCGCCCTGCCAACCGCCTGCTGCATTCGGCACTGGTTGCGCTGGCTGCCATCACGCGCAGTGGGAATAACCAAAGGTTGCTGCAAGAGCTGACCTTTGTCTTTTGCGAGGTTCCACTCAGTACCGACTACAAATGCGATTTTGCCCGCTTGCGCATTGACCGGGGAATGAGCCATTACCAAACGCCACTGGCATGGGCGAAATTGATTTTAGAGGGTTTTTCTCCGCAAACCATGAGCGGGGGGCACCGGGCAATCTCATTGCTGTTCCCGATGGAACGGGTTTTTGAAAACTATGTGGCGAAAACGCTGCGAGCCACACTCCCACCGCTGCTGACGTTAACCGCCCAGGCACAGCGTAAACACCTGGTTTCCCATCATGACGCTGCATGGTTTCGGCTTAAACCCGATATGGTGATTGAGCAGGGCAGCAAGGTGATCAGCGTGCTTGATACGAAATGGAAACTGCTAGACCCCGCGAAAGGGAACGGCACCGATAAGTACGATCTGCAGCAAGGTGATTTTTATCAGATGTTTGCCTATGGCCATCACTACTTTGATGACCCTGATGGGGACAGAGAAATGTTCTTGGTGTATCCAGCCCATCGCGCATTTCAGGAGCCGATAGCCCAGCCATTTGATTTCCCAGTTGCTGGCCAAAAAACCATGCGTTTATGGGTGGTGCCGTTTGTGATTGATGCCGTTGAGTCTCGCTTGGTACTGCCTGCTCAATGCCAGTTACAGCTGCGAAGTTTGCAGTAAAGAGTTCAGAGTAAGAATGAAGGTTAGATGGCACCGATAGGGGCCAGCTGGCTCAACATGCAACATGGTTAGGGTAGCAAATGGCTAGTAAGGTATTTATGCGACCAGTGTGCCCAACTACGTGTGAGTGAAATACAGGGCTTATCACGACAAAATCAATAAATACAATAAGTTAGGCAATGTCTGGCACGTACTTATGCGACCATTACGCGTACGCGCGCGCATGCGCGAAATATCATGCTACGAGAACAATGTATAGGTCTTGTTGATACCCATGTCAGCACCTATTGGTGAAGAGCCCTGATCGATTAAACTGGAGCGCAGCCAAAGTCCCTGTCAGTGGCGCACAGACGGGGAGCCCGAGACGGCTAGTACGTGGGAATATATAGGTATTGAAGGGTATGTGGGAAAAACATCCTGATGATGCCAAATGGTGCGCTAAACCATCATCATTGGCTTGCCATGCAATTGCCTTGCACCCACTCCAACCGAGTAAGCTGCGATTCACCCTCTGCTGGGGTGCTCTATAGGCTCCTTGCAGACCAAGTGAGCAACTTGCTTGAGATAGCCACCGTTGGACTGGTGGCAATACTATGACGACGACAGGAATTTGAACCCGTATCCGCCCCCCTTGCTCTTGTTCGTGATAGTTACCTATCCGCGATTTCAATACCGAAATTCAGGGGTGACTTGTTCAATGGTAACACCAGAGGTAACACCAGGCAGAACAATCATCAAACCAAACAATTATTAATCAATGCATTAGAAACACAAGTCAGATTCCCCCAGCCCAAACGTTTGGAAAGGGCCCTCTCGCAAGAGGTGGCCCTTTTTTATCGAGTTTATCTAGCGTGAAAGCCTCAACGTCTCACAGAAAGCGCAGGGGAATATTCACACTGGGGGCTGTGACGTCAACAAACTGGTCAATACCACGCCACAACCTAGCATGCTCACGGAGTGCTTGCTGATAGGCCCAAGTGGCGATTGCGGTAGAACGCTCGGCGTCGATGCTCACCAGAGGGGACAGCTCGTCCGTGAGGTACGCCCCATGGGTCAGGATATTCTGCTCGTACCAGGCATCCCTGTGCTCGGGAGCGGCGAGAAAATCCCGTTTGCTCCGGTTACAGTTGGCGTGTGCCAGTACGAAGTTGTGGCCCAAATCGATTGGATAACGACGCCAGGGGATGAAATGGTCTACCTCACCACTCCCGTGTATCGCCTTGTTACAGTAAAAACAGGTTCCCCCCTGCAAGTCCCTCAAAACCTCCCCCACCCGTCCCAGCGCCTGACGGCTTGAACCAAATAGAAAATTCTCCAGCCCTACACTTGGGCCAATCAGTGGCTGATTCCCCTTGATGTCGCAGATAAGCTGCAACCAATGCTGTCGGGAGAGGGAGACCACCAGATCGTAAAAGCGGTGGAGACAGTAGAGAATTCCGGGGTTCAGGCAGATATGATCCGCGCCCCTTTGATGAGGATAGAGGTGGCACTCCTCTCGCCCACCCAGGATCTGCAGACGCCACAGGGGCCCCTCAACAAGGATGCGCCGAACTCGGGCAAGAAGAGGCCGCCAGGCGTCGTGCCGACGCAGTGCAGTTACCGAGCGGACCCCCTCTGCACGCAGCCGGGACAACTCCGTCAGCATGATGGCCTGACGACCGCTGCTCTGTTTGAGCAAGGTAGCCGTTTCTCCCGTCGCCGAGTAGGGCAGACTGTGCTGCCAATAAAGCTCCACAAACTTGGTGGCCAGTTCGTCCAGCGTAATAGTGCGCGCCGCGGTCAGATCATGGGTCTCGGTACTGCGCTCAATCGCGATATCTGCAATCCCGTGGAGCAAGGCGCACTTGTAAGTGGCCACAAAATCGCCTTCGGTAAAGATGCGTTGCAGATAGGCAATAAAAGCGAGTTGTTGCTCAGGGGAGGCGTGCATGTTCACCCCCAAGGATCAGACTCTGCCAACTCAAGCCGCTCCACCTCATCGACAGCTACCGGATACATGGCTCGCTCCCGCATCTCCTGCTCCGAGATAACCAGACGAAGACTCAGTACCAGATAACCATCTGGTGAGAGCAGCTCATGAAGACGTGCCAGCGCCAAGGGACGAGACTCCGGGGGTAGATGCATCCAGACAGCACTGAGCAAAATCAGATCAAAAGTACCGGTCACGCGAGAGAGAGCCGGCATAGCGTCATTGACCCACGCAACTGCAGCCTCACAGGTATGACATTGACCTTGTAGAGCGAGTGCCTGACAGGGCTCGGCAGCGACCACAGTGTTGCCCTGATGGAGCCCCGCTAAAAACGCGGCATCCCGACCACTGCCAGCCCCCACATCAAACACCCTGCGCGGTGCAGCCAAAAGCCAAGGCTCCAGCAGAGTGAGCCAGTCGCAATGAACAGTGCGCGCAGATACCTGCTGGTAACGGGTCGCCAATTCGGTGGCGTGGCGCTGCTAGTAATCGAGGGACACTATGCGTTCCGATCGGAGAAGTAAGAGAAATAGTCCAACAAGATCAGTGGGTTGACCATGACAAGGACGACACTTTCCACACATGAACGATTAAGGGGGCAGAGGCATTTACATAAACGGGATGCCAGCCAAAAGAAGCGCGGCCAGAGGGCTCTGAATGATGCCACCGCTCAACATTTCGGGTAATATTTGTCCAACTCACTGATCTCTTGGCACTTATTATCGCCATGAGAGGTCAACGCCAGATGGAGATGGCTATTAATGAACTCGACTGATGTCGTGGCCCTGTTTGGGGATGACTCGTGCTATCGAAAGGCTGGTTCTCATGGCTCGCCACGATCAACGTAACCCCCATATTCCACTGATCGCCTCCCACTGCTACGTGCAGAGACCTAACGCAACCCGACCGGACAGACTACGCCGCTTCGCCATGATGGGTATGTCGCAACTGGTGTTGGGCTATGCCGGACGCAGTAGCGAGACTCATCCTATCCACCGCCTGCTCAGTCAGATAAAGGTTGGCGATGCCGTGCGTATCGCTCCCGATAAAAACAACAAGCTTCATGTGTATCACCAGAATCACGAAATAGCTCGCCTCTCCCTGCTCGGCGAAGAGACCTGGAAATTCGACATGAATAGCATCCGTGAAGCCCGAGTGATTGCTCTGGTGGAACGACGTAAAGAACAGGAGAAAGAAGAGTATCAACCCCAGATATGCATCGAGCGCTGGGAGATCCCAATCATTGAGTTGGAGTTGTAACATCAGGTCTCAGTACAGCAAAACGGTGACCAGCGGCAATTTTCATCAGATGGCCCATCCAGAGCCATATCTGTATTCATTTTGCCGATCGCAAGGTGCAGCCAGTTCGGCTATTTCCAATGTCGCTTGCCCTGCGCCACAAACCGAAACAAAAGTTGCATATTTTAGGATATCCCTCATCGTGCCATCATGAGTAATCTCCATATCACATACAGCTTACGGTTGCTTTAATGGCCATAAAAGTGCAGGAAATGCGATGTTTTAACTCAACATAGGTAGTCAAAGTCCAGAGCGTCCTCCACGGATATCACCACCATTGAAATCGTTTTCTTTTTAGGCAAAGAACCTGAGTTAAATCAAATAAAGTTGAATGCCGTCTTTGGTATGGTGAGGAGATACCAAGCGATCCTCTCTGTCGCTTCCCCTGCTGGCTCCGCCAGATGCAGCATTTTCTGCGCCTTGAAAGCGAGTTATGACGCCATGATCACCATCACCCTCGATGGGGCTCAGTTGACGGTTGACCCGACCAGAACCCTGCTCCAGATAGCAAAACAGCACCAGATCGATATCCCCTCCCTGTGCAGTGACAACACCAGCGCTCCCAAAACGCCGTGCGATCTCTGCGTGGTCGAGATTGCCGGGCTCGGCATCCGGCGCGCCTGCGAGACGCGCCCCGAGGCAGGGATGGTGATCACGACCCAAAGCGATGTCCTGCACGAGCACCGCCAGCAGGAGCTCGGCCGCATCCTCGCAGATCACTACGCCGATTGCGAAGCCCCCTGCCAGCGCGCCTGTCCGGCCGGGGTGGACATTCAATCCTATCTGCATCACATCGCCATGGGGGAGCACGAGGCGGCGATGGCCGTCATCAAACAGACCCTGCCAATGCCTCTTTCCATCGGCCGGGTCTGCCCCGCATTCTGCGAGGCCGAGTGCCGCCGCGCGCTGGTGGATGAACCGCTGGCCATTCGCCACCTCAAGCGCCATGCCGCCGATCTCGATCTGGCCGAGATTGCCCCCTATCAACCAGCCAAGAAGCCCGCCAAGGGCAAGCGGGTGGCCATCATCGGCAGCGGCCCGGGCGGCCTCACCTGCGGTTATTATCTGGGTTACGAAGGGTTCGAGGTCGACCTGTTCGAGGCGATGCCCGAAGCAGGTGGCTGGCTGCGCTACGGCATCCCTGAATACCGGCTGCCCAAGGCGATCCTCAATCAGGAGATCGACCTGATGTGCCAAAGCGGCATGCGGATCCACACCAGGCAGCGACTGGGCCATCAGATCACCCTCTCGGCGCTGTGCCGCGACTATGATGCGGTCTGTCTGGCGGTTGGCGCTTCCAAGGCGGTGCCGATGGATTACCCGGGCAGCACCCTGGCCGGTTGCTATCTCGGGGTCGATTACCTCAAGGATCGGATGCTGGCCAAGCGGCTCACCACCGGCAAGAAAGTCGCGGTGATCGGCGGCGGTAATACCGCTATCGACTGCGCCCGCACAGCGGTACGCCTCGGCGCCGAAACCACCCTTATCTATCGCCGCACCCGCGCCGAGATGCCCGCCGAAGCGTACGAGATCGACGAGGCGGAGCACGAAGGGGTGCGCTTCATGATGCTGACCAATCCGGTGGAGAATCTGCCGGACAACCGTGGTCGCGTCTGTCAGGTGCGCCTCGAGAAGATGGCCCTCGGCGAGCCGGACGCCTCCGGTCGCCGCCGCCCGGAGCCAACCGGCGAGTACCTCATTGAAGAGTTTGATACCGTGATTGCGGCAGTGTCACAGCAGCCGGATCTCAGCTTTATGGAAGGGGAGCCCCTCACCCTCCCCTTCACCCGCTGGCAGACGCTGGAGTCCCACCCCGAGACCATGCACAGCGGCCACGGCAACCTGTTCGCCATCGGTGATCTGCGCCGCGGGCCCGCCACCGCCATCGAGGCGGTCGCCGATGGTCGCAAGGCCGCGCTGGCCATCGATCAGTTCCTCCACGGTGACATGATCGATCCGGTTCGTCCTTTCAACGCCTGCAAGGCTCCCAAACTCAAGCAGGTCGATCCCGCCCAGTTTGCCCATCTCAAGCAGGTCGCCCGTAGCATCATGCCTCATCTGGCAGATGCCGAGCGGGAGGGAAGCTTTGCCGAGGTGGAACGCGGTTTGAGTGATGCCGATGCCCGCAGCGAAGCCAGCCGCTGCCTCGAGTGCGGCTGTCAGGCCAACACCGATTGTGCACTGCGCGACTACGCCACCGAATACAAGGTCGAGCAGAGCGCTCTCGATACCAGCCAGTGCCAGAAGTTTGCAGTGGATAGCAGCAGCGAATTTATTGTGTTTGATGCCAACCGCTGCATCGGCTGCGGCCAGTGCGTGCAGACCTGTGGTGAGCAAGCGGTGCAGGGTGTGCTGCGCTTTGCCAAGAACAGCGATGGTACCCTCTCGAACCGGCCGCAGTTCGACACGGGACTCTCGATGGGCGACTCCCACTGCGTGCAGTGCGGCGCCTGCGTACAGGTCTGCCCCACCGGCGCCCTGGTGGATGCCCGCGACAAATCACAGGGGCGCACCGAACTGCTCACGCCGGTCAATACCATCTGCACCTACTGTGGGGTCGGCTGCGGCGTCACCCTCTATGTCGATGAGGCGCGCAACCGCATCCGCTATGTGGAGGGAAATCGCAACTCGCCGGTCAACCAGGGGCTGCTCTGCGTCAAGGGACGCTTCGGCTTTGACTTTATCCAGAGCGAGGAGCGCCTCACCACACCGCTTGTCCGCAAGGATGGCAAGCTGGTGCCCGCCAGCTGGCAGGAGGCCATCGCTCTGGTGGCCGAGCGCTTCACAGCCCTGCGCAAACGCTATGGCAGCGATGCACTGGCGGGTTTTTCGTCAGCCAAAACCACCAACGAAGAGAACTACCTGTTCCAGAAGTTCATGCGCCGGGAGCTGGGCACCAACAACGTGGATCACTGCGCGCGGCTCTGCCACGCCTCCACCGTCACCGGGCTGGAGGCGTCACTCGGCAGCGGCGCCATGACCAACGACATCCCGAGCATTGATCACTCGGATCTCATCTTCATCATCGGCTCCGACACCTCGGCGGCCCACCCCATCATCGGCTCCCATATCAAGCGGGCAGTCACCACGGGCAAGGCGCAGCTAGTGGTGGCCGATCCCAAGCGGATCGAGATGGCGGACCATGCCAGCCTCTATCTGGCTCACCGACCCGGCACCGACGTGATGCTGCTCAACGGCCTGATGCAGCAGATCATCCAGCACGACTGGCACGACAAGGCCTATATCGCCGCACGAGTAGAAGGGTTCGAAGCGCTGCAAGCGGAGGTGCTCTCCCCCGCCTATGCACCGGACAAGGTCGCCCTCGTCACCGGCGTACCGGCCGAGCAGGTGATCGAGCTCGCGCGCCTTATCGGCACCGCCGAACGCACCGCCATCTACTACTCGATGGGGATCACCCAGCACACTACCGGCCACGACAACGTGCGGGCCATCGCCAACCTGCAACTGCTGTGCGGCAACATCGGCATCGAAGGGGGTGGCATCAACCCGCTGCGGGGCCAATCCAACGTGCAGGGCGCCTGTGACATGGGGGCGCTGCCCAACTGCCTGCCCGGCTATCAGAAGGTGGCCAGCCCCGAGGTGCATGCCCGCTTCGTGGCAGCCTGGCAGCAGCCAGACTTGCCGCGCACGCCCGGCCTTACCCTCACCGAGACCATCGATGCCGCCTGCGCGGGCAGCATCAAGGGGCTCTATGTGATGGGTGAAAACCCGGTGCTGAGCGATCCGGATCAACACCACGTCATAGAAGGGCTCAAGCAGCTGGAGTTTCTGGTGGTGCAGGATATCTTCCTCTCGGAAACCGCCCAGCTCGCCGATGTGGTGCTCCCCTCCTGCTCCTTTGCCGAGAAGAGCGGCCACTTCACCAACACCGAACGGCGGGTGCAGCGCATCGCCCCTGCCCTCAAGGCGCCGGGTGACGCGCGGGAGGATTGGTGGATCATCCAGCAGATTGCCAATGCAATGGGCGGTGATTGGCGCTATCAGAATGCGCAGGAGATCACCGCCGAGATCTGCCGGGTAACCCCGCAATACGCCGGCATCCAGTGGGACAAGGTGGGAGCGCAAGGGCTACAGTGGCCCTGCAACGATGCGGCGCCCGAAGGCACTCGCCTGCTCCATGGCAAGCAGTTCACCCGTGGCAAGGGGGAGATGGTCGCGACCCCGTTCCGCTATGCAGCCGAACTGCCCGACGAGACCTATCCCATCGTGCTCACCACCGGCCGCCTGCTGGAGCAGTTCCACACCGGCACCATGACCCGCAAGACCAAGGGGCTCGACAAGCTGGCCGGGCCGCGGGTGATGATGAGCGTGGTGGATGCGCAGCGGTTGGGCATCAGCAACCGCGAGCAGGTGAAGGTCACCAGCCGCCGCGGCCATATCGAACTGCCCGCCTTCGTCACCAAACGGATGCAGCCGGGCGTGGTCTTTATCCCGTTCCACTTCGCCGAAGCCCCGGCCAACCGGCTCACCATCAATGCCACCGACCCTCACGCCAAGATCCCCGAGTTCAAGGTGGCAGCGGTGCGCATCGACAAGCTGACCAGCCAACACACCTCGACACCACAGCCAGAGATGGAGATAGCCTGACCGGAGATCAGGTAACACGCAGGATAATCCGCAATAAAAAGAGCCACCCGACGGGTGGCTCATTGCGTTCACCAATACCACAAGCCAGATCATTATCAGCCCCCGGACGCCACTGTCAGGGTCATACCGATACTCATGCGGTCACCTCTGGCGAGTAGCCGCAAACCGGGGTGACCGGCCAGGTGGTGGGCATTGGCGGCGTGACTCTGGGGCTCCAGACAGACGAAGCCACTCCCCTCATCGGGCTGATAGAGCATCAGGAAGGCACACTCGCTTGAAACCAGCAGCCGCTGCTGGCGGGCAGGATGGTCAAGCTCGGCCTGACCGCGCCAGCCGCCGTAACAGTTGTTGAGCCACCCTTGCGGGCGAGCCCACTGGCGAAAGTCGAGATGGGGCGCCAGCCTGCTCGACCAGTCGATCGGCAGATGATCTGCTCCCTCTTGCCAGACGCCGCTCGCCAGAAAACGGATGCGGGTCTGCTCGTCGCGCCAGAAGAAGGGGTGAAAACCCGCGCCGTAGAGACAGGGGCTCTCCCCAAGATGGGTCAGGCTGATCCGCGCCACCAAGCTCGCCCCCTGCAGCCGATAGTCGATCTCCGTCAGATAGTGAAAAGGGCCGCATTGGCTGGTCAACTGCAACGTCACCGAACTGGTAGAACCCGCCACCCACTGCAATGACTGCAACCAGCCATCGCCGTGCAGGAAAAAGTCGGGATCGACGGGACTTTCTGGCAAGCGATGCTCCTCCCCCCACAACTCAAAACGGTTGCCTGCGACCCGGTTGGCCAGCGGCAACATGGGAAACAGCGCGCTCTGGCCGGGATGCCAGGGCTGCGCCAGGTCAGTGTCGCGCAACAGCGGGCGCCCCTGCTCATCCTCCAGCCCCAGCAGACAGGCCCCTTGTGTTGAAACCCGCATACGAAGATGCGGGTTGCCCAATGTGTAAACTGTCATGCCGAGGCGCTCGCCTTGGTCGGCGTCAGTTCGACCTTGCCCTGGGCCAGTTGGGCTTCCAGTGCCTCCAGCGTCACCCCTTTGGTCTCAGGCACCTTGCGATAGATAAAGATGAGACCGGCAAAACAGATAAGGCCATAGAGCAGGAAGCTGCCCGCAGCCCCCAACCCGGCATTGAGCAGCGGGAAGGTGTAGGTCAGCACGAAGCAGGCGATCCAGAGCGCCAGCGTACCGGCCGACATCGCCAGCCCACGCACCCGATTCGGGAAGATCTCCGAGAGCAGCACCCAAGTGACCGGCGCCAGGGTCAAGGCATAGATGGCGATGGCCGCCAATACCAGCAGCAAAACCGGCAGCCCCAGTACGCCTGTGGCGTAGGCCGCCGCCATCATGCCGTAGATAATGGTCAGTCCCGCCGAGCCAATCAGCATCAGCTTGCGGCGGCCAATCTTGTCCACCATGGGCAGCGCGATCAGGGTAAACAGCAAGTTGATAAGACCGGTGGCGACGATGGATTTGAGGGTGCTGTTGATGTCAAACCCGGCGGAGGCAAAGATCTCCTGCGCATAGTTGAAGATCACGTTGATGCCGCACCACTGCTGGAACACCGCCAGCACAATCCCAATGATGAGGATCGGCCGCACCGAGGGTTTGCCCAGCTCCGCCAGCGAGACCTTGTGGGTCTCGCCCACTAGGGTCTGACGGATATCGGCCAAGGTCTGCTTGGCATAGGCATCCCCGCCAATCTTGCCGAGCATGCGGGAGGCTTTCTCATACTGACCATCTTTGGCCAACCAGCGCGGCGACTCCGGCACGAAGAACATCAACACCAGAAACGCCAGCGCTGGTACCAATTCGGCACCGAACATCCAGCGCCAGCCGGACTGTCCATTCCAGGTCGCCAGAATATCGGCCTGAGTCGCATTGCTCGCCACCGGATCGGCGATCATCAGATTCACCAGCTGAGCCGCCAGCACACCGATGACTATGGTGAGCTGGTTGATGGCCACGAACTTGCCGCGCTTGTTGGCCGGGCTAATCTCGGCGATGTACATGGGCGAGAGCGCAGAGGCCAGACCGATGCCGATCCCGCCGATGATGCGATAAACCACAAACAGATCGAAGTTGCTGGCCGCAGCCGTGCCCCACGCCGAGATGGTGAAGAGGATGGCGGCCAGGATCAGCGGCTTCTTGCGACCAAAGCGGTCGGCTGACCAGCCGGAGATGGCGGCCCCCAGCACGCAGCCCACCAGCGCCGAGCTCATGGCCCAGCCGGACTGGGCCGGATCCGTGATGGCAAAATAGGCCTCATAGAAGGGCTTGGCCCCGCCAATCACGACCCAGTCATAACCAAACAGCAGGCCACCGCAGGCGGCCACCAAACAGATCATCCAGATGTAGCTCATATTGAGCCCATTCGTATCCAATTGATTTTTCGTGCGTTCCATGACTAATCCTTTCTATCTTGTCGATTGTAGGGTGCAGTGGCGCCCCTCACCGTGGCGGGGCGCCGGTTTTTGTTATGAGAGTTATGAGTGGAGTGACAGCTCGCGGCAGATCAGGGCAAAGAGGTGCCCCTTGTCGTGAGCCGGGTTAAGGATGAGCAGCTCTCGCAAGGTCTGTTCACAACCATCCCGCTGACCCAGCCCCAACAGACCGAGCGCTCTGACCAGCAGACAGTGCTGGCGATGTTTGTGCTGCGGGTCGTCATCCAGCACGATGAGATCCGGCAGTGAGACGGCGAAGAAGTCCGCCTCGACAGACTCGCCCATCGCCTGCTCGGCCCAGCCGACCATCCCTTCAAAGAGACGCTGCGCCTCCGCAACCCGACCAAGACGTGCCAGCGCCATACCCTGATAGAAGAGATAATCCACCGGCTGATCGTTGTAGTAGCGGCTGGCCCCGAGCGATCCTTGGCCGAGGCAGGCCTGTTGCAGGCACTGGGCCGCCAGACTCTGGTTGTCACAGGCCAGATGGCAGAGCGCCAACAGGTAGTGGATATCGTTGTCGGTCTGTCCAACCAGACGCCCCTCTCCCAGATTGAGGGGGTAGTGCAGCGCCTGTTGCAGCAACGGAATAGCCTGCTCGTGGCGTCCCTGAATCATCAACGCCAATGCCCGGCGTTGCTGATTGATGAGGTACTGGCCGGTCACCTTGCCCTCGCCCCCCTCCCAGGGGTGGAATTCGCGCAGCCGCAAGATCTCTGCCGCCGCCTCCAGCTGGCCGGTGATGTGATAGAGACTGATCAGTTCGGCGGTCAGATCGTCGCGCTTGAGGGCGACCTCACGATGCGCCTCCAGCAGCGCCAGCCGCTCGGCGGGTGCCATGGCGCAGCGCTTGTGCAGCTGATCCAGTTCAAACAGCAAACGGGCATCATCCGGCTTGAGGGAAAAAGCCCGGCTCAGACACTGCTCGGCCGCCACCGGATCGCCGCTCTTGTTGAAGTGATAGATGCCAAGGTTGCGCCATGCCGGGGCAAACCCGGGCGCCTGCTCGCACACCTGCTGCCACAGGGCAATGGCTTGCGGGTAGCTGCGCTTGCTGTAGTGGAAGCAGCCCAGCAGGTAGCTGGCAAACCAGCTGTGTGGCAGTTGCGCCAGCATGGCCACCTCGCCAAGGGTATTGGGGAAGCGCACCTTGCGGCCAAAGGCCTGCTCGGCCCGTTGCAGCAGGGCATCCTGCGCCTCACCTTCCGGCAACAATGCAGCCTGGAACAGCAGCGGCAGGGTCTCCTCTACCGGCAGTATTGAGAGCAGTTGCTGCGCCAGCTCGGGGCGTCCCAGCGCCAGCAGATCGCTTGCCAGGAAGCAGAGATTCACCCCGCGCCCGTTGCACAGGGTGCGCAGCGCCTCGAGATCGGTCGGCTGCTCGCTTGCCAGCCAGCGCAAGAAGGCCAGCTGATAGTGAAGTGGATAACGAACGCGCTGCTCGTCGATATAGGCGATGGCCGCCTCCTGCTCACCAGACTCCAGCAGCGCCAACCCTTTGAGGGCGATAGCGCCGTAGTGGGTGCCGTTGACGGCAAGACTCTTCTCGACAAATTGCAGTGCCTGCGCGGGATCCCGGCGCACCATGGCGATGCGGGCCAGCCCGAAGAAGCCACTGTCGCGGCAGTTACCGCTCCAGGTCGCCTTGTAGAAGTCATCGAAGGCGGCATCGAACTGCCCCAAACGTTCCTCGATATGGCCACGCAGCAAGCTCGCCTTGCCACACTGGGGGTTCTTGTTGAGGCGATGGGCACGGACCAGCGCCTGATTGACGTAGGTCAGCGCCTGCTCATAGTTGGCGCGGTTGTACTCCAGCGTTGCCAGCGCCAGGTTGCAGCGATAGTCGCCGCCATCGAGCTCCAGAGCCCGCAGGTAGTAATCAAAGGGCGAGCGGCTGGCGTGCAGATACTGCTCAAGATGCTGGCCGATGAAGTAGAGCTCGTCGACCGAGTCGAGATTGACGGCAGGTTCCGGCGCGGTGGCCGGATCCGGCAGGGCTTCGCCTGCGGGCTGATGCTCGAGATAGCTCAGGATCGGCTGGCCCTGCTCATCCAGCAGGCGTACCTGCAAGCGTCCCTCGCTGGTGATGGCCTGCGGCTCAAGCCAGGCCTGACCCGGCTGCAGATCTAGCGTCTGGGTGAACAGCACGCCACTCTCATCACTCACTTCGAAACGGGCGTGGCACAGCGGCGCGATCGCGTAGGCACCGCACAACAGACCGTCCTCGCTACGCTCCAGCTTGATGGCGGCGCGGGTGTTAGCGTTTTGCAGGGTACCGAGGGTGTTGTAGGGCAGGAAGTTCTGCACAAACACCTTCTCCTCCCCCGCATCCAGCCAGGTAAAGTCAGGTTGGTTGTCGGTATAGACCCCGGTCATCAGCTCGATGTAGGGGCCGTTGTCATCGGTCAGGTTGCGATCCCAGGCCAGACCGAAGTCACAGTTGCCCCAGCTCCACTGCTTCTTGCCCGGCGAAACGTGGTGATCCGCCACGTGCAACAGGCCGCCCTGCTCGTCATGGCAGTAGGCGCCGACGAAGTCGTAGTCAGACTTGTCCGCCATATAGGAGGTGGGTACCGGAATATTGCGGTAACGGGAGATATCGACCCCGGCGGAGTAGTCCACCTTGTAGTAGGTGCCGCGGGCGATGGGGAAGGCACTGACGTCGCGCTTGCCGTGGTCATAGACGGCGGTCACATCGGGCGGGAAGACGCTCTGGTGGGCATCGCCCCCTTTCACCGCCGGGTTGGACCACCAGAGGAAGTGGCGCGGCGTGTCGTTGCCGTTGAACACCTTGCCAGTGATCTCGATGAGCGCCTTGTCGGGATAGAGGGTAAACCCCGCCATCACCTGCAGACCACGCATCGGCTCCACCTCGCCGAGCCAGACGGTCTTGGCGCCGCCCTCCCGCTCCGTAATGGTGAAGTCCACCGGCATGAAAGTGGTGGGTCTGTGGTGCTGCGGCCAGTTGAACTCGATGCCGCCGGAAATCCAGGGCCCCACCAGCCCCACCAGCGCCGGTTTGATCACCTCGTTGTAATAGACGAAGTCGCGATTCATCACCTTGTCATAGGCACGGTGGATACGCCCCCCCAGCTCCGGCAGCAGCATCACCTTGATAAAGTCGTTCTCCAGCCAGACCGCCTGATAGGACTTCATCTGCTTCTGGCCGGTGAGGGTGTCGATCACCCCATAGGGATAGACAGCCCCCGAGGAGCCCTGATAGACCCGCTTCTCGAGAAACATGGGGTTGGGATCTTCGGCGCCAACCTCGTAGGTCGGCAGTGAGATGGTCTCTACCCAGACCTTGACATCAGCTCTCATTAATCTCGCCTCACTCAACATTTGTTAGTAAAGTTTTCAGTGAGACCAGATTAGAATGGTTAAACCTGCATTAATTGCTGAAAGATCACGCAATACAGTAAGCGGAGTTTAGTGAAGCGATGAGCATAGGGTTGAACAACCAGAAGGTCCGCCACCACAACAAGCAGGTGCTGCTTGCCCTGCTCTATCAGTTAAAAGAGGCGAGCAAGTCCACCCTGGCGCGCCACTGCGAGCTCTCCATTCCGGCGGTCAGCAAGATCCTTGACGAGTTGGTGGCCGATGGCGCCATCAGCCACAGCGATCAGAACCTCTCCCAGCGCGGCATCAATGGCGGCAGCTACCGCATTGCCAGCGGTCAGGGGGCCATTCTTTGCCTCAATATCAGCCCCACCCATCTGGAGAGCATCCTGGTGGATAACCTGATCACCCCGCTGGATGAATTCAGCGACCAGAAGATTGCCCCGCAAACCCCCGATGAGCTGCTGCACCTGATTGAAGCGCACTACTACCAGCACAAGCGCCGCCACAAGGGACTGGCGATCCGGCTGGCCTTGGCGGTACACGGTCAGGTCAACCCGGCGACCGGGGTATCGCAAACCATGCCGCAAGCACCCTGGCATGCGCCGGTCGAGCTCAAGTACCTGCTGGAGGAGCGGCTGGGTTGCGAGGTGATGGTGGATAACGACTGCATCATGCTGGCGCTGGCCCAGAAGTGGCAGGACCGGGAAGGGAACGGGGATTTTTGCGTCATCAACGTCGATTACGGTATCGGCTCGGCCTTTATCATCAACGACCAGATCTACCGGGGCGCCCTGTTTGGCAGCGGCCAGATAGGGCACACCATCATCAATCCGGACGGCAGCGCCTGTGCATGCGGCCGCTATGGCTGCCTGGAGACAGTCGCCTCGCTGTTTGCCATTAAGAAACGGGCCCGGGTCTTTCTCAAACAACAAGCCAGTGCCGACAACCCGGCGCAGACTGGTGTAGAGCTGGATACCGCCCAACTGCTCACGCTCTACCATCAGGGGGATGCCATGATCCGCGCCCTGGTGGACGAAGGGGCCCGCGCCATTGGCCTGAGCCTCTACAACTTCCTCAATATCCTCAACATCAACCGCATCTGGCTCTATGGCCGCAGCTGCCACTTTGGTGAAACCTGGCTGCAAACGATCGTCAGTCAAACCGGCGCCAACCCGTTCGACTGCAGCGATGCGGTCAACGCCACCCATATCCGTTTCGGCCAGCTCAGCCGCGCCCAGCAGGTGATGGGGATTGGCTATCTCTATGTGGAGCGAGCCTTGGCAAAAGCCATGTAAAAAGGGCAGGTTTCACAAATGAAACCTGCCCTCACGATCTGGTGCCGATAAGGGGAATCGAACTCCTGACCTTCGCATTACGAAAGCAAACTGCAATTCATATAAATCAATAGCTTTTTCCATTTAATAGGGTTTATGCCACAATCTTGCCACACTCAGCAGCAAGTTATGGTATTTGGCTATGGCAACGTTCCGTAAGCGCGGCCCCTATCAATGGGAAGCCCAGGTACGCCGCAAGGGGTATCCGGCTCAGAGTAAAACCTTCAACACAAAGGCGGAGGCGGAGGCCTGGTCTAAAGTCATTGAATCTGAGATGACCCGAGGGATTTGGGTCAGCAGATCCGAAGCTGAAGCAACCTCGCTTTATGAGGCTCTATGCCGCTATGAAACTGAGGTTGTTCCGCATAAAAAGGGAGCCGTGCAAGAGCTCTCACTCATCCGCATCTACAAGGCATTACCTTTGGCATCACGCGCATTGGCATCCATTCGTGGAGCGGATGTTGCAAAGCTAAGGGACGAGTGGCTGAAAGATTATCAACCTGCAACAGTCCTCCGGCGGCTTGCCCTGCTCTCCCACATCTTCAACATGGCCCGTAAAGAATGGGGAATGGAAAGTCTATCCAATCCACTGGAGCTAATTCGTAAGCCCCAAGCTGATAACGCACGTACAAGGCGTATAGCAGCTTCTGCAACGCCAGCACATTGTCCCCAGAGCCAGGATGAAGAAAGCGCACGTAGAGCATCAGAAGGTGAAATAGAGCGGGTCATCGCTGCCAGTGGCTCAAGAGTCTTACCATCGTTGGTCATACTGGCATTGGAAACGGCCATGCGGCGGAGTGAGCTGGTTAGCTTGCGCTGGGAGCACATCGATCTGGAACGCAGAGTTGCACACCTGCCATCGACCAAAAATGGCAGTGCGCGCGATGTGCCGCTATCAACCCGAGCAGTTGTTACTCTGCAATCTGTAGGAGTCGCAGCTACAGGTCGGGTTTTTGATATCCGAGCTGATGCGGTCACACGAGCCTTTGAGCGTGCAGTCAAGCGTGCTAGACAAACCTACGAGCTAGAATGCCAAACTCAAAGTTTGATACCAGTAACCAATTTTCTCAGTGACCTGCGTTTCCACGATCTACGTCATGAAGCAACTTCCCGTCTGGCCGAGATCTTTCCTATGCATGAGTTAACGAAAGTAACAGGACATAAAGATCCTCGCATGCTTTTAAGGTATTACCATCCTAGGGCTGAAGACTTAGCGAGAAAACTGTTATGAACCCTACTTTATGATTGGGTCTCTGTGATAATTTTCATTATAAATGACTTTGTATAGGGCAATAAATAAGGAGGGAAAGTGAAGAAATTTAAAGTAAATTCGCTTCATGAGTTGGAAGAAATCATTCCCACATTTGGTCAAAATGTTCTTTTTCGGGGCCAGCTTGAACATTACGGCACACCCGAAGAATTATCTATTAAAGCATCATTCGATCGTACGCCTTGCATTCCTACAGAGACAATGAAGTGGTTACGTTATGCCAGTAATGTTCTTGAGGGATTTATTGGAGGCCATGTTAATGACATGAGCTATGTTCAAGCACTGTTACAACATTATGGTTGGAGATCTTTTTACGTAGATTGTTCTTCAAGTCCTGCAGTGAGTGCATGGTTCGCTAGTCATAAATACACCAATTCATTCCGAATAGACATGTGTGAAGATTGTGGTGAAAATTTTATATGGCAAAGGAAAAAGCATGCTGATTATAACTTTGAGGATGGTGATGGGCATATTTATGTGATTGATAAATCAATCGCTACAGGGGTGGGTCTTGTAGACCTAGCAACATTACAAGTAGATGGTTTTTTCCTCCGTACTCAAGCACAAAAGGCATGGCTTTTAGGCCCTACTCTTGGGAGGCCAGTTCCAAAAGAATGCTTTATTGCTCAAATAACAGCAAGTCGAACCGTTCTTCGTGACTATGCAGTTGCACATGGATTAACAGATACGAATTCTCTCTTTCCATCACCAGCAAGCGACCCTATTTTAAAAGCACTTTTGGAGTTGCCCTGGAGAGAAATAGAGTCCATTCGAGATCCTAATTTCCCAGTTCCTGTTTTTAAACGTACTCTTGAGCTACCAGAATATCAAGATAGCTTTGAAAAAATAGCACCTCCAAATATAGCTTTTTACCAGGGCAGGAAAATTAGTGAGATATTTAGTTCAATAGATAGTTTGAATGGCAAGCTTACCAATGGGGAAATACTTTCATTACCAGAAGTTATTCTTTTCGGTTCTGCCGATGACAAGACACCATTATACTTCCCTCAAGTTGAAAGTTTGCTTCAAGGGAAGAAATACATAGCATTTGAAACTGATGAGATAATTAAACGCTCAAATATAGGATATGACCTTGTCTATCAAAAAGGAATCGGTGTCATTTCTCATGAACCTGAACTTTTTGAAGTTTGTGAACTGATTGTTATGCACCCAGGCATAAACATGACCAACGTTGGTTTTTCTCCTGGTTGGTTTTATCGTAGAGAGCCGAACGGTTTATGGGTACATGAGCATCATGATGGTGAATGCAGCTGCAACAACGATAAAATTCATAAAAGACATATATCAGCACTTCATATTGTTGAAAATTTATTCCAAGATAATCCCTTATTGTAAACCTATAAAAAAACGATTTAATATCATCTCCCAGTAAAACTATTTATTGGGAAATGATATCTAAAAAGTCAAAAACCAGATCCAGGTCTCATTAAAATCCATACAAATTAAGTGTGTATGACTGTATGCTATTAACCGCTTAATATAAATATGGAGACATAAATGAAAATCAACTTTTTTGCAGTAAACAATTTTCGAGGCATCTCTGGAGGACTTGAACAAAACAAAATTGTATTTGAAGATACAAACACTCTTTTTATATATGGGCAAAACAATGTTGGTAAATCTACGTTTCTAAAAGCTTATCAACATTTCTACAAGTGTGAGAAGCCTGTAAAAGAAGATTTTTATAAGAGTAACTTTAATAACAGTATTGTCTTTGAAATCGAGGTAACATTACAAGATGCAGACAAGACTCGCATTGAACTTAAAGCGCCAAATCAAAAAGACTCTTACAAGAAATATCTAAAAGATGACAAAATAAGAATTAAAAAAACATGGGTTGTTGATGGTAAAAATATCAAAGATATCAACCAAACTTACAACTACGACACCCAAAAATATGAAGATGTAGGTTATGCCACTATTGGTTTGCATACCGTTTTCCAATCATGTATGCCTCAGCCAGTATTTATTAAGGCTATGCCAACAGAAGATGAAGCAAAGGATATCCTCAACTCCATTCTTAAAGGAATGGCCGAGAGCACATTACAAGAAGCTGATCTAGCAGCCCTTGAAGAAGCCAAAGCAAAGATTCAAGAGCTCCAAGAAAAAATGTATAACCCTGAGCTTATTGATTCTTATCAAAAATCAGTTAACCAATACTTTTCACAAATATTTGGCGATACGTTACTAACTATCAAAGAAACAAAGGATCGACTTGTTTGGTCTGAAAATAAATTAGGTAAAGAGTTTAGCATTGATTTCTCAACACTTTCTAATGGTGAAGTTGACACATCGATACCAAGTTCATCAGATAAAGTTGGACACGGTACTATTCGTACAGCAATATTCACACTTCTTTTAATGAAAGATGTCGCTGAAAAATTTGAACGAGAAGTAGGGCGGAAAGATTATATGGTTCTTTTCGAAGAACCAGAGCTGTTTCTCTACCCCCGCATAGTCAGAGAGTTAAGAGAACTCATCTATAAGGTAAGTGAAGATGAGCTACCTTATCAAGTTCTTTGCGCATCGCATTCTCCTTCAATGATAGACATTTCAAAACCTAAATCATCCATAATCAGATTGGTTAAAAATGATAAAGGCACTAATATTTATCAAATTAACAATCAGTTTCTACGCAAGGCTAAAAATGTTGAAACAGATGAAGAACTAAAGCAAGAAATGAATGAAATATTGCGTTTTAACCCTCACATTTGTGAAGCTTTTTACGCTGATGAAGTTTTGTTAATTGAAGGGCCAACAGAAGAAATTCTTGCAAGAGCTTATATTCAATCTGAGGGATGTCACAAAGATCTGTTTATACTTAATTGTGGCACTGTGAATAACATTCCTTTTTATCAAAAGATTCTTTCTAAATTTAAGATAAAGTATCATGCAATTTTTGATACCGATGGTAAGCCTGTATCCTCCTACGATGAGGAGGGAAATCCAAAGTTTGAATCACATATTCAGAAAACTATTACCACACAGTTCTTTCAAGATAAAGAAATATATGACGTTGGTTTATTACGAGTGCACACAACTACATTTGAGCCAGCTCATCAAGCAGATACCATTCATCAAAACCTAAGATTTATCGAATTAGCCCCTAATGAAGGAAAGCCATACAATGCCAACTTATATTGGAAAAATATCCTAGAGCCAAACAGAGATCACCCTGAATTCAATAACATCCCTATAATTTCTTATTTAAGAGATATTATCTCTCACTAATAAAAACAAGCCCTTCTAGGGCTTGTTTTTATTAGTGCCAGTGTAATTAATTTTCTTCATTAGCGCTCTTTTAAGGATTTCATTCCTCATAGACACACTTGAATTTATAATATCCTCACGAAGCGATTTCAATTCATCCTTAGAAAGCAGTTTTACCTTATTTTCATAATCTGACATCAATTACCTCAGCGATATATTAGTTGTGCCCAACGCTTAAATAACAACATTATAAATTAACTGCTTGATATCAGCAGCATCTTGGCAAATAAATTTTACTACGTTTAATCAGCGTCTTTTAATCCACCAGTGCTTGTAACATACAACTATTTGATAACCAATAGATCATGAAGCCATTGAGCACCATTGGTGCGAATAAGGAATAGTGAAGAAGCTACTCCGGCGTGCCGGTTAGCTAACTTCACACATCCTGCCCGCAATTCAGCCTTGTGATCATGAAGGAAAGCATGTATCACCAACAAGGGAAATCATACAAATTATATGCGGACAGGATAGCCAAAGAGAAAACCTATTATTTTCAATAGGTTTACCCACCTCTTCCACTCACTTTCCATCCCGCATCCATACACTTTACAGATTAGAGTTGAATGATCAGGATGGAACGCCAAGGGAAAAGATTCCTCAAGACTGGCGCCCTCACCGGCATCTAGCCCCATCGATTGCCACAAAATCAGCTATACCGCACCGCATCGGGGCATCCAAGATTCTGACCGCTGGAGAGCAGTTCAAGTGAAAGAGCTACTGCAGGCTCATTTGCTCAAGCTGATGATTGTCAAGTGAGGCTGGAATCCATACGATATTGCGTAAACCCTTAATGCTTGAGGCACAGATGAATCAGCGTACAGAACTGCGACTACGATACCGCAAAGGAGTTCAAGCTAAGAAAGCTGAACTAGCTACTGCCAACGAACAGAAATGGGTGCAAGCACAAACTGTATTGGCATTTCTTCCGCTTATTACTGCAGCTGTATACCTATTTGGCATGGCTTGGCATATGGGATATGTTAATGTTTTTCACGTTGATAGCAGCGAGTTCCCACTCTCAACAGAACAAACATTATTAACGGGAACCTTCGCTCTTGTAGCCAATCTGGTACCACTGCTAGGCTACCCTATAGCTGCTTTTGTTGGATTACTTGTAATAGTCATTGTGGTAGCGCTTACGTTTAAGCTGATGAAACGCGCTAGAGATAAAACTGTATCTTGGGTAACTCAACCATTCAAAAATAAGGACATGGATAAAAAAATAAAAAATATTTTTAAATACTCGGCTCACCCTGATGAAGTTAAATGGGTTGCCACAATTATAGAAAAAGCAATGAACTGGTACATTCTATATTTCTATGTTTTATTTACTTCATGCATTATTGGTATACTTGCCTACCACTGTTACGAAAATGGTCGTCGTACCGCCGAATCTCAGAAAGATGATATGAATGCAGGCAATTTCACCTCTGCCAATAATCTCAAGTATGCTGCACATCCCGAGGGTATATCTTCGCTGAGGATCGTCTGTAATGCGACTCAATGCACATTCTGGAATGAGACGGATGGCACCATCTATCTTCGTTATGATCAAATTGATAGCGTGACGATCCCCACTCAATCCGCAAATATACAGCCTGCTACAGATAAAAAGACCAAATGACCAGCTTAGACAACTAGGTCTATTAGCGAGGTGGGTAATCTCAGTTGTGGCCCTTGCAACCCGTCCAAGGGCTGCAAGGGCCTGTGTCTAGTGGATTATCTTATGGATAATCTTGGATTACTTTTCCAAAAACACCTTAACCACATGTTTTAAAAAGATTTTAAGACCAACTCCTGGGAATGAAAGTGCACCAGTTGGGAACGTTAGTGCACCAGTTCTGGAATGATAGTGCACTGAAATTACTCCAAAGATCTGTTCCGTGGCCTGCGGATCTCCCACATATCTTTGCGGTATTCAGTTACCAACCAACCTATCGTGAACAGCTCCCCCACAGCTCTACGGGCAATCTGCTGGCGCTTTCTCATCGCATCAGCAATCGCAGGATCCGGCCAGATGTAACTGCACAGAGTATCCAAGGACGCGCGCCCTGATTTACCAGGATCGATCCACCCGCATAGGCGTTGATGGATCAATCGAGCAGGATCGCTCTTGAGGCTACGCACTTCATTCATATCGATGCGAGCATGTGGCCGTCCACCGAGAACGGCTTCTGCAATCTGTGGGTTCAAACAGATGTATAGCGCGTTATCATGGTCATCAAAGAGATGGCTCATCAGGTGGAAGGATGCACAGCGAGAGTCACCTTGAATGACAACGGTGACATTCGACATCCTGATCAGGCTAGCCTTTAGGGTTTTAAGGTTTCTGCCGCTTTTGCATAGACCAATCTCTTCGAGTAGCTGAGTGATACGAGACTGCACCACCAAGCAACGGCAGTCCGCACTATCAAACTCCGATGCTAAGGCCAAACGAAGTCGCTTAGGAATAGCTGCTGATGGCGCAGAGGTCAGAATAACGCCCTTGGGACCGGATAGCGCAACCAGCCCTTGTAGCAGTCGCATATCATCAGCCCCTAATGGCTCAAAACCAATAAAACGAGCGCTTTGGTTCTGTCCATAGCTATACGTCACATCCAGCTTTAACTTCTTTCTCTCCCCTCGCTTTAAACTGCGGAATAGACCAGGAGCAAGGCAGTGCATCGGATCATGGCGCGCGTGGGTAAGTTCAATAGCCATGAGCAAACCTCCTTCGCTCTCGCGCCTGAGGAGGTTCCATAAGTTGTACCGGATGTAATACGCCCCCTTCCTGGCGTTCAAACCATTGATCTTTGATTGCAGTGCCATAGTTCTGCTTGGATACCCCAAAGCGCACAAACGCACTGCGTCGAGAGTTTCCGATGGGTGTACTACCGCGTTGAATCTCGGTTAGCTGCTTTGCTTCTTCTTCCCCCATCCGCACGATGTAACCACACCATCGGATGTTATCAATCAACGCTGATGCGCCTCTGGCTGCCTGCTGCTGATCAAGACTGCCATCCCTCGCGCTCCCCTTGCTAGCGTGATGCAAATAGAGCACCGCAGCCCCCGTATTTGCGGCCAGCGACTCAAGTCGGGTAATCAACTGAGACATGTCCCCGTTACTATTTTCGTCCATCTGATGCATACGGCTGAGAGTGTCGAGAACAACAAGGCGATAACCATCTACCTTCTGCACCAGAGCCTGAAAACAGTCCGGATTCATCAGATCTAAACTCACCCCCATCATCGGTTCCAATGCGAGGTTTGTGGCAATAGAGGCCTTCGCTTTGGGCGATAGATGTTTGCCAAGCGCATGGACGCGATGACTAAGCACTGCAGCCGGATCTTCACCAGCCATATAGATCACTCGGCCTGAACGGGTCGGGCGTAGTTGCAACAGATCGCCATCAGACTCTTTGCAAGCCACGGCCATTGCGGCCTGCAATGCCCAAAAGCTTTTACCTGTTGCACCTGGTGCGATCAGAGCTCCCACAGTACCGGCCAAAAATCCAGACCATATGAAGTCAAGTGCAGGCGGCTCCTGTTCAAACGCAGCTAGTAGGTCAAGAGCCATGGCTTACCTCTTAGCGTTTGAATTCTGTGACTTTTGTCGTGCTAGCTGCTCGGCTTTGGTTGGCCGGCCACGCCGAGGCATATCTGCCGATTTAACCGCTCGATCATCCAAACCTTGGCTAATGACATGTTCAGCAAGCCAAAGCTCAACATCTTCAGCACGCCAGAGCAAACGCTTGGTTCCTGGTAAACGGCAGATAGGGGGAAGTGAACAAGGGTTGCGAGTCGCGTCACTACGGATGCTAGCAACGGATTTATGCAGACAGAGAGCCAATTGCTCAACAGTCAAAAGCACCACGCTGGAGGTGGTAATAGAGGTTTGTTTCATGGTCATAACCCATCAAGGCGGCAAGGGTCATCGAATAGCTGTGCCGGTTAGCTAATCGGTAATTGACCTGAGCGGCACCATGCCCGGCCTTGAGGGTATAAATAATTAGTGCCTGTCGTCCGATGTTACGTGACGAAATGGAGTCTACCAGCAGTGTTTTGCTATGTCATGCACTGGCAAGCGTCATTCGCCGCTATCAGGCCAGTGTGGCATGCCACAATTTTGCCACACTGGATAAGCTAAATGCTGCATTCCAACGCTCAGTAACGCATCAAACTGCAACACCCAAACTACTGTTTTATTTGATAAAATTTGGTGCCGGTAACAGGAGTCGAACCTGCGACCTTCGCATTACGAATGCGCTGCTCTACCAACTGAGCTATACCGGCTTGTTGCTCTCCACATTCATAAAAAATGACCGGCAAGTCAATTGAGCCAACTCGATTTTATGAGTTGGCTCATGGTGTTAGAGCCCGATTTACAGATCGACAAACTCGGGGATATGGGCACGGCCGCGGCTTTCGAGAAATTCGAGCAGGGCGCGGGGGGAGCGCACCAGGATCCGCTCTTGCGGGAAGCCCGCTTCGGTCACCAGACGATGGCAGTGGTCAAAATCGCCGAGGCTGAAAGCGACGTGGGAATCGGAGCCGAAGGTGAGATAGGCCCCCAGATCTCGCGCGGCTTCAACGATGGCACGGCAGTTGCCTTCGCTCCCCGGGCGGGAATGAATGAAGGAGGAGTTGTTGATCTCAAGCGCCACCCGATAGTCAGCTGCCGCCTTGACCACCGCCTGAATGTCGATGGGAAATGCGGGGTTGCCCGGGTGGCTGATCATGTCGACCCGGCCGCTCTTGATGGCGTTGATCATCGCCTGGGTATGGGTGGCCTGATCACAGGGAGGGAATACCTGCTCATGAAAACCCGCCATGATCATGTCGAGGCGCGACTCGTAACGCTCGGGAAAATCGATCTCCCCCTCCAGGTTTTTGATGTTGGCCTCGATACCCCGCAGGATCCCTACCCCATCCACCACTCTTGGCAATATCGGCAAGTTGGCAAAGTGCCAGACATGAGGGGCATCGGCCATCTCGGGGCCATGATCCGTGGTGGCGAACAGCTTGATCCCCTTGGCCCTGGCTATCGGCAGATAGTCGTGGATGGTGCTGTAGGCGTGGGTGCTGGCAATGGTGTGAGTGTGGGTATCGACCGGGTACTTCATCTTCTCTCCCCTCATATTTTGAAAGGGCAGCATAGCAAAGAGCGGCAGCTTGGGCCACGCCAGTGCTTGCCACACTTTGTCACAAAATGCCGCGAAGCTGACATAGTCTGAGGGGCTCTGGCTGGCATACTGCCCCCGTCGATACATGCCTGAACTCGCATCGACAGTTTGCCGTCAGGATGACGCGAACTCACTTTCCCCACCGTCGCGCCCTGCGGCGGTTTTTTTTTGCCTGCAAACCGCAAACCGGTAACAAACGCGCAAAAAAAGGCCCAACTAGCATGGTGCAGGTTGGGCGAGACTTAATGTTTAATTGCAGTGGCATAGATATAGAGTCCTTCTTTTTGACTAAGTTCCGCCCACTTTGCTTTTTTCATCGAAAAACATTCCGCTAACACTTATTCACATTCTCTTGACACTTCACGTTATGAAACGTACTTTTTAAACATTCGTTTAAGTGAGGTGTCCAGTGAGTAAAATCGATACCAAAAACCGTATTCTCGACGCCGCTGAAGTGCTGTTTGCCGAGCGGGGATTCGCCGATACCTCTTTGCGTCTGATCACCAGTGAAGCCGACGTCAATCTGGCGTCGGTGAACTATCACTTTGGCTCCAAGAAGGAGCTGATCCAGGCGGTGCTCGACCGCTATCTGAGCCTGTTTATGCCCGATCTAGATGCCCGCCTGCGGGTACTGATGGAGCAGGAGCAGCTGACCCTGCTGCAACTGTTTGAAAGTTTTGTCGAGCCGCTGATGAAGCTCTCGGCAGTGCGGGCCAACGGCCCGGCCATATTCATGCAACTGCTGGGGCGCGGCTATATCGACAGCCAGGGCCACCTGCGCCGCTTTATCACCGCCCACTATGGCCCCATTTTGCAGCGGATCACCCAGGCCATCTCCAAAGCCAATCCGGCCCTGTCGCCAGCGGATCTCTTCTGGCGCCTGCACTTCACTCTGGGCACCGTCGTATTCACCATGGCTTCTGCCGATGCGCTGCGCGACATCGCCCTGGCCGACTTTGGCCAGCAGCTCGATGTGGAAGGGCTGGTGCGCAACGTTATTCCTTATCTGGCGTCCGGAGTCGGGGCGCCCGTGGAGTCGACCAGGCTCTCCCTGGCCGTGTAACAACCAACAATAAATCAACGGAAACAGTGAAATAGAAGGAACTTCGGTATGATCACATTGCTTGTCCTGCTGGTGCTGGCGATAGCCGTTGTGCTCGGCGTACCCTCCATCCGTAAAAAGGTGGTAACCCGTCCGGTGTTCGGCATCTTCAAAAAGATACTGCCGCCCTTGTCAGCTACCGAGCGGGAGGCCATGGAAGCCGGCTCCGTCTGGTGGGATGGCGAGTTGTTTCGCGGCAACCCCGACTGGAAAAAACTGCACGGCTACGGCAAGGCCGAGCTGACCGCAGAGGAGCAGGCCTTTATCGACAATCAGGTCGAAACCCTGCTCGCCATGGTTGACGACTTCAAGATCGTCAACGAAACCAAAGACCTGCCAGAGCCGGTGTGGGACTATCTGAAGAAGGAAGGCTTCTTCTCCCTGATCATCCCGAAATCCTACGGCGGCCGCGAGTTCTCGGCGATCGCCAACTCCACCATCGTTACCCGCATTGCCACCAAGAGCCTGAGCGTGGCGGTCACCGTCATGGTGCCGAACTCCCTCGGCCCGGGCGAGCTGCTGATGCACTACGGCACCGAGGCCCAGAAAGATTTCTGGCTGCCGGGGCTGGCTAATGGCAAAGAAGTCCCCTGCTTCGCCCTGACCGGGCCGGAGGCGGGCTCCGATGCAGGCGCAATTCCTGACAAGGGGATCGTCTGCAAAGGGATGCACAAGGGTGAAGAGGTGCTGGGTATTCGCCTCAACTGGAACAAGCGCTACATCACCTTGGCCCCCCGTGCCACCGTGCTGGGGCTGGCATTCAAACTCTATGACCCGGAAAAACTGCTCGGTGACAAGGAAGAGCTCGGCATCACCTGCGCCCTCATCCCCACCAGCCACCCCGGCGTGCGCGTCGGCGATCGCCACTACCCCATGGGTCTGGCGTTCATGAACGGCCCGACCTTCGGCAAGGATGTGTTCATTCCGCTCGACTGGATCATCGGTGGCCCGGATTACGCCGGTCGCGGCTGGCGCATGCTGGTAGAGTGTCTCTCCGCCGGTCGCGGCATCTCGCTGCCTGCGCTGGGCACCGCTTGCGGTCACATGGCGAGCCGCACCGTGGGCGCCTACTCCTACGTGCGCAAGCAGTTCGGCATGTCCATCGGCAAGTTTGAAGGGGTGCAGGAAGCGCTGGCCCGCATCGGTGGCCTCACCTATCAGCTGGAAGGGGCACGTCGCATGACTGCAGGTTCCCTGGACTTGGGTCAGGCGCCGGCCATCGTCACTGCGATTTCCAAGTACCACATGACCGAAATGGCGCGCCAGATCATGGATGACTCCATGGATATCCACGCCGGTCGTGCCATCCAGCTGGGCCCGAAAAACTACACCGGCTACGCCTACATGGGTATTCCGGTGGCCATCACGGTGGAAGGAGCCAACATCCTGACCCGCAACCTGATGATCTTCGGGCAAGGGGCTACCCGCTGCCACCCGTATGTGTTTGCCGAGCTGGAAGCAGCGGCTGATACCGACGTGGAGCGCGGTCTCGAGAAGTTTGACGCCCTGCTGATGAAGCACATCGCCTTCGGCGCCGGCAACTTCTTCGGTTCCCTGTTCCAGGGGCTGACCCTGGGTCAGTTCAACAGCGCGCCGGTAGCCGGTGAAACCGCTCGCTACTACAAACAGCTCTCCCGCATGAGTAAAGGGCTGGCCCTGTGCGCCGACGTCTCCATGCTGATGCTGGGTGGCGATCTCAAGCGCAAGGAGATGATCTCCGCCCGTCTGGGTGACGTGCTGAGCCACCTCTATCTGGCCTCCACCACCCTCAAGCACTACGAGGATCAGGGCCGCATGGTCTCCGATCTGCCGTTCGTGCAGTACGCGGTGGAGCGCAACCTCTACCTGATTGGCAAGGCGTTCGAGGGCTTCTTCCAGAACTTCCCGAACAAGGTGGTGGGTGCCGTACTCAAGCGCGTGGTGTTCCCGTTCGGCGTCGGTTACAAGATGCCCGCCGACGATCGCTGCCACGCCATCTGTCTGGCCATGATGAAACCGGGCGAGTTCCGCGACCGTCTGACGGCGCTGTGCTACGTCGGCAAGGACGAGGCGGATCCGGTCGGCCTGATGGAGCGCGCCTTCCAGGCCATGGTCGCCGTGCAGCCCTACGAGAAGAAGCTGGTGCAGGCCCAGAAAGAGGGCAAACTGCCCCGCAAACTGGCGCTGCCGGAGCTGGTTGCCGCCGCGCTGGCCGGTTCCATCCTTAGCAAGGACGAAGCGGACAAACTGCTGGCCGCCGATGCCCTGCGCTACGAAGCCATTCAGGTAGACAACTTCGCCCCGGGCGAGCTGGAAGGCTTCTCCCAGCAAGCAAACAAGCAGCCAAACAAGGTCGAGCACGCCGCCTGATCCCTTGGCAACCCTCTACCAAACCGGCCCTCGTGGCCGGTTTTTTGTTTGTTAACCATGCATTTACAAGCCGGGAGAATTCCAGTTAAATGCTTGAGTCCCTGTTGCAGGGGCTTTGGAAGCAAGGCCAGCGGAATGGCCGATAACAACAACTCAGGAAGAGTGAATGAACCTCGCCAAAACGGCGATCGAACGCCCCATCTGGGTGGCGGTCTCGATCGTGCTGATTTTCCTGCTGGGCCTGCTCAGCATCCGGGGACTGCCGATCCAGCTGTTCCCCGACATCGACCGTCCACACCTCAACATCTCGGTGAGCTGGCGTTCAGCCTCGCCCCAGGAGATGGAGTCGGAGATCACCGACCCCATCGAACAGGAGATGCAGGGGGTGCAAGGGCTCAAGAGCCTCACCAGCGAGAGTTATCCCGGCTTTACCGAAATCGATATGGAGTTTGCCCTCGGCACCGACATGCAGCGGGCCCAACTCGACGTGATTTCGCGACTGAACCGGGTCTCGGGACTGCCGGACAAGATTGGCGGCCCCTACGTCAACAACTACAGCAGCAACGATACCCTCACCTTCTTCTTCATCCAGCAGCTGCCCGGCGCCAAGGGGGTGATCGATGATCATCAGGCGTTGATCGAGGCGAGGGTCAAACCCGAGCTGGAGCGCATCGAAGGGGTCTCGACTGTCGCAGTCGAGGGGATCAACGAGCGCCAGATCCAGATCCGCTTCGACCCCTACCGCGCCGCAGAGCTGGGGGTGGAGATCCCGGTGCTGGCCAGCCGGGCCACCACCGGCTGGGACGTGTCGGCCGGTACCCTCGACATCGGTCGCTGGGAGTACAAGCTGCGCTTCGCCGGTCGTTACGATGTCGAGACGCTGGGGGACAAGGTGGTGGACTGGCGCGATGGCCTGCCCATCTATCTGCGGGATGTGGCGGAAGTAAGGGTGGCCAGGGAAGAGAACCCGGTGCTGCGGATCCAGAACGGCAATACCGCCATCGCCGCCCAGATCTTCAAGGAGAGCGGCGCCAATGCCCTGGCCTCCCTTGAGGCGATCAAGGCTCGGGTGAACGAGCTCAACCGCGAGGTGCTAGAGCCGGTCGGGCTGCACATGGAGCAGTCGTTCGATGCCTCCCTCTACATCAATCGCGCCGTCAGCATGGTCACTGCCAACCTGGGGCTCGGGGTGCTGCTCTCTTGCGCCATCCTCTGGCTCTTCCTGCGCCAGCTCAAGGCGACCCTGATGATTGCCCTCGCCATCCCCATCAGCATCATGCTCACCTTCTGCCTGCTCAAGGTGATGGGTCGCACCCTCAACATCATCTCGCTGGCGGGCATCGCCTTTGCCGTCGGCATGGTGCTCGACGCCGCCATCGTGGTGCTGGAGAGCATCTACCGACGCCACGAGCGGGGGGATTTGAGCAAGGCGGAGGCGGCGCTCGAAGGTACCCGTCAGGTGTGGACGGCGCTGGTCGCCTCCACCCTCACCACGGTTGCCATCTTCTTGCCGGTGCTGCTGCTCAACGATGTGGAGGGTCAGCTGTTTGCCGATCTGGCGCTGACCATCGCCTGTGCCGTGACGGTCTCCATGCTGGTCGCCGTCATCGTGCTGCCCGCGGTGGCGGCGCGCTGGATGGGACATGAAACACTGACCGATCCCTATGAGTCGCTGTGGCAGCGCACCACTCGTCATGTGATCCGCTGGACCTCGACCTCACGCCAGCGCTGGACGGCCATCACCCTGATGATGAGCCTGCCGGCACTGGCCACCTGGGCGCTGCTGCCCAAGATGGACTATCTGCCGGACGTGAAACGGGACGCGGTGGATGTCTGGATGAACTTCACCCCCGGGGTCAACCTCAAGGCCCAGCGCGAAGAGGTGATCGATACCCTGATCGCCCGCCTCGCCCCCTACATGAAGGGGGAGAAAGAGCCTGTCCTCAAGAACTACTACATCTTGCGCTACCCGGGGGGCGCCCAGATTGGCGTGCGCCCCAAGGACGAGACCCGCATCAAGGAGCTGGAGAGCCTGTTGATGAAACAGCTGCTGGTGGGTATTCCCGACACTCGGGTGTTCGGCGGTCAGGGGTCGCTGTTTGGCGGCTTTGACAGCGAAAACGGCGTCTCCCTGCTGCTGCAGGGGGGTAACCTGCCCGAGCTCTATCAGGCGGCCCGAGCCAGCATGGGGATCCTCAGCAAGGACCTGCCGGGAGCACAAATCCGGCCCGAGCCGAGCCTCGACTTCACCGCCCCCGAGCTCAAACTGGTGCCGCAAGATCGGCGTCTCGCCGAAGTGGGCTGGGATCGCACGCCCTTGCCCACCATCATCCAGACCTTTGGCGACGGCTTGCGGGTTGGCGAGTATTTTGACGGCGAAGACCGGCTCGACATCATGCTGATGGGGCAGAGCTCCGCCAATCCGGAAGAACTAAAGGCAGTGCCGCTGGCCACCCCCTCCGGACGCATCGTTCCCCTTGGCGAGCTGCTGCGGGTAGAGCACGACATGGGCCCGGCCAGTATCTTCCGGGCCGATGGGCGGCGCAGCATCAGCCTGCAGATAGCGCCTCCGGCGGGCATGACCATGGAGCAGGTGCTCGACACCCTGAAAAACCGCAGTTTTGCCGCCATCCGCCCCCTGCTGCCCGCTGGTGGCGAGCTGCGCATTGCCGGCAACGCCGACAGCCTGCAACAGGCGCTCGACAATCTGGGGACCATCTTCCTGTTCGCCGTGGTGATCCTGCTGGTGCTGCTGTGGGGGGTGTTTGCCTCCATCAAGGATGCCCTGCTGGTGCTGCTCACCCTGCCCCTTGCCTCAGTTGGCGGCGTGCTGGCACTGCAACTGAGCGGGCTGCTGGTGCCGCTGCCGATGGATCTGCTCACCATCATCGGCTTTGTCATCCTGCTGGGACTGGTGGTCAACAACGCCATCCTGCTGGTGCATCAGACCCGCACCGCCGAGCGGGACGGCATGAGCCGCCAGCTGGCGGTGGCCGATGCCCTGCAAAGCCGGATGCGCCCCATCGCCATGACCAGCCTCACCAGCATCTTCGGAATGCTGCCGCTGATGCTGAGCCCGAGCGAGGGGAGCGAAATTTACCGCGGGCTCGCCACCGTCATTGTCGGCGGCATGAGCTGCAGCACCCTGTTTACCCTGATCCTGTTGCCTGCCTTCCTGCGTCTCGGAGAGCAGGTGGCGATCCCACAACCCCTGCGCCAGCGGGCCTGAGCAAGGAGCTCATCGATGACACATATGATTACCCGAATGTTGGCTGGCGCTGCGCTGATTGCAGGCAGTGCTCTACCGGTATTGGCCGATCAGGGCAAGATGGTGACCCTGGCGGATGTGACCCAAGGGGATGCGGCCGCCAATATCTGGGTCAGCGGCACGGTGGCGAGTCGCCAGCAAGCAGCGCTCAGCGCCGAAGTGAGCGGCCGGGTGGAGTGGATCGCCGAATTTGGCAGCCGGGTCAAAAAAGGGGATGAGCTGCTGCGCCTCGACAGTACGGCGCTGCGCCTCTCGCTGGAGCAGGCTCGCGCCGAGCAGGCGAAATGGCAGAGCAACCTGCGCTTCGCTCGCGCCGAATCCCAGCGGATCACCCGACTGCACCAGCAAAAGAGCGCCTCCCAGAGCCAGTACGACAAGGCCAGCTACGATGTGGAGCAGGCCGCGCTGGCCGAGCGGCTGGCCGCCATACAGGTGAACCAGATTGAAGAACAGCTGCGCCGCAGCCACATCTATGCCCCGTTCGACGGGGTGGTGAACAACCACTTCATCCAGCCCGGCGAGCATGTGGACGCGGGCGAGCAGGCGCTGGAGCTGGTCAACCCGGATCAGCCGGATATCCGCCTGCAGGCCCCCATTCTCTGGGCCCAGCAGCTGGCACCGCAAGCCCGGCTGCGGGTGGAGGGGGAGCAGCTGAGCGGTCACGGCGTCTATTACCAGCGAGCCGCCAGCGCCGATCCCAAGTCGCGCCTCATCGAGCTGCGCCTCAAACCGGAAGCGGGCACCTTCATCATCGGCTCGCCGGTACGGGTTGCCCTGCCACTGGGGGATCAGCAGAGCATGCTGCTGCCCCGGGATGCTCTGGTACTCGGCACCGATGGCAGTGTGGTCTATCAAGTGGCGCAGAGCGGCAAGGCGCTCAAGGTGAATCGGGTGCCGGTCACCGTGCTGTTTGGCGACAGCCAGCAGGTGGCGGTGAGCGGCGCCCTCAAGCAGGGGGACCGGGTGGTGGTACGCGGTGCCGGCAGCCTGCAGGATGGCGACACCATAGCGCTGTTCAAGGGCTAACCACGCCCGACGTAGGCTGGCCAATCTTTACCCGCTTGGCCCGGGACATACAGCCAAACGGGCCACAGTTTGCTATCTTGGCGGCCATCACTCGCGTTTAGAGCAATCAACACCCATGAGCATTATTTTGGGCATCGATCCGGGATCGCGGATCACCGGATACGGGGTTATCCGGGTCGTGGGCGGCAAGGCCGAATACTTGGGCTCTGGCTGCATCCGCACCGATTGCGGCGAGCTGCCGGAGCGCCTCAAGCAGGTCTATGACGGGGTATGCGAGATCATCACCCAGTTCAAACCCACCGAGTTTGCCATCGAGCGGGTCTTTATGGCCCGCAACGCCGACTCGGCCCTGAAACTGGGGCAGGCCCGGGGCAGCGCCATCGTCGCAGCAGTCAATGCCTACCTGCCGGTGAGCGAATACTCCGCCACCCAGATCAAGCAGGCGGTAGTCGGCACCGGCGGTGCCGCCAAGGAGCAGGTGCAGCATATGGTGACCCATCTGCTGAAACTCTCCGCCACCCCGCAGGCGGATGCAGCAGATGCCCTCGGCGTCGCGCTCTGCCACCTGCACACCCGCCAGAGCCTGATCAAGATGGCCGGCCGCGCCAGCAGCTCGGTACGTGGCCGCTATCGCTGAGCCCTTGCTGGCCACAACACCGTTCTGTCGATAAATAAAAACCGCCCCGGATATCCGGGGCGGTTTTGTTTTGGGCGCGGAATAGAGAGCAATCCGGAGAGCAAGGTCATACACGCCAGCACCATCAAAAGTTGCAATCGATCGACACGTGCGCCGACGTGACGAGCAACTCGATTATCATCGTAAACCCGTACCGTACTGCCATCAGACACAACGCCAAAGAGGCTTATAAATCACACTCTTGGCAATAGATACTTGCTTTCAATTAGTCGTGGCCGCAAACAATACAACCTCGAGTTACAAACTGATATGAATCACGCCAAGGAAGAATTAGATATGGAAAAAATCGGACTTTCCGCTATCGCCCTTCTGCTATGTGGTTGTTCTGCTGCTGGCGTCGTAATAAGCAACGACCCTTGGCAAAATCTGGCCCAAGCAGATGTGCTGATTGAACATGGGCGGGCAACCGCTGCAGAAAAACTTATCGTCGAAGCCAGAACCTTTGCAAAGAAGACGCGGTTTGCCATGCCATGGCAGATAGAGAATATGCCCTGCTACTCCTATCTTCTTCCGTTGTTTCTACTTGGGCAGAACACTATAAAGAACAAGGGATTATAGATCAGACAGTCAACCTGAAAAACAGGACAATCAAGGCAGCAGCATATCTGGAGCAGGCCGCCACTCAGCTAAATACAACAACCGCTTACGACAAGCTGAGCAATGTGCAGCTACTAAAAGCCTCTGTCTATCAGGAACTGCAGGATCAAAAAAGTACCTGTTCATCCCTGGCTCAAGCGCTGACAGCCTACCAAGATAATCTGCGCCATAACTCAGGCGCAGCCCCGCAGGGGGTGGATGGTTACGCCTCGCTGGGAGACTATATCATCGCACGGCAGAAAGCCGTTCGCTGTATGTAAACAGGTATCTTATGGTTCAGTGCCCCTTGCCAGCATTGGCAAGGGGCACTGTGTTAAACCACCTCCCCCAGTGCGCCGATCAGGGCGTCGAGCCCCTGGTCAACCTTCGAGCGAGGGCAGCCGACGTTGAGGCGGATATAGCCTGTGCCTTCCGGGCCGTAGGTGTCGCCGCGCATGATGGCGACCCGGTATTTCTCCACCAGCAAGGTTTGCAGCGCATCCATCCGCTCGGTGGAGTCGATGCCAAGACCGCGCAGGTCAATCCAGGCGAGATAGGTTCCCTCTGGCACCCTATAGTCGATGGCGGGGAAAGCCGAGTTGAGCCGCGCCGCCACATGGGTGAGGTTGCCGTGCAGATAGGCTTTCAGGGCATCGAGCCAGGCAGCGCCGTCCCGATAGGCGCTGATATGGGCCAGCACCCCGAGAATGGGCGGTGATGAGAGACCATGGGCCGCCTTGAGCCGCTGCAGATAGGCGGCGCGCGCTCCGGCGTTGGCGATAAAGGCGTAGGCGCCGCCAAGGGCCGGAATATTGAAGGATTTCGAGCCCGAGCTAACCAGCGCCCAGCCATCGTCCGGTGCCACCTCACTCCACGGCAGATAGCGGGCAAAGCTTACATCCATATGGATGTCGTCCGAGATGACCTTGACCCCATGACGCTGGCAGATGGCGGCCATCCGGCCCAGTTCATCCCGCGTCCAGACCCGGCCGGTGGGGTTGTGGGGGCTGCAGAGCAGTAAAATCCGGCAATCGGGGCGGGCTGCTTGCTGCTCGAAGCAGGCCCAGTCGATCTGGTAGCTCCCCTCTGCTTTTTTGAGCGGACATGGCAGCAGCACCCTGTCGTTGGCCGCCAGCATATTGCCGAAGGCGTCGTAGGCAGGGGTATGCACCAGCACCCCCTCCCCCGGCGCCGACCAGAGGCTCACCAGCTGGGCAATCACATAGATGACCGAGGGGCCGTAAACCAGCGTCTCGGGGCCGAGGCTCGCCCCGTAGCGATGGGCAAACCAGTTGCTCACCGCCCCCTTGAAGTCGTCGTGATTCCAGCGGCTGTAACCAAATACCCCGTGCTCAAGGCGGGTTGCCAAGGTCTGGCGAATGCAGGGGGCGGTCTCGAAATCCATGTCGGAGATGGTAAAGGGGAGCAGATCGGCATGGCCAAAACGGTCGGCTACATAGTCCCATTGAGTGCAGTAGGTGCCGTGGCGGTCGACCACATGGTCGAAGTCATAAATATCGTGCATGAAGTTTCTCCCTCCATAAACAGGAGACATATTGGGAGAGGCAAACAAGGGGGGCTTGCGCCCCCCGTTCGGATCTTATTGGCCGGTTCAGGCCCCCATCAGGCTCTGCAGCTGGTTTTTCACCAGATGCACCTGCGGGCCGATCACCACCTGCAGGTTGTGCTCGTCGAGCTTGATCACCCCGATGGCACCGTTTGCTTTCAATAAGTTGTCATCGACCCTGCTCATGTCCTGCACCGACATTCGCAGGCGGGTGATGCAGTTATCGAGCGCCAGAATGTTATCGGCGCCGCCCAGGGCGTTGAGGATGATTTCACCGTTGTAACCGCTGTTGCCGGCCTTCTTGCCTGCGGGCTGAGCAGTCTCGCTGGTTTCAATCTCACGGCCCGGGGTTTTCAGGTTAAAGCGCACGATGGCGAAGCGGAACACGCTGTAGTAGATGGCAAACCAGATGGCCGCCGCGACCGGCACCAGATACCACTTGGTAGCGGTGCCTTGCAGCACACCGAACACCAGAAAATCGATGAGGTTGCCGTCGGTGTTGCCGATGGTGACGCCGAGCAGCCCCATGGTCATAAAGCCCAGACCGGTCAGGATGGCGTGAATGACGTAGAGTACCGGTGCCACGAACAGGAACAGGAACTCCAGCGGCTCTGTGATGCCACCGATGACGCAGGCCACCACGCCGGAGACCAGCAGCGCCTTGATCTTGCCGCGATTTTCCGGGCGAGCGCAGTGATACATGGCGAGCGCCGCGCCCGGCAGACCGCCGAGGAAGGCTGGCATCTTGCCCTGAGAGAGGAAGGAGGTGGCTGAGACCGAGAAGCCGGAAGTGTCGGCGCAAGAGAGCTCGGCGTAGAAGATATTGAGGGCGCCGCTCACCTCGTGACCGCATACCAGCTGGGTGCCGCCCGCTTCGGTAAAGCGGATAAGCGCCACCAGAATGTGGTGCAGACCGAGTGGCAGCAGCAGACGCTCACCGGTACCGAACAGGAAGGGGCCGAAGGGACCGGCGTGGGAGATGAGCGCCCCGATGCCGTTGATGCCGGCAGCAAACCAGGGCCAGACGAACGGCACGACCAAGCCGACCACACCCAGCACCAGCGCGGTGATGATGGGCACGAAGCGGGCACCGCCGAAGAAGGCGAGCGCATCGGGCATCTTGTAGGTGTAGAAACGGGCGTGGAGCTTCGCGACGATCACCCCGACGATGATGGCCCCCAGAATCCCGGTGTCGATGGAGCTGATGCCGAGGATCGATTTCACCCCGTAGGCCTTCTCCGCCGCCGCGTCACCGATGACGTTGGCCACGGTGAGGTAGAAGTTGATGGAGAGGTTGAGCGCCGCATAGCCGACGAAACCGGCAAAGGCCGCGACCCCCTTCTCTTCCCGCGCCAACCCGAGCGGAATGGCCACCGCAAACATCACCGGCAGGTAGATAAAGGCCACCAGCCCCACCTTGGTCATCCAGAGGAACAGCAGTTGCAGCACGGTATTGTCGAGGAAGGGCATGCTCTGCTTGACCGCATCGCTGGTGAGCGAGCTGCCGACACCGAGCAGGATGCCCGAGAAGGCCAGCAGGGCGACCGGCAACATAAAGGTCTTGCCGAGGCTCTGCAGGAACTCCCAGATAGTGGATTTGGCTTGAGGCTTGGCCATGAAACGGCTCCTTGTGAATAGACAGCAATATCTGCGGCTGCCCTCCCCCGCTCGAGGCAATCTCGAAGCAATCTCGAAGCAGAAGGCGCGGGTCAGCATCAGGTTTTGCTGGATGATAAAACGTTTTATCAACTTACAAGTGCCGACAGGATCACAGAATAAGGGGGCTAGCTGGCAGCAGGATCCAAATTTGTGAGCCGGATCGGCCAGATGGTGATGTAACGTTTCACTTGGCAACCCAAGCAGGTATGCTGGGGCCTCGCTTTCAACTGTCCGTCGTCCATTCGCCCTATGTCGCCCAAATCCCTCTCTGCCAAAGCCACCAAGATCACCGATGTCGCCCAGCGGGCGGGAGTGTCGGTCACCACCGTCTCCATGGTGCTCAACGGCAAGGGGCGCATCTCGCCGGCCACCGCCGAGCGGGTGCAGCAGGCGATAAAAGAGCTCGACTACGTACCCAACAGCGCCGCCGCCAACCTGCGCAGCCAGCAATCCAATCTGGTGGGGCTGATCCTGCGCGACATCACCGACCCCTTCTATACCGAGGTGACCGCCGGGGTGAGCGAGGTGCTGGAGCTGCAGGGCTATCTGCTGTTTCTGACCCAGTGCGGCCACAGCCCGGAGCGGCTGCAGCAGAGCATCCACTCCCTGTCACGGCAGGGGGTGGCGGGCATCATTTTCAATCCTGTGCGCGGCGCGGCGGCCAAAACCCTGGAGACCCTGCTCGACTCCGAACTGCCGGTGGTGTGCGCCGCCCGCTCCTACTATCGCGATGACGTCGACTTTATCGGCCCCGACAACACCCACGCCGCCAAACAGGCCACCACCTACCTTATCGAGCAGGGCCACCGCCATATCGCCTATGTCGGCGGGCGGGCCGACTCCCTCACCCGCGCCGAGCGCATCGGCGGCTACTGCGCCAGCCTGCTGCAATATGGCCTGCCCTTCAAACCGGAGTGGGTACTGGAGTGCGAGCGCACCCAGCGCAGCGCCGCCGACACCATCGCCCAGCTGCTGCACCAGCACCCCAAGGTGACCGCCGTGCTCTGCCACTACCCCGAGGTGGCGCTCGGCGCCATCTATGGTGTCGAGGCGAGCGGCCGCACCGTGGGCAAGGATAACTACATCGGCCAGCAGGTGGCCCTGCTCGGTTTTGACGACGTGGCGGAGGCCGAACTCACCTCCCCCGCCCTCACCTTTGTCAGCTCACCGGCCCGCGAAATCGGCCGTCAGGCGGCAAGGCGCCTGCTGACCCGGATGCAGCAACCCGAGCTCGCTCCCAACCGCCATATCATCACCCCCAATCTGCAGAAGCGAGAATCAGCCTGAACTGGCTGGGCGCCCGAGCTCGCCCCACCCGCCATATCATCACCGCTCACCAACAAACCGCAGAAGCGGGCATCGGCCTGAGCTGGCTGGGCGCCCGAGCTCGCCCCACCCGCCATATCATCACCGCTCACCAGCAAACCGCAGAAACGGGCATCAGCCTGAACTAGCTGGACAAGCCCGAGCTCACCCCACCCGCCATATCATCATCGCTCACCAGCAAACCGCAGAAGCGGGCATCGGCCAGAAGCACACGGCTGCGGCGCGCGGGCAAATAACAAAGAGAGGGCGCAAAATGTGAACCTGCTCACTGCGCTGGCAAGGAGAGATTGAGAGCCAAGTGGAGAGGAATATGATGGGCGTCCACTCTCTTCACGAGCCCCTTTATGAGCAACCCGCACGACCAGAATCCGCCAACTGAAATCCACCGCTGTGACAAATGCGGCGAGCGTACCCGCCATCTCGTGGTGCTGGTCGCCCGCGATCACAGCCAGGACATCATGCCCAAGGATCCGCGCAAAGCCTTCTGGCAAGCCTTTCGCTCCAGCAGCCTGACCAATGCGGTATTCGGCCAGACCCTCGCCTATCAGGCCACCCATGTAAAACATCTAATTTGCGAACGCTGCGGGGAGAAGTTTCTGGAGTATTGATGGCTCCAGTCTGTCATCCGCCACACAACCAACCGAATAAACTCCCGCCATCAAGCAAGTAGTTTATTGATCCTTGGCAGGTTTTTACCTGCTGCCGGTTTTGCATCGCCCCCACCTTGATTACCATGGCTCACTTGGCAAACTGGATTGGGAGGGGCGTTGCCGAGATCGCTCTGGCCACCATAGCGCCATCCCCTCCCACCACATCGCCGGTTAACAGCAGCAGAGTGGAGGCTGTCGTCCAGGGGCGGTAGCGTGCCGCTTGGCCACACCTGGGCTACAACCCCCTCTCCAGCAATCCACAAGGATCCCGCCGTTATGTTTGAGTACGTCGAAAAACTGCAAGCGCGCATCGCTACCATGGTCAGCCAGAACGAAGCCGGGATCCGGCAGGCGGCCCACTGGTTTAGCGAGGCCATCGTTCACAACAAGATGATCCATATGCTGGGCACCGGCCACTCCCATATGGTCGGTCTGGAGGGGTTTATCCGTGCCGGTGGCCTTGGCAATATCAACGCCGTGCTCGACTCCACCGTCACCACCGCCGATGGTGCTCTGCGCAGCTCGGCGCTGGAGAAGCTGCCGGGGCTTGCCGCCATCCTGTGGGAGGAGCAGCCGATTGCGCCGGGGGACCTGATGGTGGTCATCTCCAATTCGGGTCGCAACGCCCTGCCCATCGAGTGGGCCCAGCTTGCCAGAGCGCGCGGCCACAAGGTGATCGCTATTACCTCAGTGGCGCAATCGGCGCAAAACCCGAGTCGTCACCCTTCTGGCCAGAAACTGATGGAGCTGGCCGATCTGGTACTGGACAACTGCGTGCCGCCGGGCGATGGCCTGTGCGAAGTCAATGATCGGGTCACCGGCGCCTTCTCCTCCATCTCCGGCATGGTGCTGATCAATACGCTGGTTGTCGAAGCGCAGAAACTGGCACTGGCACAAGGAGTCACCCCGCTTATTTTCTCCAGCCAGAATGTGGATGGCTTTAATAACGATGATGTTTACCGCCATTTCCAAGGGCGATTGAAGTCGATGTAAAAATCTACATATAGATTTTTTAAATTAAAGCATCAACAAAAATTGAGATAACATAGTGGCAGATTATATAAACAAAAACATCCTTAGTCAGGCTTATATTCATGTTCAGCCGAGAGGAATGGAAACCGATGAACAGTTAGAGTCATTCAAGGAAAATTTAAGAATGTTTTCCTTGACTCGTACTGAGTTCTTTTTATCTGAAGGTCTTGAGATCAATGTTGAGTTTGAAGATGGTTCAATAAAAGCTCGTGTGACTGTAATTGGCACACTAATGCTTCTACTTCAAGGTATTAGTTCTTATAAAGACTTCAGAGAGGGCCTTCAACTTCTGTACTCTGATGCAAAATGGCTATCGGATGCCATCATATCGGAATCTTTATATCAAACTAAGGCAAAACATCATGATGTAATCAGAGTGGAGGCTAGAACTGGAATCATTGGCTCCATTCATAAAGTTTTTAATAAGTTGGAAAGCATTAAACGTGGAGCAAAAGGAGCTATGCTCGCCACTGATATTGTAGATAAAATTGATGATGCGCAAAATGAAATATTAAAGTTAATGGATAATATCTGTGATTTAGCTGATAAAGATTTAGTCGCAAAAGAATGTATTGCTTTGGTTAAGGAGCTACCAGAGACACCTGTACCCCCCAAAGATAAAGAAAATAAAATTTATGCTATAGACGAGTACAGACGCAAAAAATCAACTCTAATCGGTGCAATAGAAATCCATCTAATGGCTGATGAGTAAAATCAAATTATCTATAACGCAGATGTGCGGTGATACCCAATTTGACCATAAATTCTGATAGCCCGTAGGTTCGAATAGCGAAGCGTATTCGGACATTCGCGTTATCACCTCTACTTTCCAGCCTCCAGATATCTGTTCCAGAAAAGAGCGCTCATAGATGAAACGAATTCTGATTATTGGCAACTCTGGATCGGGCAAGAGCTGGTTGGCAGCTCGATTGGCTGAGGGGTTAACTATCCGCGAGGTCAATCTGGACACCATCGTCTGGCAACCGGGCGGGTTTAACCAAAAACGGCCCCAGCATGAGATTGATCATGCCATTCAAACACTTGCTCAAGAGCCATCATGGGTGGTCGAAGGGGTATTTGGTGCCCTGGCCGAGCAACTGCTTGATGCCGCCGATACCCTGCTTTTTCTGGATCTCGACTGGTCAGTATGCCGTGATTCACTGCTATCGCGCGGATCACAAAGTGCCAGGCAACGGGATGCCGTAGCAGCCGAAGAGAGCTTTCAACAACTGCTGGTGTGGGCATCGGAATATGGGCAGCGAGCCGGCAAAAGCTCCCGCCAATTCCATCACGAGCTGTTTGATCGATTCCCAAACGACAAGCACCGTTTCACGACTCGCACAGAGGTACATAGCTATCTCACGCAACTGACCACTCATAGCTAACGGGGTAGAGGATGACGCAACAGGAGCTGGCGAAAATGGGGGGCGCTTCGGTAAGTATCCAGCTGCTGGATGGCAAACCCTGTATCAGAAAAAGCGGCGCATCGCCTGTCGAGCGCCATTTCTACCAACGCGCCGCACTTCATTTGAGCGGGCTCAACACTCCTACCCTGCTCAAGGTCGAAGGGGAGACCCTGTTCCTTGAGCAGATCCCTCATCCGGTCACGCTCACGCAGCTGCACCACAACGAACAGACCTTTGCTCAGCTGGCAAGCCTGCATAACGCCAACTATCAGCCCGACTTTGCGGTGAAAACTCACGGCTGGTCGCTCGTCGACACCAACGAGGCGCTCTCTGTACTCTGCCTGCCGGAAGCGGTAAACGAGAAGATCCGCCATATCCAGCAACTTGGTCACGAACTATTCGAGGAGTCATGCCTGATTTCGGGAGACAGCAATGAGGGCAACTGGGGCACCCGCAACAATGGTGAGCTGGTGTTGTTTGACTGGGAGCGATTTGGTTATGGCAGTCCGGCCATCGATCTGGCCCCGCTGGTGCCGCGGATGGGTTCGCTGGCTGAATATGAAACCATCATTGAACGCTATCTGTGCCACAGTTCGCTGCTCTCTGGCGACCGGTTGCTGCGCCATCTCGTCATGGCCAAGTGCTGGCTGATTATTGAAGTCACCAATCTGCTGACCAGAAGGGAGAAGCCGCAGGCACAGCAATATCTGGAGTGGTATCGGCAACAAGTTCCCAACTGGCTGGAGTCGGTGGCGCATATTGTGTAGTCCGTAGGTTCGAATAGCGGAGCGTATTCGGACGTTCGCGTTATAACCTATCTCTTTTCAGCCATCCCTCTCTTGCCACCACACTTTCTTCCCAAACAACGCCCCTCTGCGCTCGCCCAGCCAATGCGATTGGCCTCCGCCATCAGGCGCATAAAAATCCTAATCCGCCCGACGAAACTGCGACTTTTTGTGAGAAAGGTCACATCTTATAACGCCTTAAAACCACATATAAATCCAGACCCCGCTGGTGATTAATTTATTGACATGATGCATTACAAACCTGATTACGAGACCAATCACAATCCATTTATTTGTTTTTAAAGACAAAATTAGCAATAACCTGAAAATGGTGAGTCCTGCCTGAAAACGGGATCTTCATCACATCGCGTTTTGCTGCGCACAAAAATCCAGTGATTAGCACATTTGTCCGATAGGGAGGGGGCGAGCGAGCCACGATAATGAACAGGTCATTTTTATCCAGTACGTCGATACGTACTCACGCATAGCTTCCGTCACCGGAAGCGGGGAGAGCGCCATGATCACCACCTTGATCAATGAACATCTGATCAACCTCGATTTGAAAGCGACGCGTAAGGAAGAGGTCTTCACCGAAATGGCCCGTCTGCTGGCGTCGCAAGGCAAAGTCAGCAACGAGCAGGCCTTTATCAAGGATCTGTGGGCCCGCGAAGAGCTGGGTAACACCGGCTTTGAAGAGGGCGTGGCCCTGCCCCACGCCAAGAGTGCGGCGGTATGCAATCCGGCGGTCGCCATCGGCATCAGCCGCAACGGCATCGAGTACGGCGCCGAAGATGGCAAGCCGTCCCACATTTTCTTTATGATCGCCTCCCCCGATGGCGGCGCCAACCACCATATCGAAGTGCTGGCCGAGCTCTCCGGCAAGCTGATCGAAGAGGGCTTTATCGCCAAACTGCTGGCGGCAAAAACCCCGGCCGATGCGCTGGCGCTGCTGCTGACCAAGAAAGAGGAGCAGAGCGCGGCCCCGACCACCAGCAAAGGCTTTATTATCGGTGTCACCGGCTGCCCGGCCGGTATCGCCCACACCTATCTGGCGGCCGAGTCGCTGGAGCGCGCCGCCAAGGAGCTGGGTTATGAGGTGAAGGTGGAGACCAACGGCTCCATCGGTGTCAAGAACAGCCCGACCGCAGACGAGATTGCCCGCGCCACCGCCATCGTGGTCGCCTGTGACAAGCAGGTGGACATGGCCCGCTTCGCTGGCAAGCCGCTCATCAAGACCGGCGTAAAAGCCCCCATCAAGGATGGCAAGGGTCTGATTGAGCAGGCGCTGAAAGCCCCCGCCTATGTGGCTGACAAGGATGAGAAGAAGGGTGACGAGAAGCGCGCCAGCGGCGGCAGCTCGGATCTCTATCGCTACCTGATGAACGGCGTATCGCACATGATCCCGTTCGTGGTGACCGGTGGTCTGCTTATCGCCCTGTCACTGGCCATCGGCGGCAACCCGACTCCGAGCGGCATGCAGATCCCGGAAGGGAGCATGTGGAACCAGATCCTCAACGTGGGCGTGGCCGCCTTCACCCTGATGATCCCCATTCTGGCGGGCTATATCGCCTACGCCATCGGTGACCGTCCGGCACTGGCGCCGGGCTTTATCGGCGGCTGGATCGCCAACAACGGCAGCTTCTACGGCGCTGATGCCGGGACCGGCTTTATCGGTGCCATCATCGCGGGCCTGTTGGTCGGTTATCTGGTGCGCTGGATTGCCACCCGCCAGTACCACAAGATGGTGCAACCGCTAGTGCCGATCCTGATCGCCCCCATCATCGGGTCGCTCTTTATCGCTGCGGTCTTTATCTTCATTATCGGCGCCCCGATTGCCGACATGATGACTGGCCTGAACGCCATGCTGCTCTCCATGAGCGGTGGCAGTCTGGTGCTGCTGGGTATCGTGCTGGGTGGTATGGCTGGTTTTGATATGGGTGGCCCGGTCAACAAGGTGGCCTTCCTCTTCTCCGTCGGCATGATCGCCTCCGGTCAGACCCAGTTTATGGGTGCCATGGCCTGCGCCATCCCGGCTGCGCCCCTTGGCATGTCGCTGGCTACCGTGCTCGGTCGCAAGCTCGGCATCTTTGACGAGTCCGAGATCGAAGCAGGCAAAGCCGCCGGTGCCATGGGTCTGGTGGGTATCTCCGAAGGGGCGATTCCGTTCGCCGCCCGTGACCCGCTCGCCGTCATTCCGGCCAACGTGCTGGGCAGCATGACCGCCGCTGTGATGGCCTTCCTGTTTGGAATCACCAACAGCGTTGCCCACGGTGGCCCCATCGTGGCCCTGCTGGGTGCCGTCAACAAGCCGCTGCTGGCCCTGCTCTGCATGATCTGCGGTGCCATCGTCACCGGCGTGGTCGCGGTTGCCCTGAAAAAGCTGCGGGTAAAAAAGAGTGACGAGGTAACCCTGGCCAAGGCGGCCTGACTCCTAGACCATAAAAGAGGCCACCCCACGGGGTGGCCTCTTGTTTTTTGGGATGGCTGGTGGGCCGTATTTCCCAATATCGCCCCCCGAGAAATAGTGGTCGATAAGCACTCTTCCCTCATATCTCCCTTCACCTCTCTCCTTGCCTTTCCCTTACTCCCTTCTGGCCTCTCCCCTCCTCAGCCCAGCACTCACACAGAGCGCCAAACTGGCTGAAATGGCAGCAATCCGGCGTCAGCGGTGTGATGTTTCTCACGCTTTGTCCGCGAAAGCGCAAAAACTAGGAAAATTTCCTATCCCCACTAGGGATGGCTCTCAAGCCATTTTTTGCCCCTCTTATTAGAGTCACCCCACCTGATGTCGTGACCCGCACCGCGACGGGCAATGCGCCCCGTCATCCGGTGCCGGGCCCGGGTTTATATGGATGGAGCGTCGAGCGCAGCAACGGCTGACAGCCCCGACGTTCCGTTCCCCCTTCCGTGGCGTGACCTCGAACAACCTATCTACAAATGAGGGGCGCGGCGGAAATACCGTCTATCTCGCAGAGGATGAACGAAGATGTTGAAATTGCTCCAACAGGTCCGGGTCCCCACCCTGGACCTGCCGGTCGAAGCCCGGCGCAAGCTCTGGTTCAAGCCGTTTATGCAATCTTATCTGGTTGTATTTATTGGCTATTTGACCATGTATCTGATCCGCAAGAACTTCAACATTGCGCAAAATGACATGATCCAGGAGTACGGTCTCTCCATGACCGAGCTCGGCATGATCGGTCTTGGCTTCTCCATCACCTACGGGGTGGGCAAGACCATCGTCTCCTACTACGCCGATGGCAAGAACACCAAGCAGTTCCTGCCGCTGATGCTGATCCTCTCAGCTCTGTGCATGCTGGGCTTCAGTGCCAGCATGGGCGGCACCGGTTTCAGCCTCTACTTCATGATCTTCTTCTATGCCCTGAGCGGTTTCTTCCAGAGCTGTGGCGGTTCGTGCAGCTACTCCACCATCACCAAGTGGACCCCTCGCAACAAGCGCGGCACCTATCTGGGTATGTGGAACCTCTCCCACAACGTGGGCGGTGCCGGTGCGGCCGGTGTGGCGCTGTTCGGTGCCAACTACCTGTTTGATGGCAACGTGCTCGGCATGTTTATCTTCCCCTCCATCATCGCGCTGATCGTCGGCTTTATCGGCCTGCGCTTTGGTAGCGATTCGCCGGAAGCCTACGGCCTTGGCAAGGTGGAAGAGCTGTTTGACGAAGTGGCGAGCGAAGAAGATATCGCCACCGAGGAGCAGCAGCTGACCAAGTGGCAGATCTTCGTGAAGTACGTGTTGCTCAACAAGGTGATCTGGCTGCTCTGCTTTGCCAACATCTTCCTCTACGTGGTGCGTATCGGTATCGACCAGTGGTCTACCGTCTATGCCCACCAGGAGCTGGGCTTCTCCAAAGACGTGGCCATTCAGGGCTTTACCTTCTTCGAAGTGGGCGCACTGGTCGGCACCCTGATGTGGGGTTACCTCTCCGATCTGGCCAACGGTCGTCGTGGTCTGGTGGCTTGCGTGGCGCTGGCGCTGATCATCGCGACCCTGGGTCTCTACCAGCATGCGACTACCCAGTTCATGTTCCTGGGCTCCCTGTTCACCCTGGGCTTCCTGGTGTTTGGTCCGCAACTGCTGATCGGCGTCGCCGCCGTGGGCTTCGTACCCAAGCAGGGCATCAGCGTGGCCGATGGCGTCAAGGGCACCTTTGCCTACCTCATCGGTGATAGCTTCGCCAAACTGGGTCTGGGCATGATCGCCGATGGCACCCCCATCTTCGGTCTGACCGGCTGGACCGGCACCTTCGCGGCGCTGGATATCGCAGCCGCCGCCTGTCTGGTACTGATGGGTTGTGTCGCTGTCGCCGAGGAGCGCAAGATCCGCCGCATCAAGCGCGAACTGAAAGCCGCCGAGCTGGCTGCCCAGACCGCCTGATAGCCATAACAACAGACGCAGATTGTTCAGGGCCACCCACAGGGGTGGCCCTTGTTGTTTAGAGCAACCTCACTCCCGGCTGGCCCATATCAGCCTGCACAGCCGTTCAAGGGACGGGCATATCCCCATCAAGATCCCACTTTTCATATGGACTTTTGGTAAAAGCCCCCCGCTGGCGCTATCTTGTTGCTCCCCCTTGTCAGCATCACAGAGAGCAGATGAAGATCGTCGCCGTCACCGCTTGCCCGACCGGTATTGCCCATACCTATATGGCTGCCGATGCCCTGCAAAAAGCCGCCACTGGGCTGGGACTCAAGATCAAGGTCGAGACTCAGGGCGCCATGGGCATGGAGAACATGCTGACCGCCCGCGATATTGCCAGCGCCGACCTGGTGCTGATTGCCTCCGATATCGAGATTGAGCAGAAAGAGCGCTTCCTCGGCTGCACCATCCATCAGGTGAGACTGGAAACTGTGTTGCTGGATGCCAACGCCGTACTCAAGGCCCTGACGATCCCGGCCTGATGCTGACCCGCGAGATCACCTTCTACTGCCAGCAGGGGTTGAGCATCACCCAGGCCAAGCAGTTAAACCGGCTGGCGGGGATGTTCAAATCCACCATCCGCTGCGCCAACCTCACCCGGCGCCAGACCGTTGCCGCCAGCAACCAGCTCTCCCTGTTGACCCTCGCCACCCAGCCCGGCGATCTCTGCCAGTTGCAAATTGAAGGGTGCGATGCCGAGCTCGCCCACATGGCCTTCACCTGCTGGTGCGGGGAGCTGGGTCAACCGCTGGTGCGCTCGCGCACCGCCGCACTGGCGGAGTTGCGACTGGCAAATGCCCTGCCCGACTACCAGTTTGCCCTGCGCCAGCTGGCCCACAGCCCCGAACCGCTGACCAAGGCCGAAGCACTCGAGCATCTGATCGATCTGCTACCCGCCGAGCTGATCACCGACCGCGCCACACTGACCGCCGCGGTGGAGCGGCGCGAGCAGGTCTCGGCCACCATCATCCGCCCCGGCCTTGCCATGCCTCATGTATTGAGCGAAGGGATCAGCCAGCCAACGCTGGCCCTGCTTAGCTGCAAGGAGCCCATCGAGTGGGGCTCTCAAATCGGACCGGTGCAGACCATTATTCTGCTGGCGGTGCCGGTTGGTAGCGGACGGGAGACCCTGCGCCCCCTTACCCGACTGGCGCAGGCGATGATCGACGATGTGGTCAGCCACGCCCTGCTGTTGGCGGGCTCGGCCCCCGCCCGTCAGGCTATCGTCATCGAGAGCCTGCTGAGCTAGGCAAATTGGCTCCGGGCGCTGCTTGTTGTAACGCCAGCCATTCATCCTGCCCTCAGCACCCTGTGGTACACTCGCTGCCATCGTCTGTTTGAAGTGTGTATCCGATGAAATCTCCCCGCTCCCGTCTCTCTGTCAGCCGTGCGCCGCGCGATAACGCCCCGCGCACGACTACCAAACCAGCCGCTCCCCGCCATGCATCCCCTCGCAAACCGGAGCTGGCCCCAGAGGATCGCAAATTGCTCCTGCTGAACAAGCCCTATATGGTGCTCTGCCAGTTCACCGACGAGGCGGGCCGCGAGACCCTCAAGGATTACATCAAAGAGCCCGGCATCTATGCCGCAGGGCGGCTCGATCGCGACAGCGAGGGGCTGCTGCTGCTCACCAACGATGGCAAGCTGCAGGCGCGTCTCACCCAGCCTGGGGAAAAGACCCCCAAGACCTACTGGGTGCAGGTGGAAGGCATCCCGAGCGAGGAGAAACTGGCCGCCCTGCGCGCCGGTGTGGAGCTCAATGACGGCATGACCCTGCCCGCCGGTGCGCGCATTATGGATGAACCTGCGGTGTGGCCGCGCAATCCGCCCATTCGCGATCGCAAGGAGATCCCCACCAGCTGGCTGGAGATCAAGATCATCGAGGGGCGCAACCGCCAGGTACGGCGGATGACCGCCCATATCGGCCACCCCACCCTGCGCCTTATTCGCTACGCCATCGGCGACTGGACCCTCGATGGTCTGGCACCCGGCGAGAGCCGCAGCCTGCCCGCCCCCGAGCTGACGCCGCTCTCCAACAGCCGCCCGCGTCCCTCCTCATCCCGTTCAGGCGCTCATACCGCCAAACCGGCCAAACCGGCAGGGGAGGCGCCACGGCGGGCTAGCCAGCCGAGACGGGACGAGCGTCCCCGCAGCATTCACCCAACCGAGCGTTCAACTTCAAACCCGACCAGCGGCAAACCCCGCAGCAGCGGGCGAGGAACGGCACGCAGACCCGCCCGTGCGGGCAATCCAAATAGTAGCGACAAGGAGTCATGATGAGCAATCAGGTAGAACAATCGGCCACCAGCCACGCCCGCATGGAGGCGCGCCTGACGGTCGCCGCGCTGGTGCAGTGGCAGGGCCGCTTTCTGGTGGTGGAGGAGGAGATAAAAGGCCAGCGCCGCTTCAACCAGCCCGCCGGCCATGTAGAGGCCGGTGAAGATCTGCTCACCGCAGCCTGCCGCGAGCTCAAAGAGGAGACGGGGCTGACCGCCACGCCGACCGCCTGGCTTGGTACCTATCTCTATAAACCGGCCGACAGCGAGGCCACCTATGTGCGCACCGCCATCATCTTCGACCTTGAAAAAGCGCCGGGTCAGCACCATCCAGAGGATCCTGACGGCGATGTGCTGGCTTGCCACTGGCTTACGCTGGAAGAAATTGCGGAATGCAAACCGGCTCTGAGAAGCCCCTTGGTGTGGCAGTGCATTCAGGATTATCTGGCGGGGACACGGCTGCCACTGTCGGCACTCAAGGCCTTTATCTAAGGCCATTTGACACTCTTTTTCGGTGACAAAGGCCAACAACAGAAAAACGATTTCCTGCTATCAGGCTCCTGATAGGAACTGCGGCATGGATATGTGACCGGGGGCGCAAAACTCTGGTAGAATACGCCCCGTTTAAACGAACTGGTAACTTCGACTAATGACAGACAACAGCCAAATCAAGGTGATCGTCGGCATGTCCGGCGGCGTGGATTCTTCCGTCTCGGCCTACCTGCTCCAGCAGCAGGGCTATCAGGTCGAAGGCTTGTTCATGAAGAACTGGGAAGAAGACGACACGGACGAGTACTGCTCTGCCGCCCAGGATTTGGCTGATGCCAAGGCCGTCTGCGACAAGCTGGGGATGAAACTCCACACTATCAACTTCGCGGCCGAGTACTGGGACAATGTGTTCGAGCACTTCCTCGAAGAGTACAAGGCTGGCCGCACGCCAAACCCGGATATCCTGTGCAACAAGGAGATCAAGTTCAAGGCGTTCCTCGAATTTGCCGCCGAAGAGCTGGGTGCCACCTACATCGCTACCGGCCACTATGTGCGCCGTGACGACAGCACCGGCCGCCCGCGCCTGCTGCGCGGTCTCGATACCAACAAGGATCAGAGCTACTTCCTCTATACCCTGAGCGAGAAGCAAGTGGGTCAGAGCCTGTTCCCGGTTGGCGATCTGGAGAAGCCGGAGGTGCGCCGCATCGCCGAGCAGCTGGATCTCATCACCGCCAAGAAGAAAGACTCCACCGGCATCTGCTTTATCGGCGAGCGCAAGTTCAAGGACTTCCTGGCCAAGTTCCTGCCCGCCCAGCCCGGCAAAATCGAGACCGTGGATGGCAAGGTGATCGGCGAGCATCAGGGTCTGATGTATCACACCCTGGGTCAGCGCAAGGGGCTCGGCATCGGTGGTCGCAAAGATGCCACCGAAGAGGCCTGGTATGTGGTCGACAAAGAGGTCGAGCGCAACGTGCTGGTGGTGGCGCAGGGCGAGCATCCCCGCCTCTACTCCGACGGTCTCATTGCCAGCCAGCTGCACTGGGTGGATCGCACTCCCATTCGCGAACCGCGCCGCTGCACCGTCAAGACCCGCTACCGCCAGCAGGATATCCCCTGCCTGATCCAGCCCATCGACGACGAGACCATCCGGGTCATCTTCGACGAAAAGCAGGCTGCGGTCACCCCGGGCCAATCCGCCGTCTTCTACGACGGGGAGGTGTGTCTGGGCGGCGGCATCATCGAACAACGTTTCAGCCATCCGGTTTGAATCCTTAACAGAAGGCAGCAGACGTGAGCGATAAATTCCAAGACAGAACAATGGCCTTTGCCGGCATCTGCCAGGCCGCGTATCTGGTGCAGAAGGTGGCCCGAGACGGCAGCTGTGACGAGGCCGCCCTGCGCGAGAGCCTCTCCAGCATTCTGGTGACCAACCCGAGCCAACCGCTCGAGGTGTTCAACAACACCCATCTGGCCATTCGCGACGGCTACCGTGCGCTGGTCGAGCAGCTGGGAGCCGACGGCAGCCAGAAAAATGCCGAGCTGACCCGCTACGTGGTGAGCCTGATTGCACTGGAGCGCAAGCTGGCCAAGCGCAAGGACATTCTCAATATGCTGGGTGAGCGGATCAGCCAGATTGGTCGCCAGCAACAGCACTTCGATCTGCTCGACGAGCAGATTTTGGCCAACATGGCGAGCATCTACAGCGATCTTATCAGCCCCATCGGGCCGCGCATTCAGGTGGCAGGCACCCCGCTGTTCCTGCAGCAACCGCTGGTGCAGCACAAGGTGCGCGCCCTGCTGCTGGCAGGCATTCGTGCCTGCGTGCTGTGGCGTCAGCTCGGTGGCAGCCGCACCCAGATCATCTTCGCTCGCAAGAAGATGGTGGAGCTGGCCAAACGTTACTAATCATCGGCTCGCGCGCGGGCCAGCCGAGGTCAACATCAGGGTGAACAGCCGCACATCCGCCTTGATGACGACTCAGCCCCACGTGCGAGTGGATACGGATCCCCCACACAAATCATCAGGAGTTCACCCCATGGAGCTGTCCGCGCTGACTGCTGTTTCCCCGATTGACGGTCGTTATGGCGACAAGGCCGATGCCCTGCGCCCTATCTTCTCCGAATTCGGCCTGCTGCGTTTTCGCGTCGAAGTCGAGGTGCGCTGGTTGCAAAAACTGGCCAGCCACGCCGGGATCCCGGAAGTCCCTGCCCTGAGCGCGGCCGCCAACGCCCTGCTCGACGGCATCGTCAGCAACTTCAACGAGAGTGACGCCGCCCGCATCAAACAGATCGAGCGCACCACCAACCATGATGTGAAAGCGGTGGAGTACTTCCTCAAAGAGAAAGTCGAAGTGAACCCGGAGCTGGCGGCTGTCAGCGAGTTCATCCACTTCGCCTGCACCTCGGAAGACATCAACAACAACTCCCACGGTCTGATGCTGAAAACCGCTCGCGAAGAGGTCATCAAGCCTTATTGCGAGAAGCTGATCAGCGAGCTCAAGCGTCTGGCTCACGACTATCGTGACATGCCGCTGCTCTCCCGCACCCACGGCCAGCCGGCGACCCCGAGCACCATGGGCAAGGAGATGGCCAACGTCGCCTACCGTCTTGAGCGCCAGTTCAAGCAGATCATGGCGGTGGAGATCCTCGGCAAGATCAACGGTGCGGTCGGCAACTACAACGCCCACCTTAGCGCCTACCCGGATGTGGACTGGCACCAGTTCTCCGAGGAGTTTGTTACCTCCCTGGGCCTGACCTGGAACCCCTACACCACCCAGATCGAGCCACACGACTATATCGCCGAGCTGTTCGACGCCATGGCCCGCTTCAACACCATCCTGATCGACTTCGACCGCGATGTGTGGGGTTACATCTCCCTGGGTCACTTCAAGCAGCGCACCATCGCGGGGGAAATCGGCTCCTCCACCATGCCGCACAAGGTCAACCCCATCGACTTCGAGAACTCCGAAGGCAATCTGGGTCTGGCCAACGCCGTGTTCCAGCATCTGGCGAGCAAGCTGCCCATCTCCCGCTGGCAGCGTGATCTGACCGACTCGACCGTACTGCGCAACCTGGGTGTGGCGGTGGGTTACTCCCTGATTGCCTATCAGGCGACCCTCAAGGGCATCTCCAAGCTGGAAGCCAACGACGCCGCCATGGCCGCCGATCTGGATGCCAACTGGGAAGTGCTGGCCGAGCCGATCCAGACCGTGATGCGCCGCTACGGTATCGAGAAGCCCTACGAGAAGCTCAAAGAGCTGACCCGTGGTCGCCGCGTCGATGCCGAAGGGATGCGTACCTTTATCGACACCCTGGAGTTGCCGGAAGCGGTCAAGGTTGAGCTGAAGAAGCTGACCCCGGCCAACTACATCGGTGACGCCCAACGTCTGGTTGATCTGCTGAAGTAAGCCAACCGGCAGTGACGAAGGGGCCCTGTGCACGATACGCCACAGGGCCCCTGTTATTTTCCCTGCCACGGCAGGATCCCGAGTGGCTTTTCCCAAGCCGGCCTTGGGCAAAACCTCTTTGCGAGACACGAGAAACAGCATGTACGAACTCAATCTGGATATCGCTCACTTCCTCGAACACTACTGGCAGAAGCGCCCGCTCCTTATCAAGGGGGGCTTCAAGGACTTTCAGGACCCTATCAGCCCGGACGAGCTGGCGGGTCTGGCCATGGAAGAGGTGGTCGAGTCCCGCCTCGTCACCCGTTTCGACGGCAAGTGGGATGCCGCCCACGGCCCCTTCGAATCCTACGACCATCTGGGCGAAGAGAACTGGACCATTCTGGTACAGGCTTGCAACCACTGGGCTCCCGAGGTGAACGAGCTGGCGGTGCCGTTCCAGTTCATTCCGGGCTGGCGCTTTGACGATGTGATGGTGAGCTTCTCCACCCCCCATGCGGGTGTCGGCCCCCACATCGACAATTACGATGTGTTTATCACCCAGGGTCTGGGCAAACGCCACTGGCGAGTCGGCGATGCCAAGCCCCTCAACGAGTTCGCCGCCCACGCAGCCCTGCTGCACTGCGAGCCCTTCGAGGCGATCATCGACGTCATCATGGAGCCGGGCGACATCCTCTACATTCCGCCCGGATTCCCCCACGAAGGCTACGCCATCGAGCCCTCCATGAACTTCTCGGTGGGCTTCCGCGCACCGGATGCCAAAGCACTTATCTCCTCCTTTGCCGATCATCTGATCGACAACGAGGTGCGTACCGAGCGTTACGGCGATGCCGATCTCAAGCCCCGCGCCCGTCACGGCGAGATCCAGCCCCACGAGCTGCACCGTCTGCGCGAGCTGATGCAGCAGGCTCTCGATGACGAGACCCTGTTCAAGGAGTGGTTCGGCACCATGATCTCCGAGGCCAAGCACGATCTGGACGTCAATCCGGTCGAGCCAGACTACAGCGCCGAGGAAGTGGCCGACATGCTGACCCAGGGCGAGCCTGCCATCAAGGTACCGGGTCTGCGCACCGTCTGGTTTAGCGGCGAGAGCCAGCAGTGCTTCATCGACGGCGAAGCCTGGACGCTGCAGAGCGAAGACGCGGCAGCCATTTCCCTCCTGTGCGACAAGGACATCATCACCCAGGCCGACATGGTGGAGCTGGCCGATCAGGCCGGTTTCCTGCAACTGCTGACCCGTCTGGTCAACCGCGGTTACTGGTTCTTCAACTGATCCGGCGGTAACTGAAGGATAAAAAGGCGCCTTATGGCGCCTTTTTGTCACTCAGATGCGGTTCAATTAACAATCGATGCGCGAAGCTGAACCTACTCTTGATGAACCGACGAGTGGTGATTTATTGAGCTAACATGGATGAGTATCATGCGTCCGTCCCTGTTCACAAGAGAAGCGCCACCATGCAAATCACCTCCCGGCCCATGCCGCTGCCCGATTACGGCAAATATCCCTCCTCTCCGGCTGTCACGCCCGAACAGGTCAATCAGGCCCGTAACGAAGCGCTGATCAAGAAGGATGAATTACAGGCACAGAGCGAAGAGAAAGCAACGGCTCGCAGAACCCTGGCTGTCTCTTATACGGCTAACCAGCAAGATAAAGCCGTGGTGGAGCGCTACCTGGAAGCCAGCGGTCAGGAGAGCGACAGCAAGTCGGGCCCGAGCACGGCTGATATGTATCAGGCTGCGACTCGCTACCAGCGCCAGCAGAATCTCAGCGACTACATGCAATTCCAGCAGAGCCCGCTCGCCCAGCAGATGGGTGACATGGTGGGCGAAGATAATCGCAAGGGCACCCAGCTCGACATCATTGCCTGAGCCAATTTGCTCGAATAAGCCCGGCAGGGATCAATACAAGATGAAAAAGCCCTCGATGAGGGCTTTTTCGTTATGGCTTGTCGCTGCGACGTCTCGCTATAAATGGGACACTTCTGCCTGCGCGTCCGGCAGCTCGTCGGGGAGTTCATCAAACAGGGGGTGATAGAGCACCTCACCCTGCACACCCGCAAAACCGCGCTCCTGTAGCTCCATCGCCATAAAGCAGTCGGCAGGCACCTCATAGATGCAGTGCAGGCCAAACTCGCTGGCCGGGCGGAAACCGAAACGGCTGTAATAGGCCGGATCCCCGAGTACCACCACCCCTTTCCAGTCCATCTCAAGCGCCGTATCAAGCCCTTCACGGATGAGATCAGAGCCAATACCCTGACCTTGCCAGTCGGGATGAACCGCGACCGGCGCCAGACCGAGCCAAGGCCCTTCCATGCCGTTAATGGTGATCGGGCTTAGCATCAGGTGCCCCATGAACTCGTACTCTTCCTCTTCGACCATGGTCACCACGGCAGCGCCACATTCGCGCAGGCGGTTGACCAGTTCGGCCTCATCGGAACGACCGAAGGCGGCACTCAGCAGCTCATAAACCGGCAGCATGTCACCGGGGCGCTCGGTTCTCAACATCAGGTATTACTCCTCGTACAGCAGAGCGGGCATTATTCCACACAACGGCTGGTCATTCTGAGTACCTTTGTCCAAAAATGGGAGGGTGCACTCAGGAAAACGAGCGGCAAACTGCAGCTGCAAGGCGGTTAGTGTCGCCGGGGTGACCCTGTTCATCGCCTTGCGGTAGGCCAGCCAGAGGGCGGGAGCCTCCCGCGCCAACCGCTCAAAGGTCAGTTCAGGCGTTTGATGCCAACAGCCATCCAGCTCGTCGACCAGCTCCGGCAGCTCCACCAGCAGCCGTAACTGCTGATAGCGTATCTGCGACGAGTCACCGTTGCCGCCCAGCGCCTGCGCCATCAATTGGTTGAACCAGTGGCGCCGTGATGCGCGCTCCTCGCGGCTGAGCAGATCGGGCCCCTGATGCTGCAGCGCGGCCAGTTGCAGCAACCACGCCAGCCCCTGTTCATCCCTGTCTTTCAGCAATACGCCGCCAAGATGGGACAACTGCTCCGGTTCGGCCTGCTCCAGCAGATCGACGGGGTAACAGTGCAGCTCCAGAGACCTCTCAAGATGCGGCGGGCAGCGAATAGAGCAGGACTCCTCCCCCGCGCCCCTCTCATCCACAAAGAGCGAGATGGCCAGCTTGCCGTTGGCACTCTGCCGATCCAACGTTACAGGATCCCACTGGATCACCACGGCGATCCGCTCATCAGCAAGCCAATGGGAAATCTCCTCGGGCAAAGGATTGGGTAAGGAGGGAGCGCGATCCAGCCGCCAGTAACTCACCTCACACGGCTGGCGACCACTGATATGGCGCCGCCCGCGATAGTGCATGCCCACTTTTGCCATCACCCGGCCGGAGGCAAGATTGTCTGGCATATGGCGAGCCGTCAGCGCTGGCAGTTGCAGTTGGTCAAGGGCGAACGCTTTGACCAAGCTTGCTGCCCGGGTCGCCAGACCGCGATTCTGCCAGGGTACGCCAACCCACCAGGCGAGCTCGCCATTCCAGTGCAGGGAGATCACCCCAAGCAACGCCGCACCTTGCTCCTCTGGTAAGGTGATGGCCCAGCTCCAACCAAAGCCAAGCGCTGCCTTGCGCCAGCTTAGCGCCAGCCAGTCGCGGGCCCCCTCCGGCGGATAGGGGTGAGGAATATTGAGGGTGTAGCGGGCCAGCGCCTCGTCGCTGCAGTAGCGCACTATCTCGCGCTCATCGTCGACCTGCAGTGGTCGCAATACGACACCTGATAGCGAATGCCCCTCAGCCAGGGTCGGCACCGTCACGCGGCGCGCCAGCAGGCGATTGAGCACGGCGCCCAAATCGGCCTCGGGGGTAAGCGGCAGATCGGCCCCCACAGGACCAAGGGTAAGCAGCCCCTGCTCTCTGGCGAGGGTCAGTAGCGAGGTGGAGGCACTGATCAGGATCTGGCGGCTGGGATCAACATGAAAATCCGTCAGCAGATCCCCATCGAGCCAAGCAGCCAGCAGAGCCCCCGGGCAGAGCACCCCGTCAGGAGGACTGCTCGCCCAGGGAGCATCGGTTTGATCGAGGGCGGCGGCCGCCTCTTTGCCCAGTAGCAGCTGCCAGCGATGACCTTGCTGCTGCCAGTGCAGCAACAGCGCAGCCCACTGTGGTTGCCACAGACTGGCCTCGATCAGCAATTCCATCAGCTGGCCTGACAGGCCACTGGCAGCGTCAGATGGCGGGGATGGGCTTCAATACGGGCGATCCAGCTACGGATAGCTGGCCACCCCTGCAGAGAGAAGATCCCCTCCTCTGCCACATGGGTGTAGGCATAAAGGGCGATATCGGCGATGGTAGGCGCATCACCGCACAGATAGGGGCTCTGTTTCAGTTGCAGCTCAATTACCCCCAGCGCCTTCTCGCCACCGGCTTTCAGCCCGTCGAGACGCGCCTCTTGGGACTCGGGGCGGCCGAGATAGTGAACAATAAAGCGCGCTACCGCGATATAGGGCTCATGGCTGTACTGCTCGAAGAACATCCATTTGAGCACCTCGGCCTGCTGGCGCGGATCGGTTGGCCACAAGGCGCTACCTTGCGCCAGATAGAAGAGGATGGCATTGGATTCCGCCAGCGTATCGCCCTGGCCAATCTCCAGCACCGGGATCTTGCCGTTGGGGTTCTTGGCCAGAAATGCGGGGGTACGGGTATCCCCCGCCTGAATATCCACATCTACCCACTCAAGGGGCAACTCCAGCCAGCGGGCCAGCAGCCACACCTTGTAGCAGTTGCCGGAACGCAGATCACCATACAGACGCATACACACTCCTTGTGAAAATAGATTTGAACAGCGCGCTCAGGGTGCCAGACGCTCGATATGCCAGCCATCCCCGTCGCGGGTGTAGTAGAAGCGGTCGTGCAGCCGGTGCTCGCCCCCCTGCCAGAACTCCACCGTCTCGATCACCACCCGGAATCCGCCCCAGAAGCTCGGCAGCGGCACTTCGCCATTGGCAAACTTCTGCTTGAGCTCGAGGAACTTGGCCTCCAGCACGCCGCGGGCCGAGATGCGGGTCGACTGCTTGGAGACCCAGGCAGCGATCTGGCTATCCTTGGGACGGCTGTGGAAATACTTCATCACCTCGAAGGTGCTCATCTTCTCCACCCGACCGGTCACATGAACCTGTCTGTCCAGCGTGTGCCAGGGGAAGAGCAGGCTGATACAGGGGTTGCCTTCCAGCTGCTGCGCCTTACGGCTGCCCATGTTGGTGTAAAAGACCATCCCTTGGGCGTCGTAGTGCTTGAGCAGCACGGTACGCTGCCAGGGCTGACCTTCGGCATCCACCGTCGCCACCACCATGGCGGTGGGATCGGTCAGTTTGGCCTCACAAGCCTGCGCCAACCACTTCTCGAACAGCGCCAGCGGCTCGGCCGGCAGATCGGCCCGGTGCAGCCCGCCACGGGAATATTCACGGCGCAGATCAGCAACATCCATCATCTTGATTTTCCTTCTCTCTTTGCCGCCCATGCGGCCATGCGTGCTGGCATTGTGCGACGAGCACGCCATGGGTACAAGCCTTGTGACCAGCAAATGGCTGCTGCAAAAAAAGAGGGAGGCTCACGCCTCCCTCCTTGATATGCCCTTCGCACAATCTTGGTACGCGCAAGCTTATTGCTTGCCAGCGACAGCAGGACAATGCGCCAGCATGCGCCGGTTGTAATCGGCCGCGTAGGCCGCCAGCTTGGCCTGGGCCTCTTCCTGTCCGGGCTTGATGACATCCCCCAGACCGTCGAGGTAGCGCACACCGCAGCGCGCCTTGGCCGAGGCCTGCTGCTCCGGCGCGATGCCGGGCGCCACCTCGCCGCGCCCGGCCCGCACGATCAATCGGTAATCCTGCTTTGCCAGGCTGGCGCTGACCGCCTGCTCCAGAGTATCGGCGTCGGCCTGACAGCCGCCAAGCAGGGACACCAGCATCAGCCAGCCAACCCTCATCCGCGCCTCCGTTGCCAACCCAGCAGGGCCAGCGCCAGAGTCCAGAGACCGAGGGCTCCGCCGCCACCGCCCGAGCTGCCGCCGCTTTGGACAACCGGCAACTTGGAGGGACTGATCGCGAAGAAGATGTTGTCGCTGCAGGCCACCTTCAGGCGAGCAGAGCTGGCCAGATCCGCCGGCAGGGTGACAGTGGCGGCGCCGCTGTTGGGCTGGCTGACCGCCAGATTGCTCCAGCTGGTTCCCTCGTTTTGGGTGATGAACAGGTCTACCTTGCTGCAGCTGATCGGCGCCAGCGTGGTGCCGGCCACATCCCAGCTGACAGCCAGGCTTGCCCCCGGCGTCAATGCCACCCCAATCGGGGCGGTCAACCGGAAGGCACTGCCAGTGTTGATCACCTGGACCTTCATGTCGTCGCTGGCGACACCGCCCTTGCCGTCACGCACCGTCAATCGGAAGTTGAGATCCCGGTTAGTGGTGGGCCATGCCTCGCCCTTGGCGAGCGAGCCCGAGAGCAGGGATGGCAAGCTCGGCAAAATCCGCTCCGGCGAGCCGGTCGGCGACACGAAGCGGAACAACGGACGGGAGCCGTCATCGATCATGTCAAGAGCACTGCTGGATGGGTCGCCCAGATCAATCTGCTCCCAAGTGTAGGTCAGGGGATCCTTGTCCAAATCGGCGCCGGCCCCCTTGAGCACGAATGGCGTGTTGGCGGGAATGATATAGCTGGCTCCGGCCACCGCCTGGGGCGTGTTGTTGACGAGATTCAGGGTGGTGCCACAGGCCGGCACGGTCGCCATGTGCGCCCGCATCTGCTCGATAGATTTGCTGTGAAAATAGGGATCGCTGTGGGGCTGGATGTTCTCGTCCCCGCAGATCCCGGCATAGGCCATGATGGAAGTACCGCTGCCCGGCTCCCAGGCTTGTGCCGCCTCCCGATTGCCACCGCCGCAACTGCCAGTGGTGCCGTTGAAGGTGTGGTCGGCACCGAACTGGTGGCCGATCTCGTGAGCCACGTAGTCGATAAAGAAGGCATCCCCCACCGGCTTATCGGAGCCCGTCATCCCGGCCGACTTGTCCGCGGTGCACAGCACGCCGAGCCCGGCCAGGCCACCTCCCCCGGTATTGACCACATGCCCGATATCGAATGCGCCCAGCTCACCATTGGCGAAGGCTTCTCCCTGTACCAGGACGTTCTTGCTGGTGTCATCAGCCTCATAGATGCTGCTCACGCCGCTCACGTAGTCAGGGTTATCGCCGTTGTAGAAAGGGTCTGTTACCGGATCGGTAAAAATCACAGAATCGTTGCCGCTGGCCAGCACGAACTCGGCCCCCACATCTCGCTGGTACACCTCGTTGACCCGGTTGAGCAGGGTAGTAATGGCCGCCAGGGCCAGCACTTGGGAGCCGCCATGATATTGGGTGTACTCACCTGAGGCCGACATAGCGATGGTGTAACGTTTGCGAACATTACCATCCACTTGCACCTTGCGAGCCAACGTTTTGGCGTCAGCCCCGATCACCTTGTCGGCGTCTTCTTCCAGTCGGCTGTAGGCATCCTGCTGGTAGTAAATTGCATACCCCTCGGCATTGCGCAGCGGATCGACAAACACCATCTTGCCCTGATGGCTGAACATGGCATGAAAACCTTGCGGCCCCAGATCGAAGCGTCCAGTATCAACCGGATGAGCCGGGTTGTACCCCTTGAAGGTGCGGATCTGAGGATACTTGGCTGCAAGGTCTGCGGGCAGTACATTGTAAGCTTCCAGTGCAAAGGTAACCTCCCCCCCATCAGGCAGTGGCAAGGTCAGCTTGCTGGCCCCCGCTTGCAACCCGGCAAAATAGTCGAGCGGCACCTTGGCGACCCGGAACTGATGAGCCCGTACCTCATAACCCTCGTCAGCTGTTGCTCTGGCGGCAACCGTGCTCCATTCGCTGGCCATCAGGCTGGTTGAGCCCAGCATGCTGGCAACCAGCAAGGCCACCCTAGAGTATTTCGTCACATGCATTGTTTTTAGTCCCTGTATTAATGCAATCGCCTGAATTGCGGCCTGTACTTTATTTTTATTCGGCCACATCAATACAAAGCTGAAGCAACCCTTTCCACCATTCCCGAGTGGGAGTGTTGCGCCAACCCCGTCTAACCCCTATCATTGCGCGGATTTGTCAATTTTAGAACAGCCCCTCTTCACAAAGGTGCAGTTCATCTTTATCTGGCCAAGGTTAATCTCATGCTCAAATCCCCACTGTTGCCCCGTTTCGGGGATCTGGTCGTTGCCATTATTGACGATGTGCTCGGTCAGGGTCTTACCCTCGACCGTGCCTATGCCCGTCACTTCTCAGGCATCGAACTCAAACCGCAAGAACAGGCAAGGATTGCCCTGGTCACCGGCGACCTGTTGCGTCGGCTGAGCCTCTACTGTGCTCTGACAGGTATTCAGGTGCGTCAGGCCGAGAAGAATGTCTGGCCACTGCTGCACAGCTGGCACGCCTTCCACAAAATTGCCCAGCCCAACAACCCGACCCTGGATCGCTTCAATGAGGAAGCATTCCGCCGCCGTCTGACCGAGGCAAAGAAGAACCCGGTATTGATGGATGGTTGCCCGAGCTGGCTGGAGAAACTGGGTAGCGAGCAGCTGGGTGAAGCCTGGCCTGCCGAGCGTGCTGCCCTGGCCTGGATGCCCAAGCGCTACCTGCGGGTCAACACCCTCAAGTGCACCCGTGATGAGCTGCAAGCCATTCTGGCCAAAGAGCATGTCACCACAATTCCGGTTGAAGGTGTGGAGACTGCCCTGCAAGTCACCTCCGACGCAGCCCTGTTCCGCACCAAGGCCTTTGCCGATGGTTGCTTCGAACAGCAGGACGCAGGCTCCCAGCTGGTTGCTGCTGCGCTGGAAGTTGCCCCAGGCATGCGCGTTATCGACGCCTGCGCCGGTGCCGGTGGCAAGACCCTGCATATCGCCGCCATGATGCAGGGCAAAGGCCGTTTGCTGGCAATGGATGTGGAAGAGTGGAAACTGGAGAACCTCAAGCAACGCGCTCGTCGCGCCGGTGCCCACAACGTGGAGACCCGGGTCATCACCAGCAGCAAGACCGTCAAGCGCCTCAAAGAGAGCGCCGACCGTGTACTGCTGGACGTGCCCTGCTCCGGTCTTGGCGTACTCAAGCGCAATCCGGATGCCAAGTGGCGCGATACCGCCGAGCGTCTGCCGGTGCTGGTCGCGCTGCAGGAAGAGATCCTGCAGCGCTACAGCCAGATGGTGAAAGTGGGCGGCATGCTGGTTTACGCTACCTGCTCCATCCTGCCCGAGGAGAACCGCCAGCAGGTGGACAAGTTCCTCGCCGCCAACGAAAACTTCCGTCTGCGTGACGATCACACTGTGAGCCCGTCCGAGACCGGCTTCGACGGTTTCTACATGGCCCGTATCGAACGGATCGCCTGATCTGCCCGATGACCAGATAGAAAAAGCGGCTGCCTTGGCAGCCGCTCTGTTTTGGTTTGCTGGCTCACTCCCGATGGGGGACTGTGTACTGCTTTCGTCGCCAGCAAATAATAAAGGGAGCCACAATGACTCCCTTTTCAGCGATATGAACATCCGCTTATTCAGCAGCAGCGTCATCCTGCTTGTACTTGGCGGCAGTTTCCTTGATCAGGGCCTGCAGCTCGCCAGCCTGGAACATCTCGATCATGATGTCACAGCCACCGATCAGCTCACCTTCAACCCACAGTTGCGGGAAGGTCGGCCAGTTGGCGAATTTTGGCAATTCGGCGCGGATATCCGGATTCTGCAGGATATCAACGTAGGCAAACGGCTCGCCGCAGGACATCAGAGCCTGGGAGGCCTGGGCAGAGAAGCCACAGCTGGGTAGCTTGGGGGAGCCCTTCATGTAGATGATGATGGGGTTGTCAGCCAGCTGCTGCTTAATCTTTTCAATAGTTTCCATAGGTGCCTCACTAGAGCGATTTCGGCGGCCATTCTACTGCAATCTTGCCCGAGCACAAACTGACAAAGGGGTGACCCGGCTCGAATTGTGCAAAGAACCCACACAGGATTGATCGCGATCATGGCGCCAATCAAGAGTTGTTAGGCCATCTTTGATACTGCTACAATCCCTTGGCTTTGGGCTACCCAGCCCCATCATTTTAAAAACAACTCTTTTCACATATAGAAAAGAGTACGCAATGTCTTGCAACCGTCGCCTTCGCACGGTCCAGCCAATGGAGAGTAGAAAATGGCATTCGAACTTCCCGCTCTGCCCTATGCAATCAACGCTCTGGAACCGCACATCTCCCAGGAAACTCTGGAATATCACCACGGCAAGCACCACAACACCTACGTGGTCAACCTGAACAATCTGGTGCCGGGTACCGAGTTTGAAGGCAAGTCTCTGGAAGAGATCATCAAGACCTCCAACGGCGGCATCTTCAACAACGCCGCCCAGATCTGGAACCACACCTTCTACTGGCACTGCCTCTCCCCGAATGGCGGTGGCGAGCCGACTGGCGCCCTGGCTGATGCCATCAACAAGGCATTCGGCTCCTTCGCCGAGTTCAAAGATGCCTTCACCAAATCAGCCATCGGCAACTTCGGTTCCAGCTGGACTTGGCTGGTGAAAAAAGCTGACGGCTCTCTGGCTATCGTCAACACCTCCAACGCCGGTTGCCCGCTGACTGAAGCCGGTACCACCCCGCTGCTGACCGTTGACCTGTGGGAGCACGCCTACTACATCGACTTCCGCAACCTGCGTCCGAAGTACATGGAAACCTTCTGGGCTCTGGTTAACTGGGAATTCGTGGCCAAGAACTTGGCTGCCTAATCAGCCTCGCTTGCCAAAACGCCCCGCACTGCGGGGCGTTTTTTTATATCTAGATGGCTACGTAAATGAAAGAGGCGCCCGCAGGCGCCTTTTACATATCGAGATAGCCCGTTTACTGGTCCAGCTCGTCCATGTATTCATCCAGATTGGCATCGTCGGCCTGCTCTTGCTGAGACGCTTTCAGCTCAGCCTGCTTGCCCGTCACCTTGCCCTGGCTGTACTGCAGATAAAAGTCCTTGGTTAGCGCATAGGGGTCGAGGGAGTTGTCGATGATCCGCTCCTGATCGATCAGCTTGGCGCGATTGCCCAAACCATCCAGTACCCAATGGGTAACCCTTAACGGGATAGTCAGCAAGGCATAGGGGAAATAGATGGTATCAATGGTGTCACCGACCAGCTCCCGGGTGGTGGTCGGACCGTAGACAGGCACCATGATGTAGGCACCATTACCGATATCGGCCCTGCCCAGCACTGTGTCCATCTCCAGCTTGTTACGCTCGAGGCCTGCATGTTTGGCCACATCGAAGATACCCAGCAGACCGACCGTGGTGTTGAGGGTAAAGCGCCCCAGGTTGGTGCCCGCCCCCTTCAAATCACCTGTGATCAGATGGTTCACCATGCTGCTTGGCTCATCAAAGTTGGCAACAAAGTTGGCAATGCCATCCTTCACCCCCACCGGAATATAGCGAGCGTAAGCATGTACCACAGGACGTGCTACATAGGGCTCCAGCACATCATAATTGACCGCCCACATGGCACGGTTTGCTCCCTGGAAGGGATCACGCGGGTCGGCCGCCGTACTGGTGGCGCCCGGACGATTCATACCGGGATTGAGATCCAGACTCTCTGGGCCAGGCTTGGGCGGGCCACCGGCACAACCAGCCAGCAAGAGGGCTGCCAATATGGCCCCTGAACGAAGATACATATGATTGTCCTGACGTTTTATTTTGATTTATCAGAAGTATAGATAACCCGGCCCCTATCAAGGAGCCGGGTTATTCAAAGGACATATTAGAGGGCGTGATCGATACGGATGTCAATCGGAGCAGTAGGGATCTCGGCCGTCTTAACCGGAACGGATACCCCTTCGAAGGCTCCTTCCTTGTTCATCACATTGCCACCGCGGGAGAGACGTGCCTTGAACTGCAGCTCCGGATAGGCCGCCAGTTTGCTGCCTTCCACCATCATGGCATCGCCATCCCCGAGTGACAGGGTAACAGGCAGAGTTGGCCCTGCGATACGCTTCACGGCGATGGGCATGGGCGGCCCGTTGGGCACCACGGCAAAGACGAAGAGATGGGCATCTTCCGGCATCTGAATGCCCGCCGCCAACGTGACGTGGATGGGGAATTCCCCCTCCTTCACCGCCAGCGGTTGTCCCTCAACTGCGCCCGCTTTGGCTGCGCCTGAATTCGTCACCTCAATGCCGCGCTGCTTGAGCTGCGCGCGGGCATATTCCATGGAGCGCTCGACCATCACATAACGGGGAGTGCCTTTCTCCATCAGTGGCAACATCGCCTGCCAGCGAGCCAACGCGGTCTGGAAGTCCTCTTTTTGCAGCGCCATAAAGGCATAGACGGAACGCGCTTCGATATTGTCCGGATCCTGCGCGATAGCAGCCTGCAACAAGGCATCCGCTTGCGCCTCATCCCCCGTCATCATCAGCGCCTGCGCGTAGGGCACCGCCACCAGTGACTTCTGGGGAGCCAGCGTGTAGGCCTGCTCCAGCGCCTCGCTGGCCATCTCGGGATCATTGCCATCCAGCGCCAAGCGTCCCAGCAGCAGCCAACCGCGGTAGTCGTTCGGTTCATCCTTGAGGCGGGTACGCAGTGCCAGCGTGAAATCCAGCAGATCCTGCTCGGTCACCTTGGCATCCCGCTCCACCAAAATGCGGTTGCTCAGCTCGCCAAGACGGCTGCTGGCATCTTGCCAGCGACTCACCTCTTGCCAGGAGCCCAACTTGTAGTAGAGCCCCAGACTCACCACCAACAGCACCAGTACACCCGGGATCCAGATCAGACTCTTGCCACTGCGGGCAGTCTGTTCCACATCAGGGATATCATCCAAGAGACTTCGTTGCAGCTCGACCAGCGAGTCGGACTCTTCAGCCAGGACACCCTGCTCGCGCTCTTCGCCAATCTCCAGCAGCCGCTGGCGATAGAGCTGCTTGTTGAGCGCCGAGCGACTGATGCTCTGTTTGCCTTCACCACGCCACAGCGGCACGACGAGCGCCAGACTCACCAGCACCAGCAAGCCCGCAATCACTATCCAAAAAGCGGTCATTGTTTCTCTTCCTCTTTGAGCAGCTCGGCCAGTCGGCGCTGCTCCTCCTCGCTCAGTGCGTTATCCAGTTGTTTTTTCACCGCAGGGGGCCGGCGGCTGCGCATCACCACCACCCCCAGGCCGATGACGATGACCATCAGCGGGCCGAGCCAGAGGATCAGGGTGGATGCCATCAGGGGCGGGTTATAGAGGATAAAGTTGCCGTAGCGGGCCACCATGTAATCCACGATCTCCTCTTTATCCTTGCCCTCACGCACCATCTGGTAGGTCTTGTCGCGCAAGTCCTTGGCCAGCCCAGCATTGGAGTCGGCGATATCCTGGTTCTGACACTTGGGGCAACGCAGCTCCTTGGTCAGTTCGCGAAAGACCTGCTCCTGATTGTCGTTGTCGAAGGTGTAGACATCGATAGCGGCCATGGCCGGCGCTTGCACCACCCATCCCAGCAACAGCAGCAGGGAAGCAATAAATACTCTCATCAAAACTCCCCTCACTTCATGGCATCAAAGATGGGTTTGAGGGTCGACGCCCAGTTCTCGGGGTTGATATCCCCCACGTGGCGATAACGGATGATCCCCTTGCTGTCGATAAAGAAGGTCTCCGGCGCGCCGTATACCCCGAGATCCAGCCCCAGCATGCCGTCCGGATCATAGAGGTTGACCTGATAGGGGTTGCCCAGCTCAGCCAGCCACTTGATCGCCTTGTCACGCTCATCCTTGTAGTTCATGCCGATGATGGGAATGCCCTGCCCCGCCAGCTGTTTGAGGTAGGTGTGCTCGCCGTAGCAGGTGGGGCACCAAGTGGCCCAAACGTTGAGCAGCATGGGGCGACCGGTCAGGATACTGCGATCGTGCTGTTTGTTCAGATCGTAAATGTCCTGCAGGGTGAACACCGGCACCTCTTTGCCCACCATCACGGACTCAAGCTTGGTGGGATCGGAGTAGAGCCCCTTGAACAGGAACACCGCCCCCAGCAAAAAGACGATAAAGGGGATTAAAAACAACCAGGTCTTTTTGTTCATGCCTTGGCCTCCTCCTCACGACGGCCGAAACGGTAACGCTTGTCGAGCATCGCCAGTACGCCACCAATGGCCATAAAGACGCCGCCGAACCAGATCCAGCGCACGAACGGCTTGTAGTAGATCCGCACCGCCCAGGCTCCGTTGTCGAGCTGTTCCCCCAGCGCCGCATAGAGATCGCGGGTGATACCGGCATCAATGGCCGCTTCGGTCATCGGCATCCGGCTCACCTTGTACATCCGCTTCTCGGGCTTGAGCAGAGCGACCTGCTTGCCATTGCGGTGCACTTCCAGAACGCCCTTGAAGCCATCGTAGTTGGGGCCGTTCTTCTCCTTGATCCCGGCAAAGACGAACTCGTAATCGGCAAAGTGCACCCGATCACCCGCCTGCATCCGCAGATCCTTCTCGATGCTGTAATTCTGGGTGCAGGCAATACCTATGATGCTGACTGCCAGCCCCACATGGCCGAGGATCATGGCCCAGTGGCTGTTGCCAAGCTTGCGCACACCGACTGCAAAGCTGTGCTTGTGGGTCGCTCGCGCCCAGGTCTCCTGCGCGCTGGTGACGATGATCCAGGCGCCCAGACCAATCCCTACCGCCGCCCACGGCTTGAAGGTTTCGGCAAAGAGCAGCGGCAACAGCAAGGCTGCGGTCAGACTCAGCACCAGTGCCACGACCACCTTGCTTTTGAGTTCCCCCAGCTCCTGACGACGCCAGCGAAACAGCGGGCCAATCCCCAGCAGCAGGGCAAACGGGATGATCAGCCAGCTGTAGATGTGGTTGAAGAAGGGAGTACCGATGGAAATGCTCCCCAGCCCCAGCTCCTTGTGCACCAGCGGCAGCAAGGTACCGAGCAGCACGGTCAGCAGACCCGCCACCAGCATGATGTTGTTGCAAAGCAGCAGGGTCTCGCGGCTCCACAGCTCGTGTTTGCCGTGGCTCTTCACCTGCGAGCCTTTAAAGGCAAACAGCAGCAAGGATGAACCGACCACCGCCAGCAGGAAGCCGAGAATAAACAGGCCGCGGGTCGGGTCGGAGGCAAACGCATGGACCGACACCAGCACGCCGGAGCGCACCAGGAAGGTACCCAGCAGGCTCAACGAGAAGGCAGAGAGGGCCAGCAGCACGGTCCACGCCTTGAAGGTGGCGCGCTTCTCGCTCACCGCCAGCGAGTGAAGCAGAGCGGTACCCGCCAGCCAGGGCATAAACGAGGCGTTTTCTACCGGATCCCAGAACCACCAGCCGCCCCAACCAAGCTCGTAGTAAGCCCACCAGGAACCGAGCACGATGCCCAGGGTCAGGAATACCCAGGCCGCCATGGTCCAGGGGCGCGACCAGCGAGCCCAGGTCGCATCGAGACGGCCGGTCATCAGCGAGGCAATGGCGAAGGCAAACGCCACCGAGAAGCCCACATAACCCATGTAGAGCATAGGCGGATGGAAGATAAGACCCGGATCCTGCAGCAGCGGATTGAGGTCACGACCATCGACCGGGAAATAGGGCAAGGTGCGGGTGAAGGGATCGGAGGTGAACAACACGAAGGCAGTGAAGCCAACCGAGATCAGCCCCAGCACGCCGAGTACCCGAGCCACCGCATCGAGCGGCAGACGGCGGCTGAACATGGCCACCGCCGCAGTCCAGCCACCCAGGGTCAGTACCCACAGCAGCAGGGAACCTTCGTGGGCACCCCACACCGCCGAGATGCGATAGGCCAGCGGCAGCAGGCTGTTGGAGTTAGTGGCCACATACTGCACGGTGAAATCGTTGTCGATAAAGGCCCAGGTCAGGCAGAGAAACGACAGCAGCAGCAGCAAGAACTGGGCATAGGCGAGCGGGCGGGCCGCCGACATCATGCCAAGACGCCCCCAACTGGCGCCCAGTAGTGGGTAGCTCCCCAGCAGCAGGGCAGTGGCAAAGGCCAGGATCAGCGCAAACTGACCTAATTCCGGGATCATGAAGGCATTCCTTTCAATTGAACGGTGACAACAGCCGCACCACGCACGGCAGGCAAAGCGGAAAAGGCAAACACCACAGGGATCACTGCTTGGCTCCCTTCAACTGCGCCTCGGTATACTCCGGCTTGAAGTGCATGCCGTTGGTGGCATCGGCCACTTCCGGCGGCATGTAGTTCTCATCGTGCTTGGCCAGCACCTCGAACGCCTCTACGGTCGTGGCATCCTTGAGAGTGCCCTGGGCAACAATCCCCTGCCCTTCACGGAACAAGTCTGGCAGAATGCCGTCAAACTCGACCGTCACCAGATGACCGCCATTATCCACCAGCTTGAAGGCAACCTTGAGGCTCTGGGGATCCCGCTGTACCGACCCCGGCACGACCAATCCACCGATGCGCAGGCGCTGCCCCTCTTCCGGCTTGATCTTGTCCGGTCCCTTCCCCTCCACCAGCTCGCTCGGGGTGTAGAAGAGGTCGATATTCTGACTGAGGGCGTAGAGCACCAGCCCGCTGACGGTCGCCAGACCCAGGGTGATGGCAAGAATGATAGTGAGGCGTTTTTTGCGTCTCGGATTCATAGGGTGTTCTCCATCTGCTGGGCCGCCTTGCGACGGGCCTCACGCGCCTGCTTGTTGCGTAACTCGGCGAGCAGGCTGCGGGTTTTCATGCGGGTAGAAATGATGATGCCGACCAGACACACCAGCGTCAGTCCAAAAGAGAGCCAGACATAGAAGGCGTAACCGCCCATCGCCATAAAATCACTGAAAGAGGCAAAGTGCATGCTTACTTCTCCTGCTCTGCAATCTCTTTGACCCAGGGGCGATGCCACTCCCGCATCAGGAGTTCATTGCGAAAACGCATCAGGGTCAGAGCTCCGAGAAATGCGGCAAACGCCAGGATCATGATCAGCAGCGGCCAAAGCATCTCGGGTGAAATGGAGGGTTTGTCAAATTTAGTGATGGTGGCCCCCTGATGCAGGGTATTCCACCACTCCACCGAGTAGTGAATGATGGGCAGGTTGATCACCCCAACCAGTGCCAGAATGCCGGCCGCACGGCCAGCGACCACCTTGTCGCTGAAGGCGTTGTAGAGAGCAATCACGCCGAGGTAGAGAAACAGCAGGATCAGTTCAGAGGTGAGCCGCGCATCCCACACCCACCAGGTACCCCACATCGGCTTGCCCCAGGCGGCACCGGTAAAGAGGGCAATAAAGGTAAATACGGCGCCGACCGGCGCAATGGCTGCAACCGTCATATCCGCCATCCGCAGTTGCCACACCAGGCCGATAAAGGCGGCCACCGCCATGGTGGAGTAGGCTCCCATGGAGAGAATGGCGGAAGGCACGTGGATATAGATGATCCGGAACGAATCTCCCTGCTGGTAATCCGCTGGCGCAAACGCGAGGCCCCAGACAGTACCGATCACAAACGAGAGCAGACTAATCACCGCAAACCAGGGCAACAGCGTGCCTGCCAGCTGATAGGCCCGCTCCGGTTTGGCATAAGGGTGCAACCATTTCCACATAGCTCACAAAACCTTTTTGTTATTAATCGTTTGGCGAGGCCTACCATACCGACCACGGGGCAGCATCAAATACCCCGAAAGCAATAAGCGGCACTCTCCTTGATCCATCGCAACATTATTTTTTGCAAAAAGACCCCATTCGGAGCCAAATTCGGTTCAGCTCACGGCCATCAGTTGAGGCTGACCCGCAACGCCGCCGACACAGCCAGCGGCGTCAGTGTCAAAGCCCCCACCAGCATGGCGGCCAGAATGGCAAGCTGCCCGCCATAGGGCAAGCTCATCCCCGCGGCATCGATGGCTGAGGTGGCAAAAATCAGTACCGGAATATAGAGCGGCAGGATCAGCAGACTGAGCAGCACCCCGCCTTTGCGCAATCCCACCGTCAACGCAACCCCGACCGCGCCGAGCAGACTCAATACCGGAGTGCCCAGTGCCAGCGTCGCGACGACAGCCAGATAGGTGTTCATATCCAGCGACAGCAAAATCGCCAGCAAGGGAGAGATCAGCAGCAGCGGCAAGCCGGTCAGCAGCCAGTGAGCGACCACTTTCGCCAGCGCCAGCAAGCCCAGCGGGTGCGGCATCAGCATCATCTGCTCCAGCGCGCCATCGGCAAAGTCGTCGCGAAACAGCCGTTCCAGCGACAACATGGCCGCCAATAGCGCCGCCACCCAGATGATCCCCGGGGCAATACGGGCCAGCAGTTTGGGCTCTGGGCCAATGCCTAACGGAAACAGGGTGATGACGATGAGGAAAAACCAGAGCGGATTGAGAATATCGGAACGCTGGCGCAGAGCCATCAGCAGTTCACGGTGAATAAGGTGCATAACAGCGCGCAACATGGCGTTACTCCTGCAATGTCGAGGCGAAGGGGGTCAACGAGATAGTCTTCAGCCGTCCCTGCATCAGGGTCAGATCCTGATGGGTGGTGAGGATCACCATGCCGCCCCGCTCGGCGTGTTCCAGAAAGAGCTGCTCGAGCACCTTGACCCCTTGCTTGTCGATGGCGGTAAAGGGCTCATCGAGGATCCAGAGTGCCGGTTTCTGTGACAGCCAGAGTCTGGCCAGGGCCACCCGGCGTTGCTGACCGGCAGAGAGTTGCCCGGTCAGGTTCTCTTCAAACCCGGCCAGCCCTACCCGGGCCAATATCTGCCACAAGTCGATCACTGTTTGCTGCGGGTGATGTAACTGCTGGTAGAACTTCAGGTTTTCAAAAGGGGTCAGCGCCGCTTTGACACCGGGCTGATGGCCGAGATAGAGCAGATTGGCATGATACTCATCACGACAGTGACGAATATTCTCCCCATTCCAGCACACCTCACCGGCAAACGGCTGCGACAGCCCGGTCAACAATCGCAACAGGCTGGTCTTGCCAACCCCGTTGGGCCCTTCAATTTGCAACAGATCGCCGGGCGCAACAGAGAAAGAGAGGTGTTCAAACAGAGTGCGATCTTCGCGCACGCAGCTCAGATTGTTAACTTGAAGCAGCATGGGGATTTTTTCAGAGAAAATGAAGCGGTCTGCATCTTAACACAGTATTGGAATACGTCTTTTCAAAGATGCAACAATTGAACTGACTGGCGACCGGGATCACAAAGAAAATACGGTAGAAACCCCCTGCCCAACGTAGCTGGGGGACAAGCGGCTGTACGCCATAAAATTCAGGAAGGCAATTGCCTTCCTGAATCATCAAGAGCGACCTTTTCGCAACGATATCAAGAGCTCAGCCTCTGCCTTTGGCAACTCGCACTCACTCATGACTTCATCAAGATCGGCGCCCAGCTCGACCATCTTGGCCGCTCGGCTGTAGAGCCTGCGTTCGGGATCCTGCATGGTCAGTTCTTGCTGGCGCTCATTGACCTGCTGCATCGCCCCTTCCACCGACTGCAGACGCTGCCCCATCCCAATAGCACCGGAATGGAGTTCCATCATCTGCTTGCGCAAGCTTTCCAACTGACCTTGCAGGGTTGCCACACTGGCCTCGGACTCCTGCTTGCTGCGCTTGCTCTTGAACCAGATATAAGAGGCAAACGCCAAGGCAATCAGGGACATCCCCAAGGCAACCATCTCGATTATCAAAACATCACCTTACTTATCAGAGGGAACCGATATCTTCCCACTCTTCATCGGAGAGCAGCTTGTTCAAGTCAACCAGGATCAGCAGTTGCCCATCGCGGTTGCTCACCCCCTGAATAAACTTGGCGCTCTCTTCAGTACCGACCGCAGGTGCCGCATCGATCTCGGAAGAGCGCAGATAAACCACTTCCGCCACGCTGTCGACCATGATGCCGATCACCTGCTTCTCGGCTTCGATGATCACAATCCGGGAATTTTCGCTCACATCGCCGGAAGGCAGACCGAAACGGGAACGGGTATCGATGACAGTCACCACATTGCCACGCAGGTTGATGATCCCCAGTACGTACTCAGGCGCACCCGGCACCGGTGCAATTTCGGTGTAGCGCAACACCTCCTGAACCTGCATCACATTGATGCCGTAGGTTTCGTTTTCCAGCTGGAAGGTTACCCATTGCAGCACTTCATCTTCGGCCAGATTCTGTGCGATATTGCGCTTTTCTGTCATGTTTTTATTCCTTTTATGAAAACGTCTACTGCTAAAACTAGCAATAAAACAGCTCGATTGCAGAAGTTATCAGCGACCTTCTATGTTAACCCCACGCTCCAGCAACAAGAGCAGTTCACGAACGTGTAACAGGGCACACATTTTTTCTTTGACCATGCCCGCCAACCAAGGGCGCTTGCCCTCCTGATGGCGCCATTTAACCTGGTCACGGTGTAACAATTCAGTCCCTTTGAGATGATGACAAGCCAGCCCCCAAGGGGATTCACCCAGCATAATCAGATACTTGTAATCATCCATCTCGAGATGCTGACCCGGCATGACCCACTGGGCGGTATCGACCACATTCATCTTCTGCTCGCGGGAGGTCATGATCCCCTTGTACCAGCCCGGCTGGCCAAACAGGGAGGTGATCTCGCCCAGCTGGTGAATACCACCAAGCTCGGTCAACGGCACCGCAAACGTCACGCCCGCGACTTCAAAAAAGAGGGCCTGAAACTCTTTACCGGTATCGATATTCTCCCAAGTGACAGGTTCAGTGGCTTCTACCGGAGCAACCTCCAACGCAGTTTCGGTCAAGATGGTGGTGTGGGGCTCTGCAACTTCGGGCAGCAGCACCTCCTCAGGCCATTCAGGCTCAACCGGCAACAATGACTCCTCGGCCACAATCTCCAATGGGGCCGTCAGTGTCACCTCCTGAGTGAAGGCATCATTTTCAAACTGAACTTGTCCCACCTGAGCCAATAGCTCACCGAGCTGGGCAAGCCGTGGATCGCTTTCCAAATAAGGCGCAGCGACCACCTCGGGGACACTCTGGGGCTGACGTTGCAACTGTAAAACAGGGGCAGATTGAACCTCTTCCACCTCATCCATGACCAGCGGCTCATCGAGCAGCAGGGAGTGGAAATAGTCATCCATTGCCCGTACTTGAATGGTATCTCTCATGCCGTCACCTCATGAACCCGTTGCCGTTCAAGGGCATCAAGATGGTTGAGCAGCGTCTCATAGGCATAGGTACCACGACTCCCGGGGGAATAAATGGATGGAGGGATGTGCAACAAGCTGGCATCCCGAAACTTGGTATCAATAGGGATCACCGCATTCCACACCGATTCACCATATTGATCCTTGATCGATTTCAAGGTCATCAGTGAGGCCCGGGTACGCTTGTCGAACATAGTCGGGATCACGGTATAACGGAACTTGTCACGCTTGGAACGCTGCATGATCTCGAATGTCTTCATCATCCGCTCCAACCCTTTGAGAGCGAGAAACTCGGTCTGAACCGGCACAAGAATACGATCGCAGGCAGCCAGCGCATTGACCATCATCACCCCAAGCACAGGCGGGCAGTCGATCAGCACATAATCATATTGATCCTGAATGCGCAGCAGCGCCCGCTTCAGCACCAGCCCCATTCCCTCACGATTTCCCATTACCCGATCAAGAGTCGCCAGGGTAATAGATGCGGGTAGTAAATTGATATTCTCGAACTTGGTCTTGAGCGTCAGTTTATTGACAAGCTCGGCTGTCGGTTTGACAGCTTGAAACAACTCATAGAGGGTTCCATCCAGACGATCTGAATCAAAATCAAGATATGCAGTCAGCGAGGCGTGAGGATCGGTGTCAATCAACAGCACTCGCTGACCACGCTGGGCCAGGATCCCGGCAAGCGAGACCACTGTGGTGGTTTTACCCACACCACCTTTCTGGTTGGCAACCGTCCAAACAATCACTGTATCAATCCTGCCTTGTTGTTATACGTATGCCGCCACCGGGCAAAGAGATAACCTTTATCTCTCCAGCATCCACCGCCTGCTGCACCGCAGGAACCGGCTCGGCAACCACCGGGGGCTTTACCGACACAGGAGCTGGCGGCACCCAGGCGAATTTGGATATTGCGACCACAACCTTGCGATTTTGCAGCCGGCCTTGCTCGGTGCTGTTATCGGCAAAAGGGGAAAACTCGCCATATGCTTCAAAGGCCAGACGCTGGGGTGCGATGCCATCAGCAATCAAGCCATTGAGCACCGCTTCGGCCCTCGCAGCAGAAAGCGCCCAATTAGAACGATAAATTTCATTATTTATCTGTTGGTTATCTGTATATCCCCGAACCCTTACATAGTTATCGACCGGTTTGAGAATACTTGAAAGAGTATTGATTACCGGTGCAGCATTCGGTCCCATAAAGGCGCTGCCACTGCCAAACAGCAGACCTGAACTGAGTTCCACAGTCAGCCAGTTCTCGTCTTGCGTCATTTTGACTATCCCGGCATCCACCAGTGACCCCATGCTCTCTTGCAACTGCATATCAAGTTTGGCAAGTGTCGTGCCATCTTGCAGCACAGGGACACCAGAAATGGGAGCAAGTGAAGGAGAGGGGGACGTTGCGCTTTCCAGCAACAAGGGGGAGGCAGAAACAGCATTCTCCAACAGTGAATTGCCCTGCCCCTCCAGCAGACCATCACTGCGAGACTGCATGACACTGAACGCCTGACTCATGCCATCTATCACCGCACGATATTTGTCCTTGTTCACCAGCGCAACAGAGTAGAGCACCACGAACAGAGCAAATATCAGCGTCATGTAATCGGCATAGGAGACCAGCCAGCGGTCAAGGTGCTCACGCCCCTGCAAGTGCAAACGATAGCGCTTGCGCATGGCTATTCTCCTTTCAAATAGGCCCTGAGCCGACGTTCAACCTGTAAACCATTCTCACCATGGGCGATGGCTAACAGCCCTTCCAGGGTCATCTCCTGAAACAGTGCATAGTGATAGTGAAACGCTCGCAACCGGTTGGCTATCGGTAGATAGATCAAGTTGGCAAACCCGACACCATAGATGGTTGCCACAAATGCCACTGCGATGCCAGCCCCCAGGGCAGATGGCTCTTCAAGATGAAACATGGCCTGGATAAGACCCAAGACAGCGCCGATAATCCCGATAGTCGGACTATATCCCCCCATGGCTTCGAACACCCGGGCCGCATGTTCATTACGCTCCTGCTCGATATCGATATCGGCTTCGAGCAACATGCGAATATCCTCCGTGGAGACACCATCGACAATCATGTTCAACCCTTGGCGGGTAAAATGGTCCTCCTCCTGTTCAGCCTGATTTTCGAGGGCCAGCAGCCCCTGCTGGCGTGCAAAGGCAGCCCAGGATTGTAGCCGTTCAGCCTGGGCAGAGAGATCCTGCCGTGGCGGATTGAAAATCCATAGACACTGGCGCAATGCCAGCAAAACAAACTTGGCAGGGGTCTGCAATGTAACGGCACCAACCGTACCGCCAAGAACAATGAGAAAAGCAGGCCCGTCCAACAACGTCAACAGGGAGCCACCATGCCACAGCTGGGCAATAGCAATAGCCCCCAGTGCGAGGAGCAGACCGAGCAAGCCCATGATTAGCGCCCCAACTCAACCAGAATACGCTGGGCCACCTTGTCCAGAGGAAGTGATTCACTGGCAATACCTGCCTTGGCAACCGCTTGAGGCATGCCATATACCACGCAGGAAGCCTCATCCTGAGCCCAGATTGTAGAGCCCTGCTCTTTCAGCAGTCTGGCACCATCACGGCCATCAGCCCCCATACCGGTTAGCACAATCGCCAATACCTTGTCGGCATAGGTCTTGGCCGCAGAGGCAAAGGTAATGTCCACACAAGGCTTGTAATTTACCTTGTCGTTGCCATCAACGATGCGAATACGGGCGCCTGCGCCACGTCCTTCCAACAGCATCTGCTTGCCACCGGGAGCCAGGTAGGCATGGCCCGGTTTGAGGACGTCTCCATCCTCGGCCTCCTTGACACCTATCTGGCATAATCCGTTCAGACGGGCAGCAAAAGCAGCGGTGAAGGTAGCTGGCATATGCTGGATAAGCAAGATTGGGTGAGGAAAATCCCCCGGCAACTTGGTCAGCACATTTTGCAAGGCTACCGGGCCGCCGGTAGAAGTCCCGATCGCCACCAACTGATAACTCTTGCCACTTCGCTTGAATGAGGCACTTGGTACAGTGCGTTGCAGCTCAGACTGACGCTCAGGAGCTCTGGCGGCTGTGCTACCTAGCGGACGAACCGGTTCAGATGCTTTGGGGCGAGCAGCGGATGTCATCAGGAAGCGCTTGCGGGAAATTTCCTTCACCCGTTGTTGCAACAGTCTGACCGCCTCGTCCTTGTCTCTGGCAATGTCTTCAAATTTTTTGGGCAAGAAGTCAAGAGCACCGGCGTCCAGTGCATCCAGCGTTGCCTTGGCGCCTTCATGAGTCAGTGAGGAGAACATCAGAATGGGAGTTGGGCACTTGGCCATTATCTCCCGCACTGCACTGATACCATCCATCACGGGCATCTCGATGTCCATGGTGATCACATCAGGGCGCAGCGACATGGCCTTGTCCACCGCCTCACGTCCATTCTGGGCCGTATCAATCACCGTCAGCATGGGATCCTGATTGATGATCTCGCTCACCCGACGGCGAAAGAAGCTCGAATCGTCGACAACTAATACCTTGACTGCCATTGTTGTTTTTCTAACTCCTTGGGCCTGAGCGATTAATGTCTACGCGCATATGCTTTGAGCAGACTCGGTACATCCAGAATAAGGGCAATACCGCCATCGCTGGTAATGGTTGCACCAGCCATCCCCGGGGTGCCTTGCAGCAGATTATCGAGCGGCTTGATCACCACCTCTTCTTGACCAATCAAGCTGTCTACCACAAACCCGATTTGCTGAGTGCCAATCTGCACGATAACCACATGCCCGGTATCCTGACGTGAACGCTTGTTGGTGCCACGGATCAACCACTTGTGTAGATAAAAGAGGGGAATCGCCTTATCACGCACTATGATAGTGAGCTGCCCATCGACCATATTGGCCTTTTTCAGATCCAGATGGAAAATCTCGTTCACACAACCAAGGGGAAGAGCGAAGGTCTGCTCACCCACTTCAACCATCAGGGTCGGCAGAATGGCTAGCGTCAACGGAACCTTGATTTCGAGACGGGTGCCTTTCCCCCAAGTAGAATCGATGTGCACTGACCCATTGAGGCTGACAATACTGGTTTTAACCACGTCCATTCCGACACCACGGCCAGAGATATCGGAGATCTCGGACTTGGTCGAAAATCCGGGGGCAAAGATCAGGTTATAGGCATCGTTATCACTCATGCGCGCGGCAGTATCTGCATCCAGCACACCGCGGCTGATGGCAATAGACTTGAGTTTTTCTGGGTCCATCCCGGCGCCATCATCCTCAATGCAAAGCAGGATATGATCGCCTTGCTGGGAGGCGCTAAGGGTGATCGTCCCTTGCCGCGGCTTGCCCGCTTTCTCCCGCACATCCGGCATTTCGACCCCGTGATCGCAGGAGTTGCGAACAAGGTGAACAAGAGGATCGGCGAGCGCCTCCACCAGGTTTTTGTCGAGGTCGGTCTCTTCCCCAACCATCACCAGCTCAATCTCTTTTTTGAGGGTTCTGGCCAGATCACGCACCACGCGCGGGAAACGACCAAATACCTTCTTGATTGGCTGCATGCGGGTTTTCATCACCGCACCTTGCAGGTCAGCCGTTACCACATCCAAATTGGCAACCGCCTTTGACATCTCTTCATCATTACTGGCAATACCCAGACTCACCAGCCGGTTACGAACCAGTACCAACTCACCTACCATGTTCATAATGACATCAAGGGTCTTGGTATCCACCCGCACCGTCGTATCGCTTTGCACTGCACTGTTTTCGGCAGGAGCTGGCGTAGCCTTGGCGGCAGGCGCTGATGCCTTGGCTGCTTCGGCAGGTTTTGCGGGGTCAGCCTGTGCAGGTTTGGCTACAGGTGTTGTCGGTTTGGGCGCAGTCACCGCGGCAGGTGCGGCAGGTGCGGCAGGTGCGGCAGGTGCGGCAGGTGCGGCAGGTGCGGCAGGTGCGGCAGGTGCCATACTACTCTGAGGACCTTGGCCACGACCATGCAATTCATCAAGCAGGCGTTCAAACTCATCATCATCGATAAGCTCGTCCACCTCTTTTTGCACCGACTTCAGAGGATTCACCTCTGGCGCCCCCATGTGCTGTCCCTGACCATGGAGTTGATCCAGCAAGGCCTCAAACTCATCATCGGTTATATCGCCAGATTCGCCAGCAACAGTCGCTCCTGCCGCACTCTTGGTTGGTGTGCCCCCCACGCCATGCAGCTCATCCAGCAGACGCTCGAATTCATCAGCTGAAATCTCGTCTATGGATCCGCCCCCGTTAACAGGAGCAGGATCGCTGGCCTGGTTTATCGGTTCAACAACCTCGGGGTCGGAGACAACCTCAACAACAGGAGTGACAGCCTCCTGCTCCATGGCAATAGCGCCACTTGTCGCGGTTCGGAGTTGCTCTTCTCCTTCAGGCTTGCACAACTCGTGGAGGTCATGGAGCAGATCATCAGACGCAGGACTTGGCGCTTCACGGTTTTGTACTTGGGCGAACATGACGTTTATGGCGTCCAGCGCTTGCAGGATCACGTCCATCAGTTCGGCAGTCACGGTTCGCTTGCCATTACGCAAGATATCAAATACGTTTTCAGCGCCGTGGCATACGTCAACCAACTCCCCCAAAGACAGGAAACCGGCACCACCTTTTACGGTATGGAAACCGCGAAAGATGGCATTTAACAGATTCTTGTCATCAGGCCGCTTTTCCAAGTCGACCAGTTGCTCAGACAACTGTTCCAATATTTCGGATGCTTCGACCAGAAAGTCTTGCAGTATGTCTTCATCAACTTCGAAGGCCATGCGTCACTCCATTAGAATCCCAAGCTAGACAGCAGATCGTCCACATCATCCTGACCATTGACTACATCGGCACGCGCCTCTGGATTCATGATTGGGCCTTCGGCTTCAATCCCGTTCACAGGGAGAGTACGAGTTGAATGCTCAGCTGCAGCCTCACCAAACATAGTCAGCATTTCTATTAATTTTGTTTCAACTTCCTGAACCAGTTTTATGACCTTGCGGATCATCTGGCCTGTCAAATCCTGAAAGTCTTGTGCCATCAGAATTTCTGTCAGCAGTTGTCGTAACTTATCGGCATCTGACTCAGAAGCCTTAATGAAATCATCAAGTTGATGGCATAAGGACTTAAACTGCCCCACGCTCATATCTCTGGACATCAGTGCATTCCAGTTGGGCATCACCAGCTGGATATTATCATTCAGGCGATCCGCTATTGGCAGACTGGCCTCTACCGCATCCATGGTGCGATTAGCAGCCTTGTCGGTCATATCTATGACGTAATTGAGGCGCTCCCTCGCATCGGGAATGTCATGGGTGGCCAAATCGGGAATTCGGGGGTCGAGACGAAATTCTTGAAGTGAGTTATGCAGTTGTCGGGTCAGCTGACCAACTTTTTCAAACAGATCGGCTGCGTTGGGGGCACATACATTGGCAAGCAGTTCATCGGCCAGCTCGAATTCACCTTGCTCCAGATGAGCAACAAGCATCCTTGCCTGGTCGAGCGAAATCATTGCTTTCGTTTTGGCCATCATCCCTGCTGCTCCTTAGCCAAGGCGTTCAAAAATTTTGTCGAGTTTTTCTTTGAGCGTTGCTGCAGTGAAAGGCTTGACGATATAACCGTTAACGCCGGCTTGCGCGGCTTCGATGATCTGCTCGCGTTTGGCTTCTGCCGTCACCATCAGTACCGGCAGATGCTTGAGCTTTTCATCGACACGAATGGCTTTCAGCAGGTCGATACCTTGCATGCCTGGCATGTTCCAGTCGGTAACCACAAACTGGAAATCACCATTTTTCAGCATCGGCAATGCTGTGTTGCCGTCATCCGCTTCATGGGTATTGTTGAACCCAAGGTCGCGAAGCAAGTTCTTGATAATCCGGCGCATCGTTGAAAAATCGTCAACAATGAGGATTTTCATGTTCTTGTCCAAAATTCCCTCCTCAATAGCCACCTCAGTGGCTCACTTACATGATGCTAAAAACGGGTTGTGTCATGCGGATTATGCCTTAGAGTTTCATCTCAGTGTAGCCAGTACAAACACTTATAGATGCCAATCTCTCAAACGAGCGCGTAGTCTGTGCATTGCCTGACTATGTATCTGACTCACGCGCGACTCACTCACATTCAAAACCTCGCCAATTTCACGTAAATTCAGCTCTTCATCGTAGTAAAGAGAGAGAACCAGGGCTTCTCTCTCCGGTAAGCGACCAATTTGCTCCGACAGTTGAATTTGAAATCGTTCTGTGGCCAGTTCATCAAACCCCGAGCCTGACGGAGCTTCATCAGGGTTACCGATCACATCCTCACTGACCCCCAGATCCTCGATACCGATGATCTTGCCACAGGAGACATCCTGCAGCATGACATGATAATCAGCGAGAGAGACCCCCATTTGCGCTGCGACTTCCGCGTCGCGAGCATCCCGTCCATTGGCTTGCTCCACATTTTCGATCGCTTCGGCAATCGCTCTGCTGTTTCGATGCACGGAACGGGGCACCCAATCACCACGCCGGATCTCATCCAGCATGGCACCACGGATACGGATCCCGGCATAGGTCTCGAAACTGGCTCCCTTGCTACCATCAAAGTTCCGTGACGCTTCGAGCAGCCCAATCATACCTGCCTGTATCAGGTCATCCAGCAAGACACTGCTTGGCAGGCGAGCCAGCAAATGCTGGGCAATCCGCTTGACCAGTGGAGCATGGCGCTCTACCAGCAGATAGGAATCCTGATGACGCAAGTACGCTTGGGCTTTATTCACGGGAACCTTCCTGTGTGGTGGCCTGAGTCTGCAACAGATTCTCCAGGAAAAACTCCAGATGACCGCCAGGCTGGTTTGGTACCGGCCAGCTAGCTGCTTTGTTGGCCAATGCGCGGAAAGCCAAAGCCGCCGGCGACTTGGGAAACGCCTCGACAATCAGTTTCTGCTTGCGCACGGCTGCACGCAGATTGGTGTCATAAGGCACGCAGGCAACCAGTTCCAGTGACGTATCGAGGAAACGATCGGTTACCCGGGTCAGCTTGGCAAAAAGCTCCTGCCCTTCACGCAGGCTGCGCACCATATTTGCCACTACCTTGAAGCGAAATACACCGTGCTCTTTGGAGAGGATCTTGATGAGGGCATAGGCATCGGTAATGGAAGTCGGCTCGTCACACACCACCACCATGATGTCCTGCGCAGCACGGGTGAAACTCAACACCATGTCCGAGATCCCCGCCGCCGTATCCACCATCAGAATATCGACCTGGGTCTTCATCTCGCTGAAGGCGCGGATCAGTCCGGCATGTTGTACCGGTGAAAGCTCGACCATGGACTGGGTCCCCGAGGTTGCAGGCACAATCATCATCCCATACGGTCCCTCAACGATAATGTCGTCGATAGTGCACTCACCTGCCAGCACGTGAGAGAGATTGCGATGAACCCGCAGCCCCAGCATGACGTCGACGTTGGCCAGACCAAGGTCAGCATCCAGCACCATTACCCGTTTGCCTTGGGCCGCCATGGCTCCGGCCACGTTCAGGGTCACGTTGGTCTTGCCCACGCCACCTTTACCACCGGAAACGGCGATCACTTTTACTCGATTGTTTTGACGCATTTTGCGCAGACCACTCGCCTGATCCATATACATGTTACTCATAAAACTCCGAATCTTCGGCCTCGCCAAAGCCTGTGCCCCAGAAATAGGGCTCTTCTGTTTCTCGCTCCAGCGAGCCCATGGCCGCGCCGACAAGCTGCGCCGCATTGGCAACCTGAATATCTTCCGGAACCCGCTGCCCATCCGTGATGTAACTGATAGGCAAGGCATTCTGGATACACACGTTAATTACTTCGCCCAGATTCAGACTCTCATCCAACTTTGTAAGTATGCAGCCGCTCAAGGGAATGCGCCGGAAATGGTCAACCGCTTCCTGCATTACCCGACGCTGGGAGGTTGCCGACATCACCAGATAGCTGCGGATCCTCACCTTGGCATTCTTGACCAGGGTATCGAGCTGCTCGGTCAGCCGGATATCCCGCTGCCCCACGCCTGCCGTATCGATCAATACCAGCCGACGGTGGCGGAACTGATAGAGGGCATTGGCCAGCTCTTCGGCATCACGCACCTGACGTACCGGACAGCCCATGATCCGGCCATAAGTCTGTAATTGCTCATGAGCACCGATCCGGTAGTTGTCAGTGGTGATAAGGGCCACCTGCTCGGCACCATACTTCATGGCAAAACGGGCGGCTAATTTGGCGATGGTGGTGGTCTTGCCCACCCCGGTCGGCCCCAGCAGGGCAACGGCGCCCCCCTGACGTAAAATCTCGTCCTCGCTGATCTTGAGCTGAGCCGTCAACACTTCCGCCAACTGGGCCATCGCCTGATGGATGGGCATGTCTTCAGGGATCAGCCCCGCCAGTTGATCGGCAAACGCATCGTCAAAGCCCATCTTTTTGAGCTCCTTGATCAGCAGAGCCCGCATCGGCTCACGTCGCTCAACTTCCTGCCACATCAGACCGGAGATCTGGTGCTCCAGCAATTTGCGGATACTGGCCATCTCCTTGCGCATCCCCTCCATCTCCTGATCCCGCTGAGCAGGTTGAGAAGAACGCTGGGCGGAGGCAACCCGGGCTTTGGGCTTGACAGGTTCCGGGGCGGCGCCCCATTGCCCCTGCTCGGCCAATGTTCTGGGCGCTGCATTGGCAGCGGCCAGACCGGCCGATTGGGTATTGCCCATTGGCGCCCCATTGCCCGGCTTGAGCTTCTGCTGGCGCGCCAGCAAGGCTGCCAGGGTATCGGCATAATGTTCGTTCTGTTCCTGAACCTTTGTGGGCTCGGGGCGGGTCATCTGCCGAGCAGCAGACGAAATATTGACACTCTCATCGTTCAGCTGACGGCGAACCGGCGCATCTTTGGGCCCCGGAACCTGGGATTGATAATCGACTGCGGCGACTATCTCTACCCCTCCGGTGACCTTCTTGTTGGACATGATGACAGCGTCAGGCCCGAGCGTCTCCTTGACCTCGGCCAGAGCCGTTCGCATGTCCTTGGCAAAAAACCGCTTAATCTTCACCCATCGTCTCCGCTAACTAGTTCTGCCCTACCGCACTGACGATGCGGATCTGCTTGTCGTCGGGCACTTCCTGATAAGACAGAACACGCAACCCAGGAATGGCATTCTTGACAAATTTTGCCAGGGTATTGCGCAAGATCCCCGATGTCAGAAGCACGGCCGGTTGGCCTTCCAATTCTTGTCGTTGAGTGGCTTCCACCAGCGAGCGCTGCATTCGCTCCGCCAGACCCGGCTCAATACCGGCACCATCACCTCCACCCGCCTGCAGGGATTGATGCAATATACGTTCCAATTCAGGTGCCAATGTTATCACCGGTAGCTCTGGGTCTGGGCCGGCAATCTCCTGCACAATCAGACGACGCAGGGCAATCCGGCAAGCCGCGGTGAGCACTTCCGGATCCGGACTGCGCGGCGCGTATTCAACCAGGGTCTGCAGGATAGTGCGCATATCGCGGATTGGCACCCCTTCATTGAGCAAATTCTGCAATACCTTCACAAGGTTACCCATGCTGATCACTTCCGGCACCAGCCCTTCGACCAACTTGCTCTGGTGTTTGCCAATCATGTCGAGCAGTTGTTGTACCTCGTCATGGCCGAGCAACAGTGAGGCATGGTTGGTCAAGATCTGACTCAAATGGGTGGCAACTACGGTCGCAGTATCCACCACTGTATACCCCAGGGTCTGCGCCTGTGACACCTGCTCCTTGGCTACCCACACTGCTTCAAGTCCAAACGCGGGATCCCGGGTAGCAATCCCCTGAATTTGGCCGAATACCTGCCCCGGGTTGATGGCCATCTCTTTATCATGGTAGACGCTGGCCTCGCCGGTACTGACTCCCATCAAGGTGATGCGATATTGATTTGGTGCCAGATCCAGGTTGTCGCGGATGTGGACGGCAGGCACCAGAAAGCCCAGTTCTTGCGAGAGTTTCTTGCGCACCCCTTTGATCCGGTTGAGCAGTTCGCCCCCCTGATTGCGATCCACCAGCGGGATTAGCTGGTAACCCACTTCCAGCCCGATGATGTCTACCGGCATCACATCGTCCCAGCTCAACTCTTTCTGTTCATGCGATGGCTGGTCAGTACTGGTCGGCATCAACTCGCCGCTGGCTGCTTTGGCTACCGCCAGCTTCTCGCGGCGCAGCAGCCACCAGGCTCCAGCGGCAGCGATCGCCCCCAGACTCAGGAAGGCGAAGTGCGGCATCCCCGGCACCAGTCCCATCATCAGCAGGATACCGGCAGAGATGATCAAGGCCTTGGGATTGTCGAACAGTTGGCCCAATACCGCCGTGCCCATATCCTGATCGGTATTCTGACGGGTCACTATGATGGCGGCGGCGATAGAGAGCAACAGGGAGGGGATCTGCGCCACCAGACCGTCACCTATCGCCAGCAGGGTATAGATCTCGGCAGACTCCCTGAAGGTAAGATGATGCTGCATCATCCCGATGATAAAGCCGCCGATGATGTTGATGAAGAGGATCATGATGCCCGCAATGGCATCCCCTTTGACGAACTTGGAAGCACCATCCATAGAGCCATAGAAGTCCGCTTCCTGGGTCACATCCTGGCGACGCTTCTTCGCCTCTTCCTGGTTGATGAGGCCGGCATTCAAATCAGCATCGATGGCCATCTGTTTGCCCGGCATCGCATCCAGAGTAAAACGGGCGCTCACTTCCGCGATCCGCCCGGCCCCCTTGGTGATAACCACAAAGTTGATGATCATCAGGATAGTAAAGACGATGATGCCGACTGCATAGTTACCGCCGATCACCACATTACCGAATGCCTCGATCACATGGCCTGCCGCTGCACTGCCATTGTGACCTTCCAGCAACACCACCCGGGTCGAGGCCACGTTCAATGCCAGCCGCAGCAAGGTGGCCAGCAGCAATACGGTCGGGAAAGCAGCAAATTCGAGGGGGCGCCGGGTATAGACGGATACCAGCAGCACCACGATAGAGAGCGCAATGTTGAAGGAGAAGAGCACATCCAGCATCAGTGGCGGGATGGGCAACACCACCATGCCGAGCGCGGCCAATACCAGCAGAGGGGTACCAAGGCCTTTGCTCAATACTCCCCGAGACTGTTTTAACTGGCCCAATACTGCCTTGAATTCCATCGCTCTTCTCAATGTCAACCTGCTGGTGCCAGATTAAAGCAAACATTAAGCCAACAATGCAACACATTGAAATGCAATGAATTTATTTTGACAACGTCAGAACTTTGTCATTTGCGATATTCGGTCGGAATGGGCAGATCTTTAGCCAGCGGCTGAGGACGGCGCCCCTGGCCACGGCGGAATTTCTTGAGCTGGAAGACATAGGCCAGAACCTGGGCAACTGCCGCAAACAACCCTTCCGGGATCTCGTGGCCCAACTCGGTAGAGTGGTAGATAGCCCGGGTCAAGGCCGGTGACGGCATGATGGGTATCTCGTATTCTCTAGCTATCTCCCTGATCTTCATTGCAATTTCATCAGTTCCCTTGGCCAAGACCTTGGGCGCAGCACCGGGTTTGCCCGCATCATACTTGAGCGCTACCGAGTAGTGAGTCGGGTTGGTGATCACCACATCAGCCTTGGGTACATCCCCCATCATCCGGCGCATCGCCATCTGCATCTGCAACTGGCGGATCTTGCCCTTTACCTCGGGTTTACCCTCGCTATCCTTGAACTCGTCCTTCACCTCCTGCTTGGTCATCTTGAGCTGACGCATATGGTTCCATTTTTGGAACGGCACATCGATGGCCACAATAGGCAACAGGGCACAGCAAAGAATAATCAGCATCCACAAAAAAAGGTCGAGGGCATCTATAATCCCACCGGGGAATCCCTCCATGGAGAGGTTGAGCAGATGATCAAACTGGCTGGAGAGCATCCACCAGGCAAACAGGGTGATGAACACCACCTTGGCGATGGACTTGACCAGCTCAATCAGTGACTGCACCCCAAACATCCGCTTGAACCCGCTGATGGGGCTCATCTTGCTGAATTTCGGCATCATTGCTTCAGTGGAGAAGTTCATCCCCCCCATCAGGATATTGCCGATAAAAGCTGCAATAGCGACCAGAGCGAATAGCAATCCGAGCGGAAATACCAGTTCCCCCAGCAGCGCCGGCACCATGGCAACCATGGCATTGGGATCGAAAGCCTGCTCTCTGTTCAGCGTGAAGCCCATGGTCACCACCTTGAGCATGGCGTTCGCCAGGTAACCCTTGATAAACAGCAGGCCAAATACGGCTGACAACAGCACACTGGCTGTTCCCAGCTCCTTTGAACGTGCAATCTGCCCTTTTTCACGGGCCTGTTGCAGTCGTTTGCCCGTGGGTTGTTCGGTACGTTCCTGGTCGGTATCAGCCATTGACACCTCCGAAACATTGGGTGTCAATCAGCTCGCAACTGACCTCCTGCACCCGCTCCCACAAGGTGTCGAAATGACCGAGGAACCCGCCGATCGTAAGCCAGAGGATAAGCAAACCCGACATCATGCTGACGGCAAAACCGATACTGAAAATATTGAGCTGGGGGGCTGCCCGGGTCATCACGCCAAAAGCGAAGTTGATAAGCAACAGCGCCACGATGGCAGAGAGGGCCATCACCAGCGAGGCCTGATACATGACCCCCAGGAACGCGCTCAGGGTTTGCATAGAAGAGAGTGACAGACCGCTATCGGAGATGGGTAGCGTCTCAAAACTGAGGATAACCAGGCGTAGCATCACCAGATGACCATCAAGCGCCAGAAATACCAGAGTCGCCAGCATCAGATAAAACTGACCGACCACAGGGGCCGACTGGCCATTCATCGGATCCACCAGGGTGGCAAAACCCAGACTGGTTTGCATGGCTATCACCTGCCCCGCCATCACGAAGCTTTCCATCAGAAACTGGGTCATCAACCCCAGCGCAATACCGATCAGCAGCTGCTGGCCCAAGACCAGAAAACTGCCGGCAGAGAAGAGCTCCACTGGGGGCATGGGAGGGAGCAGAGGAGCAACCAGAAACGTCACGGCTACCGCCAGCCCCAACCTGATCCGAGCGGCGACCAGCCGGCTGCCAAATACCGCCATCACCATGAAAAGGCTGCTTATTCTAGCCAGTGGCCAGAGAATGGACGACAACCACTCCATGATCAGAGCGGTGGTATAGGTCACCCCACCACCTCGGGAATTTGATTGACCATCAGGATGAAGAAGTCCATCAGACTCTGCATTCCCCAGTGAGCACCAATCCCTAGGGCCAAAAGGGTCACGATGAGACGGGGCAGAAAGCTCAAGGTCTGTTCGTTGATGGAGGTGGCGGCCTGAAAGATGGCTACCACCAACCCGATAGCGAGGCTGGGCAGGATCACGGCGCTGACCATGATATTGACCAGCCAGAGCGCCTCACGAAATACATCGACAAAGGTTTCTGGACTCATGTTCGGGCTCCTTGCATGGGACCGGTTAACCGGCACCCAGTCCGAAACTGTTGGCCAGCGAACCCAGGATCAGGTTCCAGCCATCCACCATCACAAACAGCATCAGTTTGAAAGGCAACGAGACGATCATCGGCGAGAGCATCATCATCCCCATCGCCATCAAGATACTGGCGACCACCAGATCGATGACCAGAAACGGCAAGAACAGCATAAAGCCAATCTGGAAGGCTGTTTTCAGTTCGCTGGTGACAAAGGCCGGGATCAGCACCCGCAGCGGCACATCGGCAGGCTTCTCCACCTGCACGTTGGCGATCTCCATAAAAGTATTGAGATCCTTGATCCGGGTCTGGGCCAGCATGAACTGGTGGATGGGCAATTCAGCCCGTTCCAGCGCCTCCTTGGCCTCAATGGTTTCGGCCAGATAGGGCTGCAGTGCCTCGTCATTTATGCGATCCAGCACAGGCGACATGATGAAGAACGACATGAACAGGGCGATGCCGATCAACACCTGATTGGAGGGGCTCTGTTGCAGACCGATCGCCTGACGCAAGATACCCAACACTATGATGATACGGGTAAACGAGGTCATCATGATGACCATTGCCGGCAGGAATGAAAGTGCCGTCATCAACGCCAGCACCTGCAGGGTCAGGCTGTACTCCTGAGAGCCATCCCCCATGGTCTTGACGGTCACTGCCGACATGCCGTCCTGCGCCAACGCAGGCCAGGCGCAAAACAGCGAAATCAACAGGCTAGCCAGCAATCCGCTTTGCCACAACAAGCCGTTAGTTTTTTTCATGTTTGCCCATCAACTTACCCAGCTGCTGGGAAAATGCCTGCGGCTGCTGTTCGTCCAGCGGCTCCTCCAGCCGATAGAGAAAGTTGACCTGCTGCGGCGTTACGCCGACCAGCAGCTGCTGCTCACCCACCTTGACCACCAGCAACTTCTCCTTGTAGCCCACAGGCAGCGTAGCAATCACTCTCATCTGCCCGCCCCCCATGGCGGTGGCAATTTTGCTCTTCTTGAGCAAGAAACCCAGCACCAGAATAAGCCCGATCACCATCAGGCTGGAGAGCAGCCAGGAACTCAGGCTGGGAGGGTTGGCGGCCCCCCCCACCTCGGCAAACACCGGCAATGGCAGCCACAACAGCAGCAGACGCATCATTTGAGTTTCTTAATCCGTTCAATCTGGCTGATGACGTCGGTCAGGCGAATACCGAACTTGTCGTTCACCACCACCACCTCGCCGTGAGCGATCAGGGTACCGTTAACCAGCACGTCGAGGGGCTCGCCCGCCACCCTATCCAGCTCCACGACCGAGCCCTGGTTGAGCTGCAGCAGGTTACGAATGCTAATCTGGCTGCGACCGACCTCCATCGAGATGGTGACCGGAATATCCAGAATGGTGTCAAGCTTGCGCCGCTCCTCGGCACTGATAGGGGCATCGTCCTTGAGCTCTTCCAGCGGGGCCGGTTTGGCTTCCGCCGTCACCTGCTCCTCCAGTGCTGCCGCCCAGGCATCAGCCATCAGATCCTCTTCCTCTGTTCCGCTCATCTTGTTTCCTTATACCACTTCGTGACGATCAATAACTGCAAACCGTCGATTAACGCTGTTGTTCTTCGATGCTGCGCTCAAGCTCTTCAAGCTCGGCCTCACCATCGATACGTACACCACCCCGGGTCACCAGATGCATCTCGGTCTTGACCCCTTCCGGGCGCTTGAGCTTGTCGGTGATCTTGAGTGCCACATTCTCCTTGGTCCGCCCCATCTTGGCATGGAAGGTGGGCAAATCTTCCACGTAGACCAGCAAATGTTCGGGCATGTCGACCGGAATAATATCTCCCGGCTGCAGCTCCATCAGTTCACGCAGAGTGAGTTCGGTCTCCAGCAGTTTGGCCCTCAACTCGACCTTTACATCCATGATCTCGTCACGAAGTGCCTTGCTCCAGCGCACGTCTGTGTCACCCTTGTCACTCTGTACACCGGCATCGAGCAGTTCACGGATCGGCTCCAGCATGGAGTAGGGCATGGCCACGTGGAAATCGCCGCCGCCACCATCGAGTTCGATGTGAAACGAGCTCACCACAATCACTTCGGTCGGGCTGACGATGTTGGCCATCGCCGGGTTCACTTCAGAGTCGAGATACTCGAACCCTACGTCCATCACCGGCGCCCAGGCATCCTTGTAATCCTCAAACACCAGTTTGAGCAGCATCTGGATGATCCGTCGCTCGGTCGGCGTGAACTCGCGCCCCTCAATCTTGGCGTGGTAGCGCCCGTCACCACCGAAGAAGTTCTCCACCAGGATGAAAACCAGTCGTGCCTCCATGGTGATGAGTGCGGTTCCTTTCAATGGCCGGAAACGCACCATATTGAGGCTGGTCGGCACGAACAGGGTGTGAACATACTCACCAAACTTCAGCATCTGCACCCCGTTGATGGAGACCTCGGCGGTACGACGCATCATGTTGAACAGGCTGATCCGCATGTGGCGAGCAAAACGTTCGTTCACCAGCTCCAGGGTCGGCATCCGGCCACGGACGATGCGGTCCTGGGAAGAGAAGTCAAACTGGGCAACGCCGGGGTCTCCGGCGCCGCCTATCTCTTCCTCTTCGACATCATCGACACCGTGCAAGAGGGCATCAATTTCGTCCTGACTTAACAGATCGCTCACGCTTCACCTACTGCATTACAAAGCCGGTAAACAGCACTTGTTCGATAACGGGGGAAGAGACCAGGTCCTTAAGCACCCGACGGCACTCTTCCAGTGAATCCTTGCGCAGCTTCTCCTTGCCTTCAAAGGTCATCAGCTGTTCGGCACTGGCTGCACTGAACACCCGCAGCAAGGTGCCTTCAATCAGGGGTATATTCTGTTTGGCCAGCGTCTCGTCGGCGGTGCCGCGCACCATCAGCTGGATCTTGATCTGCACCAGTCGATCCCGCTGGGCTCCCGCGACGTTGAAGACAAAGGGACGCGGCATCCCGACATAAAGGGATGGCTGGGGTGCTTCCACCTTGGGTTTGGCCTCAGCACCCTCCGCCGCTTCGGCAGGGGGGGTATCCGAGCCGGACAGCATAAGCCAGGCGCCAGCTCCACCACCGCCCAGCAAAATGACCGCCAGGGCAATGATAATAATCAGCTTCTTTTTCTTGCCCGCAGCCGGGTCTTTTAGCGTCAATTCGTTATCGTCAGCCATCCCTTGTCCACCCTAGTCTCAAACTTGTTCGATATCATAAACTTACTCGGGATTGCATCAAGCATAGAAATCTATTCCTGAACCGTTTGTCGATTCCACCGACAAATTGGGGTTGGTCGTAGTGACCTCCCCGTCAAGATGGCTATGACCGGAGTGTCCCTCTCCTGATTGTCCCTGCCCGGCAAACGCCGACTGACCCTGCTGTTGTTGCTGCGGTGACTGTTGTGACTGCTGCTGCACCTGGGTCTGGCCAAGCTGGATCCCCTGCCCCGCCAGCATTTCACGCAGACGGGGCATCGCCTGCTCCAGCATCTCACGGGTCTGTCCGTGCTGGACTACAAAATGGACGCTCGCCTGGCTGGATGCGTCGATCTGGATCTTGATCTTCATCTTGCCAAGGCCGATGGGGTCTAGCTGAAGCTCGGCCTGCTGCAGCTTGTCGGCCAGCATCAGGTTTACCTTCTGGTGCAATTCGGCGGGTGCTTCCTGACTAGACAGTTTCAAATGGGGTAAATTCTGCGGTTCACGGCGCAACGTGCCCTCAGCGGCGGGCGCCCGGCTGTCGGCCACCTGGGGCTGAGGCTGGCTGTTCTGGCCATGCTGTACAGTCTGGCTCTGGCTGCTCTCGCTGCTCGATGTCGTAGCGACAAGACTCTTCTCAGACTCACCGGCCTTCGGTTTTACCTCAAGCGAAACCGCTTTGCGCACCTCGTCGGTGCCCGTCACTTCCATCTGCCTGATCCCGGCTGAAATGCTCGACAGCGGTGCTTGCGGCCCCTGAGATTCGGCCTGCGCCAACACCTGCTGCGGCGCCACCATCACGGGTGCGGCAGCGCTATCGGTCTGAGTCGTCACATTTGGCGTCACGCTGCTCTGGGCTGTGGCACTTTGCACTGTCGTCACTTGCGCCGCACCTGGATTGGAGGATGTGGTTGTCGCTGCCTGCTGTCCCCCCTCGGCGCTACTCTTATCAACTCCCTTGCCAGCCCCATTAGCGATGCTCTCTACGGCAGTAGAAGTGGTTGAGCTACCCGCATCTGGTTGTTTGCCCCCCTCACCGAATGCCTTGAGCACCGCCCCCTGAGTCGCGGCTTGAGCAGCTTGTCCCTTGCCGGTCACGACGCTGCTGGCAGCGGGGTCGGATTTGCTGTCATCTCCCTCTTTCACTGCGGGTGACTCACCACTATTTGCCGCATTGGCGGACGCCTCAACCGGCAACACCCTGGCCAGTTGGGCCATCCGCTCAGCCCCCGTAAGGGGCTTGGTGAGCTTGCCATCTGCCCCGAGAGTTTCACCCTTGGCAGAGACTTTCTCCCCGGGCTGACCATCTTGGGTGGCGGCGGCATCCTTCCCCTCAGAAGTGTTGGGAGCGGAGGACAGTACGGCGGTCGAGGCGTCGCCCTGCTCAATCACTCCTCCTGCAGAGAGTGAAACCGGAGTTTCAAGGGAAGATTTACCAGTCGTAGCCAGAAGCGACTGCGCCCCGGACTGATCGGCAAGTTGGCGTACAGTCCTGACAGTTGCAGGGGACTGCTCGCTTTCATCAAGCGCAATCCCCTCCAGCGCACCCTCTTGCGGCAACGGATTGCCGTCTGCCGCAGTGGCGCTCTGTTGGGCCGCCACCGCCAGTTGGGGTGTCACTAGCGAGGTATCGAGCTTGAGGGAGTCTTGCAGACGGAGCAGAAAGTCGGTGGCAGGGAGCTCCTCCGCCTTGTTGTCGGCGCCAGGCTCCTGCTCCTTGCTGGCCTCCTCTTTGGGAGAGGCGCCCTCGGTCGCCAAAGATTTGGCTGATCGGACATTTTTATCGCCCTGAGTAGCCTCGGCGGCGCCCTGTTCGCTGTTCCGGGCCTTGGCAATCAGAGTGGCGAAATCACCCTTGCTGTCGCGCCCCCCCAGATCGATGCCATTGCTCTCGACTGAGCTGCTCGGAGGCGCTTTGTCCAATCCGTTGGCCGCAGCCGAAGGCGTTTGTGTCAACACTGTCTGCATCATGATGGCATCCCTGAATTCTGGCGGCCCCCTACGAGATGGCCGCCGACAATGTCCAGATCAAAGCAAGTTACAGGCCAGATTGATGAAAACGCCGCAACATGGCGTACTCATCCAGCATCTTCTGCTCCTGACGCAGAGCTTTCTGCTGCTCGCGGCTCGCCTGCTTCTCCAGCAACAGCTCTACCGCCTTGCGTCGCTGCTGGGCAGCCAGCCACTCTCCACGACGTTGCTCCAGCGCCTGACGCACCTGCAGCACCCCTTCGTATTGCTGGGTCGCCGCCTGTTCGAGCTTGTTCATAAAGGCGTGATACTGGGTGTTTTGCTGAGGTGAAATCCCTTGCAGGCCGCGATCGGTCCACTGCTGGTGATAGATCTGGCGGTACTGGTTGAGGGCATTTTGCTGATCCATGAACAGCTTGAGATCCTGCTGCGCCTTCACCAGTGCCAGCGCACACTGCTGCTCCGCCTCCACCAGCCGATCGGCCAACAATACCAACCCTTTACTCATCGTCGACCTCTCTGTTACCGACCATCATCAGCGCATCAATGGCATCGCCACCATCTGCAAGGCTTGCAGGCCATCATCGTAGTGAATGACCTCGCGCATCCCCTGCTGCAAGAACTGATCCAGATAGGGTTTTTGAATGATGGCGCGGTCAATGCGCGGATCGGAACCCTGACTATAGGCACCGATGGTGATGAGATCCCGGTTCTGCTGATAGAGGGAGTAGAACTGCTTGAGGGTGCGCGCCAGATCCATATGTTCCGGCGAAGTGACCATGGGCATAACCCGGCTGATGGACTTCTCGATGTCGATAGCCGGATAGTGGCCCGCATCGGCCAGCTCGCGCGACAGCACTATGTGGCCATCGAGGATCGCCCGCGCCGCATCGGCAATGGGATCTTGCAGGTCATCCCCCTCGGTCAGTACGGTGAAGAATGCCGTGATGGAGCCCTGGCCGTCACTGCCGTTGCCCGCCCGCTCCACCAGCGCCGGTAATTTGGCAAATACCGACGGTGGATAGCCCTTGGTCGCTGGCGGCTCGCCCACCGCCAGGGCGATCTCACGCTGGGCCTGGGCATAACGGGTAAGAGAGTCCATCAAGAGCAACACGTTGAGCCCCTGATCGCGAAAATACTCGGCAATGGCCAGCGCCGTTTCACACCCCTTTAGCCGCATCAGCGGCGAGGCATCGGCGGGAGCCGCTACCACCACGGAGCGGGCTCGCCCCTCCTCGCCCAGGATCTCCTCGATAAACTCTTTCACCTCCCGGCCCCGTTCACCGATGAGGCCGACCACCACCACATCCGCCACCGAGCCGCGGGTCATCATGCCCAGCAGCACCGATTTGCCGACACCGGAACCGGCAAACAGCCCCATCCGCTGGCCCTGACCCACCGTCAGCACGGCGTTGATGGCACGCACCCCCACGTCCATCGGCTGATGGATCGGGCGGCGAGAGAGCGGGTTGATGCGATGCTGGGCAAACTGCACGGTCTGGGAGGAGAGAATGGGGCCGAGGCCATCGAGTGGCTGGCCGATGCCGTCGATGACCCGACCAAGCAGGTTCATCCCAACCGGAATGCCGTGCTCTTCGGTGATGGGCACCACCCGGGCACCGGGGATCACCCCCTTGAGCTGCTCGCTCGGCATCAGATAGAGGCGATCGCCAGAAAAACCGACCACTTCAGCCTCCAGCGTGCCATCAAGGGTATCGATGCGACAGAGGGCACCGATGGCGGCGCGGCAGCCGATGGCTTCGAGGGTCAGCCCCACCACCCGGGTCAATTTGCCAGCAACCGGCGGTTTGGGGGCGCTGTCGCGAACCTTGTACCCTTGCAACCGGTTCAGTAGCGAGCCGCTCATCTGGCCTCCTGAGAGCTAAAAAGTGCAGCCGGACGGCAACGTCCGGCATCGGTTATGGGCGTGAATCCTGCGAAGCCGGTTTCTGCGACGCATTGTCCCGCAAGAAGTTGCGCAGCAGCTGATCGATGCGCCCGGAGAGGGTCAGATCGATGCTGGAGAGCTCGGTGACCAGTTGCAGATCGCCGGGGGAGAGGGTGGGATCGCTCTGCAGTCGCCAGTGCCGCTTGGCGCACTCGTCGGCGCCAAATGCCTGCTCGATTCGCGTGATGTCATCGGGATGCAGCATCAGAGTCACCCCCTGCTCGGCGGCAGGCAGCAACGCCAGCCCCTCCTTGAGCGCCTCCAGCAGGATGCGGGGCGAGGTCTCTGCTTCATGGCGAATGAGCGCGCGGGCCAGTTGCATCACCAGCGAGACCAGTTGCTGCTCTACCGCCAGATCCAGCGCGCTCAGGGGATTGGCAAGGCGTGCGGCGAGACCCTGCCAGTGGGCGATCTCCTGCTCCACCAGATCGCGCCCCATGGCCAGCCCCTCCTCGCGCCCCTGTTCGAGACCTGCAGCATGACCCTGTTGCAATCCTTCCAGCTTGCCCTCTTCGAGCCCCTTGGCAAAACCGGCCTCGCGCCCTTCGGTCAGTCCCTCTTCCCAGGCGGCCTGACGGATCGCTTCGAGCTCTTCGGCGGTGATGCTGGGGGTCGGCTCCTGCTCGGGTTCCGGCTCCACCACCTCCTCTTCCTGCTGATACCAGTCAGGTGCAAGACCGAGCGCATTGGTCTCGGCCTCAGCCACCACGTCCATTTCGGGCCAGCCCCAGGCCTCTACCCGGGTCTCTTCCCCTTCAGGCCGCACATAACCACGCAGCTTGTTGTTCATCTATTCGCGCCGCTCCTTGCCAAGACAACATACTGGGCGGCAGACAGGTTACATGAGTTGGCCATGGTTTAGAGGAACTCCTCGCCACCGCCGGAACCCAGCATGATCTCGCCGGCATCCGCCAGACGGCGGGCGATGGAGAGGATCTCCTTCTGGGCAGCCTCCACCTCGGAGACCCGGATCGGCCCCATGGCCTCCAGATCGTCTGCCAGCATTTCTGCCGCCCGTTTCGACATGTTCTTGAAGATCTTCTCGCGCATCTGATCGTCGGACCCCTTGAGGGCGCGCTGCAACAGATCCCCAGGCACTTCCCGCAGCATGGTCTGGATGCCGCGATCGTCCACATCGATGAGGTTTTCGAACACGAACATCAAATCCTGGATCTGCTGGCTCATCTCTTCGTCCGACTCGCGGATGGAGTCCATCAACTGGCCTTCGATATTGGTATCCAGATAGTTCATGATGTTGGCGGCTGCCTTCAGGCCGCCCATCTTGGCAGCCTGGGCACCGGCCGCACCGGCGAACTGTTTCTCCATGATGTCGTTCAACTCTTGCAGTGCCGCCGGTTGTACCTCTTCGAGGTTGGCGATACGCATCACCAGATCGAGGCGCACCTGCTCCGGGAACTGGCTCAGGATCTCGGCGGACTGCTCCGGCTCCAGATAGGAGAGCACTATGGTCTGGATCTGCGGGTGTTCGTTCTGGATGATGCTGGCCACCTGACGGGCATCCATCCACTTGAGCGAATCGAGGCCACGGGCGCCGGAACCGAGAATGATCTGGTCCACCAGATTGCTCGCCTTGTCCTCGCCAAGGGCCGCCACCAACGCCTTGCGCACAAAGTCTTCACTACCGATACCTATGTTGGTGTACTTCTGGATATCGTCGATGAATTGACGGTGCACCGCCGCCACCCGATCGTGACTGAAATCGGACATGGAGGCCATCGACATACCGAGCCGCTGCACCTGCTTGGGTTCGAGATGGCGGAAGATCTGGGCGGCATCCTCTTCGTTGAGGCTCAACATCAATACAGCCGCCATCTCCATACCGGACATCTGATCCAGCAACTGGCGCTGGCTGTCGGTAATGTCGTTGCCGGTCACCTGGCTTTTAGTTTCTTCAGGCATCTTTGGTTACCCACTCTTTAATGACCTGAGCGGCCAGATCCGGTTCGTTCGCCACCAGCGCACGCACCGCCTTGAGCAAATCTTCGTCACGGTGCAGATCCGGCAGTTTCAGCTGACCATCGCGCACCCCGAATACCTGCTCTCCCTCAACCTGGGCTGCCAGCAAGCTGAGCTCGTCGTCACCACCCAATACGGTGTGGTTGTCAAAGTCAACTTCCCCTTCCGGCTTGGCATCCGGATAGAGCAACCGCTTGAGCATGGGGCGAACCACGGTGACGATCAAGACAATAATCACCAGTACCGAGGCGGCAATCCGTACCGCACGCCAGAACCAGGGCTGATCGTAGAGCGGCACCTCGGCCACGGTATCAAGCTCGGGACGATTGAACGGAATGGCGACCACCTCGAGGGTATCACCACGGGTCACATCAAAGCCAAGGCCACCGCTCAGCAAACGGCGCAGGGTATCGAGTTCCGCCTGGGTGCGCGCTTCGCGGGTCACAGCCCCGTCGGCACCGGGCACCGCCTTGTAATCCACCGCGACCGAGACGGTCATGCGGCGAATGCCCCCCATCTGACGCCGGGTATGGCTGACGGTGGTATCCAGTTCGAAGTTGCGGGTCGCCTCTTTGCGAGAACGCCCCGAGGCAGCAGCGCTGGCCCCATCACCGCCAGTGGCCTGTTCAGGAATATTGGACGCGGCAGGGGGCTGGTTGCTGAGAGCCCCCGGCACTCCGCCATTGCTGCCGCCGGAGCTGTTCTCTTCCAACGTCATCTCGGAGCGCACTGCAGGCAGATCCGGGTTGTAGGTTTTGCGGGTCTGCTCCTGCTGGGAGAAGTCGAGGGAGAGATCCACTTCCGCCGTATAATTGTCGGCGCCAAGCACCGGGATCAGAATGGCGTCAATTTTTTGCTTGTACTCCAGCTCCTGCTTCTGTTGCATCGCAAATTCCTTGCGCGTCTGGGCAGAGACGGGATCCTGGGAGCCGGAATTAAGCAGGCGGCCATTCTGGTCGGTGACGGTGACACGAGTCGGCTCCAGGCCATGTACCGCAGAGGCCACCATATCGACGATGGAGTCCACCTCCCCCTGCCCCAGTGCCGCCCCTTTCAGGTTGAGTACCACGGTAGCACTGGGCTTGCGCTCGTTGCGGGCAAAGACGTTATCTTTGGGGATGGCCAGCAGCACCTGGGCCTTGGCCACATTCTGGAACTGTTCAATGGCGCTCGCCAACTGGCGCTCGCGACTCAACTTGAGGCGCTCGGCCTCCATCCGCTGGCTGACACCGAAACTGGAGTCCTTGAGCAGAATATCCTCTCCACCATTGGCTACATCGGCCGCATTGGTGAGGCCGGCCCGGGTCAGTGCCAACCGGATACTGGCAAAGTTCTCGGCACTGACCAGCACGCTCTTGCCATCGACCTCATAGGGGATCTTCTGCTGATCGAGGAAGTCGAGGGTCTTGACCAGCTCCTGAGTGGTATAGGTGCCAAGAGGGCGCATATCCGGCTCCTTGCCCCACAGCAGGATGAAGACGGCGATGGCGAGGCAGATGGCAAGCCCCAGGATCAGAGTGATCTGGCGCAGTACATCGGTATTGGACAAGAATCCCAGTGCCGAGCTCTTCTGCTCGTTGGCATCGAGGGCGGCGGTGCCCTCATCGTTTATCAGCAGATCGCCATTTTGGTCAGTAGCCACGATTTATGTCCTTATTGCTGACATGTCATGATGCACGGTCATCGCTCAGACCGGCATATTCATGATGGTTTTGTAGGCATCAACCATCTTGTTGCGCACTTGCACCGTCGCCTCAAAGGCGATGGAGGATTTTTGGCCCGCGATCATCACCTCGGCCAGATCCACCGACTTGTCGCCCATATCGAAACGGGTGCGCAGATCATTGGCTGCGCCCTGCAACTCGTTGACGTTACCGAGCGCCTGCTGCAACAGCAGGCCAAAATCGGAGGTCACCTGACGGCCAGGCTGTGACAGCGGGGTTGCACCGGCCTCTACCTTGAGAGCCTGCATCTCTTGCATCAGGCTGCTTGCACTAATTTCCATTTTCTGTCCCCAGACAAATCATTGACGCTGACGGACCAAAAGCAATAAAAGTGCCAATTAGGTAAAAACGATCTCAAGCCGCAGAAATGGAGGGGAAAAAGAGATGATGAGGGGGATCGGGGAATAGGCCGCTTCACGCACGGCACGGCTCCGTAACCGGCCACACCGTAGAACCGTGATGTTTGTCGAGCCACTTGACCAGTGGTTTGTTGTGAAGATTAACCACTCGACGGGCTATCAGTCCGAGGGGATGGCGCGTGCAGAGCCGGCTATCGGGCTCTGCACGCTTGCGGGTGCGGACTGATACGCTCCGCGGCCCCAGTCAAAGCTGGCATCGGACACTGCCGTTATGGCTCAGAAGTGTCCCCCCTGGCGGCCAGCGCCTCATCTACCTGCTGATCCCGCTGCCCGGTCATGCTGGCGTGACGGGCGATCAGGTGGTAGGTGGCGGGCACCACCAGCAGGGTAACCAGGGTCGCCAGGGAGAGACCGAAGAAGACCACGGTCCCCACCGCCATCCGGCTCTCGTAGCCAGCCCCCATGGAGAGCATCAGCGGCACAGCGCCGATGATGGCGGTGAGCGAGGTCATCAAGATCGGCCGCAGACGGCGCGCCGAACCCGCGATGATCGCCTCTTCGAATCCTTCACCGCGCTGACGCAACTGGTTGATGAACTCGACGATGAGAATACCGTTCTTGGTCACCATGCCGATCAGCATGATCATCCCGATCTGGCTGTAGATGCTCATCTCCTGCCCCGTCAACCAGAGGCCAAGCAGACCGCCGAAGATGCCGAGCGGCACCGTCATCATCACCACAGTCGGGGTGAGGGTGCTCTCGAACTGGGCTACCAGCACCAGATAGACCACCAGCAAGGCGAGGCCGAAGACCATCGCCATCTCCCCCTGATTATCGCGGTAATCCTTGGAGTCACCGGCGTAATCCACCGTCATACCGCTCGGCAGATGCTCGTTGGCCCAGCCATCGAGGAAGTCGAGCGCCTCGCCCAGAGTGTGATCCGGTGCCACATCGGCGGTCAGGGTCACCGCCTTCTGGCGCTGGTAGTGGTTGAGGCGGTTGGCGGTCGCCACCTGCTTGACCGTCGCCAGGGTCGAGAGGCTCACCATCTCGCCATTGGCCGCTTTCAGGTAGATGCGGCCGAGATCGGAGATGCCGTTGAACTCCTTCTGGTTGGCGCGCAGGTAGACGTCATACTCCTCGCCCCGGTCCACATAGGTGGTCTTGCTCACCCCGCCCAGCATCGCCTGCAGGGTGCTGGCGACGGTGGAGACCGGAATGCCGAGCTGGCTGGCGCTGTCGCGCGAGACGGTCACCTGCAGCTCAGGAGTCTTCTCGGCGTAGTCGAGATCCGGGCTTATCATCAAGCCGCTCGCCTGCGCCGCTTTTTGCAGCTCCAGCCCCTGCTGGTAGAGCTCGGCATAGTCGTTGCCCTGCAGCACGAACTGCACCGCAGCGGTAGAGCCGCCACGAAAGCCTGGCTGGAAGGTGCGGATCATCACGTCGGGAATAACCGAAAGCTTGGCGCCGAGCGAGCGGGAAAACTCGGTGGCGGTCACATCACGCTCGGCCCAGTCGGTGAGCTGGATGATCACCATGCCGGTCTGATCGCCGCCGCGGCCAAAGGCGGGTGTACTGAAGCTCATCGCCTTGACTACCCCCTGGCCCAGCATCGGCATGATGGTCGATTCCACCTGCTGCATGTTGCGTTTCATCCGCTCGATGCTGGTCCCCTCAGCCCCCTTGACGAAGACGAAGACCACGCCGCGATCCTCGGTCGGGGTGAGGCTGCTCGGCAGCTGGGTGAACAGAGCACCGATACCGCCAAGACAGAGCAGCAGCGCCAGCGGTATCCAACGCGAGCGACGCAGCACCCACGACAGCAGGTGGCGATAGTGCCCTTCCACCCAGCCCAGAGTGCGATCGAGAGCCGCCGTCAGCCGATTCGGCTTGTCGAGCGGGCGCATCAGCCAGGAGCCCATGGCCGGAGTGAGTGTGAGTGCCACCAACGAGGAGCAGAGCACCGCCAACGAAAGCAACATCGCAAACTCGGTAAAGAGCCTGCCCACCATGCCATCCATAAAAGCAATGGGGATAAAGACCATTACCAGCACCGCCGTGGTGGCGATGACCGCAAAGCCCACCTCGCGGGTGCCGTGCCAGGCCGCCAGCAGGGGTGACTCACCCCGCTGCAGATGGTGGTGAATGTTCTCCACCACCACGATGGCATCATCCACCACCAGACCGATGGCGAGGATCAGCGCCAGCAAGGTGATGAGGTTGATGGAAAAACCGAGATACCAGGCGCCGATAAAGGCGGAGATGAGCGACACTGGTACCGTGATGGCAGGAATGAGGGTGGTGCGCCCCTGCCCGAGGAACAGATAGAGCACCGCCACCACCAGCACGGCGCAGATGGCCAATGTTTCATATACCTCGTCGATGGCCTGCTTGATAAAGATGGTGGAGTCGTAGTCAACCTCCAGCTTGGCCCCCTCCGGCAGAAAGCGCTGCATCTCCACCAGCTTCTTCTCAACCCCCTGTGCCACCGCCAGCGGGTTGGCGGTGGACTGGGCGACGATGCCGATACCCAGACTCTCGCGGCCATTGCGCTGGTAGGCACTGTCTTCGTTCTTGGCTCCCACCTCCACATCGGCAATGTCGGCCAGATAGACACTCTGACCGTTGGCGGCGGTACGCACCTGCAACTGCTGGAAATCTTCAGCCGTGTGGTAGAGCCGGGCAATCTGCACCGACATGGTCATGGAGTTGTTGCGGATCTCGCCGCCCGGCAGCTCGATGTTCTCGCGCTTGAGGGCATCCTGCACATCCGCCACCGTGACGCCGCGCGCAGCCATGTCGGCCGGGCGCAGCCGCACATACATCACCTGGGTGAGATCGCCGGATAGCGCTACTTCGCTCACCCCGTCCACCAGACTCAAGGGGTCGACCAGCACCCGGTTGGCGTAGTCGGTCATGGCGGTGCGGTCCATCTGGCTGCTGCTGAAGTTGAGCCAGACCGCCACATCACCGCTGCCGCTATCCTTGGTCACCAGCGGGTCGTCGGCATCCTCCGGCAGCTTGCTCTTGGCACGGGTCAGGGCGTCACGCACATCGGAGACCCCCTCCACCATGTTCCAGCCAAGCTTGAACTCCACCGTGATCATCGAGCGCCCCTTGCGGGTCACCGAGTTGATATTCTTGATACCGCTGATGCCGGAGAGCTGATCCTCGATGGGCTTGGTGACCTGACTCTCCATCACTGCGGGAGCCGCTCCCTCATAGGTGGTGGTGATGGAGACCGACGGGATCTGCACGTCCGGCATCTCCCGCACCGTCAATTTGCTAAAAGCGACCAGACCGAACACGCTGAGCAGGGCGCTGAGCACCACCGCCACCAGCGGTCGGCGTACTGAGATATCGGAGAGCCACATCAGCCATTTACCTCCGCCAGATCGTGCACCTTGGCACCATCACGCAAGTTGACCAGCCCCTCGACCACGATGCGATCGCCGACTTTCAGCCCCTCGGTAACCCAGACAGTCTCACCCTCGGTCTCGCCGAGCACCACTGGCACCCGCTTGACCCGGCCATCGGCCTCAAGGCGATAGACGAAACGCTGCTCGCCGGCGTACTCCACCGACTGGGCAGGGATCAGAGTGAGCTGGCGGGAGGGGAGCAAGAGCTCCACGTTGAGCAGCATGCCCGGGCGCAACTGGCCGTTATTATTGGGTAACTCGACCCTCGCCTTGATGTTCTGGGTCTCGTTGGAGATACGGCTATCGAGGGTGGTGAGGGTGCCGTTAAAGCGCTGATCCGGCCAGGCTGCGCTGGTCGCTGTCACCGCCATGCCGGGGCGCAGCAGGGAAAGGTAGCGCTCCGGCACTGCCAGATCGAGGCGCAGGGTGTCGATATCGTCGAGGTGCAACAGGGTATCGCCGCTATTGACCAGGGCCCCTTCGCTCAAATCAATCAGGCTCACGGTACCGGCAAAGGGAGCGGTGAGAGTGCGCTGGGAGAGTTCGTAACGGGCGGCATCGACCCGCGCCTGCACCTGATCAACGGTGGCCTCCTGCCCCTCCAACACCGACTGGGTGACGGCTCCACGGGCGACCAGCTTGCGCATCTCGGTCAGCTTGCGATTCTCGTCGCGCAGACTGGCTCTCTGCTCGGCCAGCTCCGCCTGTTGCTTGCCCGCATCCAGCGCGACCAGCGTATCGCCCTTGTTGACCTGCTGACCCGACTGCACCGCAATCTTGACCAGGCGCCCGGTCACCTCGGGAGTGATCACCACCGAGTGGTTGGCCGCCAGTTTACCTACCAGCTTGAGAGTCGGCTCGGCCAGACTCTGCTTGACGGTCTGGGTACGAATATTTATCTCGCGGGAAGGGGCTTTGGCTGCTGGTTGCAAGTGGCCAACCGCCCACCAGATGGCCGCTACCAGAGAGAGCAGGCCGAGGCCAATCCAGATACGCATTTTCATCAAACAATCCATGAAGTGTTAAGAAGGGGAAATCTGAGTGGGGGCCATTTTAGCCCCAGACTATGCCGTGACTATGTATAAATGTGACAAAACGTAACAGGTGCATGGTGAACTCACCCGGTTTCAGGTAGTTCAGTTTGTTTTCACACCACATCGCATACACTAACGACAATTTCCTTCGCAACCCGACTGACTGCCTATGCCCAACATGTCTGGCCACCGTTTTCTCACACGCCTGACCTGGCTCCTGTTCGCCGTGGTCATCCTGCTGATTGGTTTGACTTTGTGGCAAAGCCTGAAACAGATTGAACGCCTCTATCAAAGCGATACCCTCAACAGTGCCATCTACCTGCGGGATCGGTTCAAACGGACCGAAGTATTTCTGGAGGCGATGCGCGGGCAGGCTGAGGAGCGACTGCGCAGCGACCCCCAGTCGGTGCTCACCCGCCAGCTCTATCGCCATATCGAGGCGCTGCCAGAGGGGCTGGCTCTCGACAAGCTCCCCGGTGATTTGCCTGCCGGACTGGCAGGCAACCTCACCGGTGATGGCCCGCTGCCGCCCCCCGGCAGCGAGCGTGAGGCACGCATTCATCTGGCCCTGAGCCTCTCCCCCTTGCTTGCCACCGCCAGCCAGCGCCTTGGCAACGAGATCGCCTGGGTCTACTTCACCGGTGTGGACAACTTTATCTATCTCTACCCTTGGCAACCCTCCAGCCGGTTTCGCTTTTATCCCACCATCTACCAGAAGAGCTTCTGGCAAGATGCGCTGCACAGCACCAATCCGGACAAGAAGACCGTTCTCTCGCGCCCCTATGAGGACTTTATCGGGCGCGGCCCCATGGTCACCATGTCCCAGCCCCTCTACAAAGAGGGAACTCTGGTGGGAATGATCAACATGGATGTGCTGCTCGCCCGCCTGCAGCAGCAGCTCGATCAGATGACCCCGGCGCTGGGGGAATATCTGCTGCTCAATCAGTACCACCAGGTGCTGGCCAGCAGCGCGCGCCAACCCGTGGCGCCGCAAAACACCGAACCGACCGGCGAATATCAATGGCGGCAAGGCACATTGCAGCTGACCATGGCGATACCTGATACCCCGTTGCGGCTGGTGCACAGCGTGACCCTGCTACCGCTGGTGTGGGCCATGCTCTGCCAGTCCGCGCCGACCCTGCTCGCCATCCTCTTTATGCTGCTGGCCGTCCTCTCCAACCTGAGATCCCATCGCCTCAACGAGCGGCTCAACTACCTCTCCTGCCACGATGCCCTTACCGGCGCTTTCAACCGCCACTATGTGGTGCTACTGGAGCAGGCGGGAGAGCTGGCCCGGCTGCAAGCGGGGATCCTGATGTTCGATGCAGACCACTTCAAACGAGTCAATGACAACTTTGGCCATGCCGTGGGGGATATGGTGCTAATCCGGCTGGTGCAGATCTGCCAGCAGCAGCTTGGGCCCACAGACCGCCTGATCCGCTGGGGGGGCGAGGAGTTTCTGCTGCTGATTGGCCGCAGTGATGCAACACAGCTCGGCGAGCTGGCGGAGCGACTGAGAAAGGCGGTGGCAGATCACGACTGGGCCGCCATCGAACCCGAGCTAGAGGTCACCATCAGCCTCGGCTATCTCCCCCACCAGGAGAACCTTCCCCTGCACGAAGCGGTACGCCGCGCCGATGTGGCGCTCTATCAGGCCAAGGCCAACGGTCGCAACCGCAGCGAAAGATGGCAGGATGACGCCTCCTGACTCTCGGAGTAAGCTGAGCCCTCAACCCCTTTTTTGGAGGACTGTCGTGCCACGTAAACCCCGCGTTGGGCTCGCTCTCGGGAGCGGCGCCGCCAGAGGATGGGCCCATATCGGCGTCATCCGCGCCCTTGAACGTCTCGGCATCAAACCGGATTTGATCGCTGGCTGCTCCATCGGCAGCTTTGTCGGTGCCGCCTATGCCGCCGGAGAACTGGATCGGCTGGAAACCTGGGTGCGCGGCTTTACCCGCCTGCAGGTGGTCAGCCTGCTCGACCCGGCCCTCTCCGGCGGTCTGTTTCGCGGCGAAAAGGTGTTTGGTCTTGCCGCCAGCCATCTGGGGGATCCCGATCTCGAGAGCCTGCCCATCCCCTTCGCCTGCATCGCCACCGAGCTCGATACCGGCCGCGAGATCTGGCTGCAACAGGGCCCGCTGCGCCAGTCGGTGCGCGCCTCCTGTGGTATGCCGGGGATCCTAACCCCGACCCGGATCAACGACCGCTGGCTGGTCGATGGCGCCGTGGTCAATCCGGTGCCCATCTCGCTGGCCCGCGCCATGGGGGCCGAGGTGGTGATTGCGGTCAACCTCAACACCGATATGCACCAACCCTGGACCGACGAGCCGGATCAACCCGGCAGCGGCGGTCTGCTCAGCCAGTGGCTCAATCGCGGAGAATCCGCGCCAGCCACCCCGGGTCTGTGGAGCGTGATGAGTGGCTCCATCAACATCATGCAGGAGCGGATCACCCGCGCCCGGATGGCCGGTGACCCACCGGAGATCCAGCTCTGCCCGCGCCTTGGCAGCTTCTCCATCATGGATTTTCATCGCGCCAGCGATGCCATCAACGAGGGGGAAGCCTGTGTCGAGCGCAACCTCGATCAGCTCAAGGATGAACTGGGCCGCCTCGGGTTGCTGGGCAATTAGTTGTCGACATGCTGCGGTTTACAAATGAAAAAAAGCGCCATTCGGCGCTTTTTTTTTAACTCACTTACCCGGTCACTCCTTACGGTAGAAGAGCAACCCGAGCAGAATCACCCCCACAGAGACCAGCAGATAGAGTCCCAGACTGGGATTGGTGATACCGCCATACAGAATGATGAGTGCCCCCAAAGTGGCGCAGGTCGGGATCACAAACCGCTTTATCCAGCCCAACTCGGTAAAGGTGCGCATGTACCAGACATAGAGGAACAGATAGAGGCCATAAATCAGCACGATCGGCATCTCGTCCAGAGCGATGTAACGACCGAATGTCTCGTTGATGCTGCAGTACCACAGCACTGAGTAGATCACCGACAACAACGCTGCCGCGAGGGCCGAGTTGATTGGCATGTGGTGATGCGGTTCGATACGGCTCATCCACTTGGGGGCTGGCCCCTGATTGCGGATCGCCAGCGAGTAGGGAATGCGCATGGTCGCCAACACCAGACCATTGAGGGTGCCGAGGCAGGAGATAATCACGAACACGGTCAAAATGGTCGAGGCAGTCCCGCCAAACAGGCTGGTTGTCGCGAGATTTACCGCGTTATCCCCTTGCACCACTATCTCGTCCGTCGGCAAGACGCTGGCGATCCCCAGAAAATAGGTGACATAGACCACAAAGACTATCAGGGTGCCAATCACCAGTGCTCTGGGCAGATTCTTCTTGGAATCGCGAATTTCGCTGTTGATGGTCACAGCGGCAATCCATCCCTCATAAGCGAAGGCGGTGGCAACCACGGCCGTGGCCAGCGTGCCTCCGGTGCTTCCAATCCCATCCATTGCCTGCACAAAGTTGGTCACGGTGACACCATTGAGCAACCCTGAAATGGTGCCCACAATGGCAACCAGGATCAGCGGGATCAACTTGATCAGGGTAGAACCCACTTGCAGCTTGCCCGCCAGAACCGGGGTATAGAAGTTAATCAGGTAGGTGACCGTCATATAGACAGCCGCCAGTATCCAGGTCGCACCAGAGTTGGTCGGATTATCACTGCCGAGCAAGATCATGGTGTACAGAGCGGCGACCCAGGCAAGAATGGCGGAAAGAGGGGCGTAATAGAGTACGCCTTTGAACCACCCCACCAGATAACCAAACATTTTGCCGTATGCCGCTTCGGCATAATCGACGATACCGTTGGACTTTTCGATCCGCTGGGCAAACTCGGCAAACACCAGCGCGCCGAAGATCATCGAAAATGCCCCCAGCGCCCATGCCAGCAGCGCAATGGCCAGATTACCGCCAGTCAGACGCAGTACATCATCGGCCTTGAAGAAGACACCGGAGCCGATCACCACGCCGACCACCATCGCAATGGCAGTCATCAGGCCATAGCGTTTATCCAACTCATTACTGCTCATACCCATACTCCATACGATTGCTCATATCATCCTGAATGTAATAGTGTTCCGGTGGCCAGATACCACCAGGGCCCACTTTTCGGGGCCGCTTATTCTCGTTGGCCTGCATGGACAATTCAAAGCGTGTTAGATCAAAATATCGATCGGCAACCCAAAAAAATACCGCCCGAAGGCGGCATTTCTATTCACATCGATGATCACGCCTTGGCGAGGTCATCCGGGCCAATCTGGCCGATTTCGGCGACTTTCTTGTCTGCCAGCAGCCAGAGGGTGAACTTGTGCAGATCCGGGTGGTGCGCCAGGGCAACCAGGAAGGCGCCCCCAACTTCACGGTAACCCAGCTCGTAGTTTTTCAGCGTGGTGGGAGGAACACCCAGCAAATCTGCAAACTTCGGACGGCTCAAACCGACCGCTTCACGGATCTGACGGATCTTCTTGCCAACAGTGACGATATTTGAATTCATAATGTTCCATACTCCGTTTGGCGGATTTACTCCGCCTTTTATTTTTCGCGACGACTCGTAGTCAAGTGTATCAGTTTTGTTCGGACTCGTTATGGTCGAGCCTCTATCTTTATGAGCGCCTTTCGGCGACAACCCTTATCTTCAACGGGGGATGGTAATCGCTCAGCTGTCTCAGGTAAACAGTCTCGAAAAGAAACCTTTATTGTTGCCACCAGAATAACTCGTATAATCCGCCAGCTACCCATTAAGAGGAATAAGTATGGCGTTTCCCGGCATTATCTCTCGCCTGCACCCGGTTTCTGACCCGGCCCAATTGCAACAACAGCTCAGTCAAGGTGCACAATATCGTGCCGAAGCATTCTGGCTTCCGGCCTTGATGTCCAGCCACGCCAGCGAGCTGCTGGCCGCCCTGCCGGAGAGCTGCAGCCTGTTTCTTGAACAGGCATGCCCGGACCTGGCCTTGCGCAGCCACGACGGCACCCTGCATAACAATGAGCAGCTCGTCACGGTAAATGGTCAGGCGATTGCGCTGGCAACCACCCAAGGTGATGGTGGTCTGGTGCCCGAATCGGGCATGTGCGAGATGGCCGACTGGCTGGAGGCGGGACACCGTCATTTCATCTGTTCAGCTGCGGTTCAGCCTGTGGCTCGCGCCATCCTCAACATCTGGCCCCTTGACCCCTATCTGGCCCGACATTTCTTGATGACATTTACCCCCTTGCTGCAGAGCGCAACCCAGGCAGATTACCTTGCGGTCTTTGCCGCCAGAGCGAATCCTGCCAACCCGCATAGCGACTGGGTTCAGGCCTATATGAAGCTGGAAAAGAAACTGCACAGGGCCTATCTGGATCACTAATTAATCTGGATAAACAGCCAGTTAAGGGCACGACACAATTTGCCACAAGGCTCATTTGTGAGCTTGATCATGTTTTAAAATCGGCATAGAGTGCGCCTCGTCATCGGAATGACATCAGTTGCCTGGCAGTGGTTTCTCACGCATTGCGTGCCATGCCAGCGCACTCGACACACCAGGAGAGTGTGCAACCCGGTTATACCGGGTCATCTGCCAGACTCGACGCCAGCCGTACGGCGGAGCCTGCAGCTTACATAAATTACAAAGTGTGAAGCACGTGAATAACGTGCGATCTCAACGAGGATTTTTTTATGATGAAAATGGCTCCTTCCATGATCGCCATCGCCATGGCTGCTCTGGGTGCTACCGCTGCTCACGCCGCTGACGACATCTACTTCGGTGCCGGTGTCGGTGCTACTCACTTCAACGGCCTGAACAAGCTGGAAAGCACCAATGTAGGCCAGGAAGACGCGGCTGCCGCCAACGCCTTCATGGGTTACAACTTCACCGAGAACTTCGGTACCGAACTGGGCTACCAGTACACCGGTCGTGGCAACACCGACGGCAACCGTTACGAGAGCCAGGGCGCCACCCTGTCCGGTATCGCCCGTATGCCGGTTGGCAACGACTTCTCCCTGTTCGCTGAAGGCGGCGCCTACTGGGGTCACACCGATGGTCTGGGTACCAGCGACACTAAAGTTTCCCCGCTGGCTGGCGCCGGTGTGACCTACAAGGTAAATGACGCGCTGGATCTGCAAGCTCGTTACCGCTACATGTGGGACGTGGCTGACCTGCACGCCAACGGTGAGCGTTACAAGGCCAACCAGAGCATCGCTACTCTGGAAGCGGTATACCACCCGTTCCGCACTTCCTACGTAGCTCCGGTAGCTGCCCCGGTTGTTGAAGAAGCACCGGCTCCTGCTCCGCAAGTTGTAGAGAAGAACTTCGCACTGAACTCAGACGTGCTGTTTGCCTTTGGCAAAGAGACTCTGAAGCCGGAAGGCGTTGCAGCCCTAAATGCGCTGTACCAGCAGATCGTTGAGTTCCAGCCGAAAGATGGCAACGCTGTTGTTGTTGGTTACACCGACCGTATCGGTTCCGACGCGTACAACCAGAAGCTGTCTGAAGCCCGTGCCCGTACCGTTGCCAACTTCCTGGTGAGCAAAGGTATGGCTGCCAGCAAGGTTGCCATCGAAGGTCGTGGCGAAGCCAACCCGGTTACCGGCACCAAGTGCAACGGCGTAACCGCTAAAGCTCAGCTGATCTCCTGCCTGGCTCCGGATCGTCGCGTAGAAGTTCGCGTATCTGGCGTACAAGAAGTTCAGCAATAATCTGACCTCGTTTAAATAATGCAAAAGAAAGGGATGCTGCGGCATCCCTTTTTGTTTGCCTCATTCTCGCTTGCATCATCCCTCACTCCCGCCTCCCTACCCTTGCCTGCCCCGCCCCGAAAGCATAAAGTAGTTGCGCCTGTAAGGTATTGGATAAGCACTAAAAAGCGCTTCTTGTCCGGTCTGTTGTCCATGACGCCACTGCCTCATGAGTGTCCATAAGCCTTCGCTATCCACTTTGCTGGCGGTTTTTTCGCAGCAATAAAAACAAGTGCATTGCCCGACATGGGCTAACACAACGAGGATAAACCGATGAAACTCAAAATGGCTCCTACCCTGATTGCACTGGCGCTCGCCGCCGCAGGAACCACGGCTCAGGCCGCCGATAACTGGTATACCGGTGTCGGTGCCGGTTGGGCTTATGCTCACAACCTGGATGACTTCGGGACAGACACTGACAAGGATGCCACCGCGCTCAATCTGTTCGGCGGCTACAACTTCAACGACTACTACTCGGCAGAACTGGGATACCTCTACGCAGGTAAAGCGGGCGTTGACGGTGCCGATTTCAAAACCCAGGGTGCAACCCTCTCCGGTATCGCCCGCCTGCCACTGGGTGACATCTTCTCGGTGTTTGCCGAAGGTGGTGCCTACTTCAACCACGTCAACGGCAATGGCAACAGCGACAACGGCACTGCGCCGCTGGCGGGTCTGGGCCTGACTGCCAAGCTCTCCGACCTTATCGATGTGCAAGCCCGCTACCGCTACATGTGGAGTCTGGGTGACGAGCAGAAGACCTGGGAGAGCGACATGAGCGTCGCAACCCTGGAGCTGGTGATGCACCCGAACCGCACCACTTACGTGGCCCCCGCTCCGGCACCAGCACCCGAGCCAACCCCAGAGCCTGTGGTGGTTGACAAGAACTTCGCCCTGAGCTCTGACGTGCTGTTTGCCTTTGGCAAATCCACCCTCAAGCCAGAAGGTGTCGCAGCGCTCAACACCCTGTATCAGCAGATCGTCGACGTACAGCCAAAAGATGGCAGTGCCGTGGTCGTCGGTTACACCGACCGTATCGGCACTGACGCCTACAACCAGAAACTCTCCGAAGCACGCGCCCGTACCGTAGCCGACTTCCTGGTTGGCAAGGGCCTGCCGGCTGGCAAAGTTGCCATCGAAGGCCGCGGTGAAGCCAATCCGGTCACAGGCACCCAGTGCAACAGCGTCAAGGGCAAGGCTCAGCTGATCTCCTGCCTAGCGCCGGATCGCCGCGTTGAAGTGCGCGTCACCGGTGTGCAACAAGTCACACAATAATCCTGATCACCTGGATAAGCAGGAGGCCATATGGCCTCCTTTTTATTGTCTTCCATGCCGCCCACCTCAGGCTATCTTTCCTCTTCCCGCATGGTTTCAGTGACATAGGTTCACTTATTGCCGCAATCCACACCTCTTGAGTGGTTAAAAACAACCCGTCACCTATACATAAGTGTGGGGTTTGACCAACAAGCAGCCCCACTAAACCACACATCGACGAGGATACGCGATGAACATAAGATTAAAACCTGTGTGGATTGCACTGGCATTGGCGAGCACAGGCGCACAAGCGGTACCGGTCCATGACTGGTATGCCGGGATAGGCGGTGGCTGGGCGATAGCCCACGATCTGAATGATTTCAGCCAGGATGTCAGCAAGGATGCGACTGCGCTCTCCCTGTTTGGCGGCTACAACTTCACGGAGAACCTGGGCGCCGAAATTGGTTACCTCTCCACAGGTGACTGGGATATCAGCGGCCATGACTTCAACAGCAAGGGAGCTACCCTGTCTGTGATTGGTCGTTTGCCGCTCAGCGAGATGTTCTCGGTGTTTGCCGAGGGTGGTGGCTATATCTATCACGTTGAATCGATCAATGGCGGGGACGACAACCTGGCACCGCTGGCAGGCCTGGGAGTGACGGCCCGGCTCCATGACTGGGTCGATCTCCAGGCCAGGTATCGTTATCTGGTAAGGGTCGGCGATGATCCTGACAATGACAAGGCAAACAGCGGCACCCAGCGCTGGGTCAGCGACATCAGCACAGCAACCCTGGAAGTAGTGATCCATCCCAATCGCAGCCAGCCGACAGAGCCGGCTCCCACGCCCGCACCGGTCGTGGTCCCCCCGCCACCGGCCGAACCGGAGATGGTAGATCAGACCTTCAACCTCAGTTCCGATGTGTTGTTCGCCTTTGGCAAAGCGGACCTCAAACCGGAGGGGATAAGCGCGCTGGACGCTCTCTACCAGCAGATCGTCGATGTACAACCCAAGGATGGCAGTGCCGTCGTGATGGGATATACCGACCGTATCGGCTCGGATGCCAGCAATCAGAGGTTGTCAGAAGCTCGGGCCCAAACCGTTGCCGACTTTCTGATCAACAAAGGGCTGCCTGCCGACAAGGTAAGCATTCAGGGCAATGGCGAGAGCAATCCGGTCACCGGCAACCAGTGTGACGACATCAAAGCCAGAACCGCCCTCATAGACTGCCTTGGGCCGGATCGCCGGGTCGAGGTGCGCGTCACCGGCGTACAGGGCGCCAGCGAGTAGTTGATCTTGAGGCGATAACCATGTCAGACGTGCAGTAAAAAGGGATGCTTTCGCATCCCTTTTGCTTTGCCGTGGCATTCCCTTCTCCCCAATCAGAAGGAGGTGCGGCGGTAGCGGCGATACTCCGGATGCCAGAAGTTGGCTTCGATGGCCTGATCGATCACCTCGTCCGGGGTCTGCACCGCCTTGCCCTGCAGCATGGCGGTCTTGGCCACCATCTTGGCGATGTAGCGGGAGACCTGATGGATATCCGCCAGGTCCGGCAGCAGGGAGCCCTCCTCCCCTTTCACCAGCGGCGAGCACTCCGCCAGCGCGCGGCTGGCCGACATCAACATGGCGTCAGTCACCCGGGTGGCGCCGGAGGCGATGACGCCAAGGCCGATCCCCGGGAAGATGAAGGAGTTGTTACACTGGGCGATGACGTAGCGCTTGCCCTTGTACTCCACCGGTGCAAACGGACTGCCGGTTGCCACCAGCGCCTGACCGTCGGTCCAGCGGATGAGGTCTGCCGGCGTCGCCTCGACCCGGGAGGTGGGGTTGGAGAGCGGGAAGATGATGGGACGGGCACAGTGCTTGTGCATGGTCTTGACCACCTCTTCGGTAAACAGCCCAGGCTGGCCGGATACCCCGATCAGGATGTCCGGGCGACCGTGCTCCATCACCTCCAGCAGGGAGATATTGTCCCCCACTGGCCAGTCTTTGATCCGCTCCACCGGCTGGGAGAGACGGCGCTGGAAGTCGAGCTGGTTGGGGATCTTGTCGGTGATAAGACCAAAGCGGTCCACCATAAAGACCCGGCTGCGGGCCTGCGCATCGGTCAGCCCTTCGGCCTTCATCTGCGCCACGATCTGCTCGGCGATTCCGCAACCAGCGCTGCCCGCACCGAGGAAGGCAACCCGCTTCTCGGAGAGCTTGGCACCGGAGGCCTTGCAGGCGGCGATCAGGCTGCCCAGCGTCACAGCCGCGGTACCCTGAATATCGTCGTTGAAGCAGCAGAGCTCGTTCTTGTAGCGGTTGAGCAGCGGCATGGCGTTGTTCTGGGCGAAATCCTCGAACTGCAGCAGAATATCGGGCCAGCGGCGCTTGACCGCCTGAATGAAGGCATCGACAAACTCGGCGTACTCATCCCCCGAGATACGCGGATTGCGCCACCCCATATAGAAGGGGTCATTGAGCAGTTGCTGGTTGTTGGTGCCCACATCCAGCACCACCGGCAGGCAGTAGGCAGGCGAGATGCCGCCACAGGCGGTGTAAAGCGACAGCTTGCCGATGGGAATGCCCATGCCGCCGATCCCCTGATCACCCAGACCCAGGATCCGCTCGCCATCGGTCACCACGATCACCTTGACGTTCTGCTTGGTGGCGTTTTGCAGCATGTCATCGATCCTGTCCTTGTCCGGATAGGAGATAAACAGGCCACGGGCGCGGCGATAGATGTTGGAAAACTCCTCGCACGCCTTGCCCACCGTCGGGGTGTAGATGATGGGCAGCATCTCGGTCAGGTGGTTGTGCAGCAGACGGTAGAAGAGCGTCTCGTTGGTATCCTGGATGTTGCGCAGATAGATGTGCTTATCCATGTCGTTGCCAAACGCCATAAACTGGCGATAGGCGCGCTCGGCCTGCTCTTCGATGGTCTCGATATTCTGGGGCAACAGACCTTCGAGGTTGAAGTTGCTGCGCTCTTCGCTGGTGAAGGCGCTGCCCTTGTTGAGCAAGGGGGTCTCCAGCAGGGCGGGACCGGCGTAGGGAATGTAGAGAGGACGTTTCTGGTTATTATCTTCAAACATGGATCTTGGTACCTAAACGGTTAGCTAGACGCAGGGACCCGCCGATCCTAGGGGCTTGTCTCATTAATTTCAAAGAGTTTGCACATCCGTTGCAAAAGGTTTGCGACCCAGTCGACGAAAGGCGCCGGGGGTCTGACCAGTCAGACGACGAAAGCGGTTGGCAAAGTTGGCCCCATCGCTGTAACCGACCCGGGCCGCCAGCTCGCCAAGTGGCCAGTTGGTATAGAGCAGCAGCTGGCGCGCCTTGTTCATTCTGAGCTCGGTCACCCTCGCCATCGGCCCCATACCAAACGCTTGCTGACAGAGCCGGTGCAGATGGGGAACGGAGCAGGCCATCTGTCGGGCCAGCAGGGCGACACTCCAGGGTTCGTCCAGGCGCGCCTCCACCCGGCGAAACAGTGCCTGCAACCTGAGTTCAGGGGTACCGCGCACCTCCCCTTGCAGGGTCCGCTCCAGCAGCGCCAGCAACAGGCTGAGCAGTTGAGGTTGCACCGAAGAGCGAACCCCCTCCCCCTGCATCAGGCTGAGCAGATGGTAGAGCTGATCGCCGCCATCCCCTTGCCAGATACGGTGACCAAGGCGATGCAGGTGCTGCCAGCGTGGCACGTCATCGAGCAAAATCCAGCTGATCTGCCAGCTTTCGCCAATCAGTTTGAGACCACCGGGTACGGCGGCGGGCAGGAAAATCAGCGATCCGGCCGGAATGGCTTGCTCCCCCTCGTCGGTGAGCAGCGCGCCACCCTCATCGTGACTCACCATCAGGATGTGAAACTCGGGGCGATTGCGACGGATGAGGTAGTGATCACGCACCCGGGAGAGGCCGGTCAGGAAGATCCCCGCCTCGCCGAGCAGGGGCAGCCCTTCACGTCCCAGCATCTGCTCTTCACAGGCTGGCGCTATCTCCAGACACTCGCTGGCAAATGGCATAACACCTCAACACGATAGTTTTACACAAGAAAATCGAGAGCTACTCACAGTGAGAAGAGCCTCATCAGCCCCTATCATACCCCTGACAACCCTTGCTTTTCTCATACCCGGTTAACAACTATGAATTATTGGCAAGCGATTTTAAAACAAACCACCGATCGCGAGTTCATGACCCGATTGTGGCGACTGGCCCTGCCCGTCTCGCTGCAATCCATGATGTTCTCCCTGCTCGGCCTCATCGATATCATGATGGTGAGCCAGCTTGGTACCACGGCTGTGGCGGCGGTCGGCTTGGGTAACCGGGTCTTCTTCTTCAATCTGCTGGTGATAGCGGGCCTCGCGGGCGGGGTCTCGGTATTGGCAGCACAATACTTCGGGCGCGGGGAGATGGCCGGGGTACGCCGCTCCCTGGCGCTGGCCATAGTGGGCGCCCTGCTGGTCACCCTGCCCTTTGCCTTCATCTATGTGTTATCACCGGGCAGCGTGCTCGGCTTTGCCAGTCAGGATCCGGCACTGCGGGCACTGGCGGATCAATTCTTGATGATCACCGGCGCCACCATCCTCTGTACCGCCATCGTGGTGCCGCTGGAATCAGCCCTGCGCTCGGTGGGCAATGCCGCCGCGCCGACCCGGATCGGCATTATCGCCATCATCGCCAACGTCATCCTCAACTACGCCCTCATCTTCGGTCACTTCGGCTTCGAGGCAATGGGGGTGGCCGGTTCGGCCTGGGGCACCACCATTTCCCGGCTGCTGCAGACAGCCCTGCTGCTGCTCTACGTAAAGTGTTATGAGGCGCGCCTGATCCCGCGTGCACCAGACTGGCTGGCCGCCTTCAAGCGCAAGGAGGTGGTGCGCTTTACCCTGATCGCCCTGCCGCTGCTGTTCCATGACGGCCTCTGGGCCTTCGGCATGCTGATTTACGGCTTTCTCTATGCCCATCTTGGCACCGATTCGCTGGCCATCATGACCACACTCGGCACCCTGGAGAGCATCCTGATCTCCCTCTTCTTCGGACTGGCGGTGGCCTGCTCCACCCTGCTCGGCCATCGGCTCGGGGCCGAGGAGTACGAGGTCGCCTGGCAGCACTCCCAGCTGTTCCTGCTGCTGGCACCGATTGGCGCGCTACTGGTGGGGATCATCGTCTGGCTGCTGCAAGCCAACCTGCTGCAGTGGGTCGGCAACCTGCCCCCCGAGCTGATGACGGAAGCGGGACAGGTGCTCGGCATCATGTGTCTCGGGATGCTGCTCAAGGTGTTCAACATGGTAGGGATCATCGGGGTGCTGCGCTCTGGCGGCGATGTGAACTACAGCATCTTTATCGACATCGTCGGCATGTGGTGCATCGGCATCCCGCTCGCCTGGGTGGCGGTCACGCTGCTCGGCTGGCCCCTCTCTTGGGTGGTGGCGGTGGTATTGCTTGAGGAGTTCAGCAAGGTGTTGCTGGTGCAGCGCCGTATTCGCCAACGCTGCTGGTTGAAGAATCTGGTGATCGGATAAACAGCCACAAATCGGGGTCATATCAATGACAGAAAAACCCTGTTTGCAGTATTCTGGGCGCCTCTTCAATCAGAGACAGGGATCCACGATCTCCCTGTCCAGTAGTCGTTTAAGGAGACGAGCATGCAACCACAGAAAGAGCTGATCACCGAGACGGCCCTGCTTGAGATGGCCAACAAGATCATCAAAGAGCATGAAGACTTCATCCACGGTATGTGCGCCGATTCGGTGGAGCAGAAGGGGGATATTCTGGTGTTCAAGGGGGAGTATTTCCTGGCCGAAGATGGCACCCCGACCGGCAAGACCATGGCAGTCTTCAACATGTTCAAGCTGCTGGCCCAGCAGCTCTCCGGCAAGTACAAGCTGGCCTGATCTCGCCAGCTCATTGCCAACAGGATGCCGCCCTCAGGCGGCATCTGTTTTTGCGCGGTTCTGCCCCTCGACCACCACGCAGTTGCGTCCCGCCATCTTGGCCTGATAGAGACACTCGTCGGCACGGTTGATCAGAATATCGATGGTGTCATCGGAACGAGCCATGGCAATTCCGATACTCACCGTCACTTCCAGCAATTCGTCCGAGGTGGGGCTCTTCACCAGACGCGCCTCGACGGCAATGCGCAGCCGCTCGGCCATTTTGCTCGCCAGTGCCGGATCGGCGCAGTTGTGCATCAGGATGGCAAACTCTTCGCCGCCATAACGCCCCAGCACCATGTCAGGCTCCAGCTGCTCCCCCAGGGTGGTCGCCACCTCCTTGAGCACCGCATCCCCCGCCAGATGGCCGTAGATATCGTTGATCCGCTTGAAGCGATCGAGATCCAGCAGCATCACCGCAAAGGGCTTCTTCTTGAGTTGCAGCCGGATTCTGGCCTGCTCCAGCTGCTTCATCAGCAGGCGGCGGTTCATCATGCCGGTCAGCTCATCGGTGGTCGATTCCCGATATAGCCGCAGCAGCATGTTGAGTTGGCCGCACTGCACCCAGCAACTGGCCATGGTAAACATGCCGAGCACCCACACCTGATTCAGGGTGGCCTGACTCCAGATGCTCTGGCCCACCAGCAGCCAGTGACCCAGCAGCATGGTCACCAGCACCACACCTGCCAGTTGCAAGCCTAGGGAGAGGGGGATGGGGAAGATGGCAAACAGGGTGATCAGCAGATAGGGAAAGGCCGCATAGCCCGCCTGCAACTCCTGTCCCGCGCCAAAGCTGTTCAGGCAGAAGAGGGAGAAGAGCATCATCACGGCCATCAGATAGCCAAGGGCCAGCTTCATCCGTTCCCGCTTGAAGTGGATGAGGTACGAGAGCGGAATAAGTGGCGAGAGCGCTAGGGTGCAGAAGATCCTGGCCTGAAACAGCTGCTCGAAATGAACGGCGGGCAAGGTCAACCAATCCACCACGGCCCAGGCGGGCAGTCCGAGCATCAGCAAGCAGGTCAGCAGGCGCAAACGCACCGTCATAAAGCCCATGCGAGTACGAGTAAAGTCTTCGGAGTGAACCCTCGCACTCCAGAACTCTGACAACTTGAGCATCCAGAGTCTCCACGATGAATACTGAGGGCTCATTCTACACCTACAAAGTGGTAAAAATGTCATTAGCGGGGAGAATAAAAAGGAGAGGTCGGTCACACAAACCGACAGATGATAATCGCAGCACGCAAACGTTTCAACCCATCAAAAAATAAACCTTTTTTTGCATAATTAGCGCTGGTCAGCCTCATTTCAATCACTACAATAGCGCCCAATTTTCTCCCCCTCCCCACACAATTCGAGGTACTTATGGAACAGGCTGCTGTCACACGCGCCAATCGAGAGGCACATCCACCCAGGCGAGCCCATAGCGAACTGGTCTATGGCATAGAGGATGTCCCGCCTCTGCCCCAGACGCTGTTCGCCGCCCTGCAGCATATGCTCGCCATGTTTGTCGCCATCATTACCCCGCCCCTGATTATCGCCAATGCCCTCGGCCTCCCTGCCGCCGACACCCGTTATATCGTCTCCATGTCGCTGGTCATGTCCGGCATCGCCTCCTTCATTCAAACCCGCCGCTTCGGCCCCATCGGTTCCGGCCTGCTCTCGGTACAGGGCACCAGCTTCAACTTCCTTGGCCCCATCATCGCCTCCGGTCTCGCCCTCAAACAGGCGGCCATGCCCACCGAGGATCTGTTGGGCACATTGTTTGGCACCATGATGGTTGCCGCACTCACTATCGTGGTGATGAGCCGCTTCCTCCATCTGGTGAAACGGATCATCACCCCGCTGGTGACCGGCATAGTGGTGCTGCTGATCGGCCTGACCCTGATCAAAGTGGGCCTGATCAGCATGGGCGGCGGTTATGCAGCCCTCTCTGATGGCAGCTTCGCCAGTCACACCAACCTCTTCCTCTCCCTGCTGGTACTCGGCCTTATCGTGTTGCTGCAACGCAGTCGCAACCCCTGGTTGCGCCTCTCCGCCATCATGATCGCCATGCTGGCGGGCTATGCCGTGGCGCTGCTGCTGGGCAAAGTGAGCGCCCCCACCTTCGATGGCCCCCTGGTGATGGTGCCCATTCCGCTCCACTACGGTCTCGGTTTTGACTGGCAGCTGTTCGTGCCGCTCGCCATCATCTTCGTGGTGACGGCGCTCGAAGCGATCGGCGACATGACCGCCACCTCGGATATCTCCGGCGAGCCACTGGAAGGGCCTGTCTATATGGAGCGGATCAAAGGCGGCGTGCTGGCTGATGGCGCCAACTCCATGCTGGCGGCGGTGTTCTCCACCTTCCCCATGTCCACCTTCGCCCAGAATAACGGCGTCATTCAGCTGACCGGCGTCGCCAGCCGTCACGTCGGTCTCTTTATCGCCGCCATGCTGGCGCTGCTCGGCCTGTTCCCGGCGGTCGCCAGCCTGGTACAGCAGATCCCCGAGCCCGTGCTGGGGGGCGCCACTATCGTGATGTTCGGCACCATCGCCGCCGCTGGCGTGCGCATCATTGCCCGCGAGGAGCTGGATCGCCGCGCCCTGATGACCCTGGCGGTGTCGCTGGCCATGGGGCTGGGGGTCGCGCAGGTGCCGGAAGTGCTGCAACACCTGCCGGAGCTGGCCAAGAGCGTGCTCTCCTACGGCGTCGCCACCGGTGGCATTACCGCCATCGTGCTCAACCTGCTGCTGCCCAAGCGCGAAGCGCGCCACTCCTAAGAGATCGCCTACCGATAGCAAACAGCCCCGCACTTGCGGGGCTTTACCTTGCCAGTCGCCACGGGTAGTGTGCTGGGCAGCCTTTTTTGAGGATGCCGCCATGCCCTATCGCCTGCTCTCCCCCCTTCCCGATACCGCTTCACCCGCACAGATACTGGCGCAAGAGCAGCACTGGCTGCGCGACTGTGCCCATGACGGCCAGCCCCGCGCTCACCTCTGGCAGGCGCCCCAATGCCTGATTGTCACTCGCAAGGATACCCGCCTCCCCCGTTACGAAGCCGCCTGCCAGCAACTTGCAGCTGAAGGCTGGCCGGTACATGTGCGCGACAGTGGCGGTACCGCCGTGCCCCACGGTGCGGGGATCCTCAACCTATCCCTGCTGCTGCCCCGCACCACCACAGATCTCGCCCACTACTACCGGCTGCTGGGGGCGCCGCTGCTGACCCTGTTGGCGGAGTACGGCCTTGAGGGAAGCTATGACTTCGTGCCCGGATCCTTTTGCGATGGTCAGTACAATCTGGTGATCGGGGGACGCAAGATCACCGGCACTGCCCAGCGCTGGCTGGCGCCGGGGCAAGATCACCAGGGCGCCGTGCTGGCACAAGCCATGCTGCTGGTGGCGGGTGATGTGGATGAGGGAACCAGGAAGGCGAGCCGCTTCTACGAGCTGGCGGGCGGCGAGCTGCGTTTTATGGCGGGAACCTCCACCACGCTGGCAAGCTGCATCGGCTGGCGCGGTAGCGATCAGGCACTGGTAGAGAAAGTGCGAGCACATCTGGATAGCCTGCTGAGCGAGGGGCTATCTCCCTCATCCTGACCTTATCCCGAAGGGAGAGGGATAGTCCCCATCCTTAGACACAACGCACAAAAAAGCCACGACCGGAGTCGTGGCTTGTTCTTTTCAAGGGGAACGTGAAACGGGCCGAGGCGCTCAGGCCGTCTGCGGCTCCGGCTCGGCTTCGCTATCCAGATCCCGGCTAAAGTAGGCGCGGGTCTCGGCGATCACCACATGGCGCAGGCCAATCAGGCCGATGAGGTTGGGCACCGCCATCAGGCCGTTAACGATATCAGCCAGCAGCCAAATCATATCCAGATGGAGGAAAGCGCCGCTCGCTACCAGCGCCAGATAGACCAGACGATAGGGCTTGATCGCCTTAACCCCAAACAGATACTCGGTGCAGCGCTCGCCGTAGTAGTTCCAGCCAAGGATGGTGGTAAAGGCGAAGAACAGGAGGCCAATGCTCACCAGATACTGACCGACATGGGCATCGAGCCCTTGGGCAAAGGCCAGACTGGTCATGGCCGCGCCGCTTGCGTCGCCGCTCCACACGCCGGTCACCACCAGGGTCAGGCCGGTCATGGTGCAGATGATGATGGTGTCGATGAAGGTACCTGTCATGGAGACCAGCCCCTGCTCCACGCACGAATCGGTCTTGGCTGCCGCCGCCGCGATGGGGGCAGAGCCCAGCCCTGACTCGTTGGAGAAGACCCCGCGCGCCACCCCGGACTGAATAGCCAGCATGATGCTGGCACCGACGAAGCCGCCGGTCGCCGCATGGCCGGTGAAGGCACTCTCGATAACCAGCATGACGGCATCGGGCAGGGCGCTGGCGTTGTTCACCAGCACGCCCAGACAGGCGACGATGTAGAAGATGGCCATGAAGGGCACCACCTTGCTCGACACGCTGGAGATGGACTTGATCCCCCCCAGGGTCACCAGCGCCACGATCAGGGTCAGCACCACGGCGGTCGCTTCACGGGGTACCGAGAAGGAGAGGCTCATGGCATCACTGATGGCGTTCACCTGCGGGAAGGTACCGATACCGAAGAAAGCCACGCCGATGCCGAACAGGGCAAACAACTTGGCCAGCGGCTTGGAACCGAGCCCCTTCTCCAGATAGTACATGGGGCCGCCAGCCATCTGGCCGTTGGCATCCTGCTCGCGATATTTCACCGCCAGCAGGCACTCGGCATACTTGGTGGCCATGCCGAACAGTGCCGCCATCCACATCCAGAACAGGGCACCGGGGCCGCCGAGCTTGATGGCGGTAGCCACCCCGACGATGTTGCCGGTACCGATGGTGGCAGAGAGGGCGGTACAGAGGGCGCCGAAGCTGGAGACATCCCCCTGCTTGCCCTGCCCCTGATCGCGACCAAAAACCAGCCGCAGAGCGAGCGGCAAGCGCACGACCTGAAGCAGACCCAGACGCAGGGTGAGGTAGATACCGGTCCCGACCAGCAGGATCAGCAGGGGCGGCCCCCAGATAAAGCTATCGATGGCGGTTAACGCCGATTGAATTGATGACATGCATCCTCCTTAAGAAACAGAAATTAAGGAGGAGAAGGATGATCTTCCCATAGGTGTCACGATCGGCCAGAGGCGATCGGATGCGGGCCAAGCCCAGGTACAACCATCCCATCCCCTCTGTCCTTTTGCCTGAGAGTTTCCGGCGCCAGCCTGCCCTTGCGGGTAGTCATGGTGCCTTGCTCCTTCGGCGCCCGATTTAACGGGTCTCTCCAGAGTATCGTCCAGTAGCAGTCCATACCGGTTGCCCGGTACCTGAAAGATTCACTTCTTCGGTGGATGGTTGCCCATCGCTCTCCTGCTACCTTCATCCGAACTAGTTTGGATTAGGAAGTCGGCATGTTAATCCAAAAAATGTGAGCTGTCTCGCACTTGGCTGCCCCCATTTATATTTTTTTAGTGACCGCCAGAACTGCGGCAAGAATGTTAAATGTTGGTTAACTATCAACAAGTTAGGCTCTCACGGATCAAATGTGGCCCAAACGGGAAAAATGGCGGATAGAGAACAGTGATCCCTCTCGTTTCGCCAAGAAAATCTTGCTGACATATCCAATCAAAATGCTTGCGCACAGAATCAATAAGCCGATAATCCGCTGCATAACCAAGCACTCTGCCATCAATTTATGCACTGTGTTCGGTTGGTCCCACCGGACCGCTCGCCTGACCCGGCCGTCGCCGGTTCAATCGCATATGGCTTGGGCATATCACGCCCCCTAAGGATGACCAAAAGAGAATGAACGACGCCCTGGTTGCAAAAGATGTGGTCGCACAAGATTACCGTCAGCTGGTTGAACAATTCGGTTCCCCCCTGCTGCTGCTCGACAAGGCAGCCGTCCGCAAACAGTATCGGGCCCTAGCCGCCGCCCTGCCCGATGTACGATTGCACTATGCACTCAAGCCCCTGCCCCATGAGGCGGTGGTCTCTGTCTTGAAGGAAGAGGGGGCCTGTTTCGATCTGGCCACCAATGGCGAAGTGGATCTGGTGCGCAGTCAGGGGGTTCGCCCGGGACGTTGCATTCATACCCATCCCATCAAGCGCGACAGCGATATCCGTTATGCGCTGGAGTTCGGCTGCACCGTGTTTGTCTACGACAACCCGCTGGAGCTGGAGAAGTTCATTCCCTACAAGGACGAAGTGAAACTGCTGCTGCGGGTCAGCTTCCCCAACCCCGAGACCAAGGTCGATCTCTCCAAGAAGTTCGGCTGCACTCCGGAGCAGGCGCTGCCGCTGCTGCAACTGGCCCACGCCAAGGGGATCAAGGTGATGGGGCTGTCGTTCCACGTCGGCTCTCAGGTACCCCACGCCCGTCGCCATGTACAGGCTATCGACGCCTGCCGCGAGATCATGGAGCAGGCCTGGGCGCTCGGGCTCAAGCCCTGGGTGCTGGATATCGGCGGCGGCTTCCCGGTCGACTATGAGGGGGGCGAGTTCGATATCGACAGCTTCTGCGCGCCGATCCGCGAAGCACTGGCCAAGCTGCCCGCCACCGTGCAGAAGATTGCCGAACCGGGCCGCTTTATCAGTGCGCCGGCCATGACTTCGGTATCCAGCGTGATGGGCAAGGCCCACCGTGGCGACAAGATCTGGTACTACCTGGATGATGGCCTCTACGGCAGCTACAACGGCCAGCTCTATGACCACGTCACCTATCCGGTGAGCACGCCTTATGCCAGTGGCGAGCTGCATAACTCGGTACTCTCAGGCCCCACCTGCGACAGCGTGGATGTGATCCGCGATGGCATCATGCTGCCGGACCTAGCTATCGGCGAACTGGTGGTTGGCAAGGTGATGGGCGCCTACACCTGGGCCTCCGCCTCCACCTTCAACTTCTTCCCCAAGGCCAGCATCCTGATTCTGGACAGCAGTCAGAAGGGGCAGAAACTGGTGGCCGTCGCTTAAGACCGACACCTGAATGCAAAGAGGGGAAGCCAGGCTTCCCCTCTTTCGTTTTATCTTGCCAGATCTGGCTAGACGAACTGACTGGTCAGCAGCCAGCCGGTGTAGGCGACGAAGCAGGTGAGCAGCACGCCCCCCTCCAACCGGTTGATACGGCCCTGCCCCTTGCGGCCCAGACACATCACCAGCAGCAGCAGGGTCAACCCCATCATGATGCTCCAGTCGCGGGAGAGCACTTCCGGCGCCACATCCAACGGATGAATACCCGCCGCGATCCCCACCACCGCCAGGGTGTTGAACAGGTTGGAGCCCAGCACGTTGCCAAGGGCCAGATCATGCTCGTTCTTGCGAATGGCGATGAGAGACGAAGCCAGCTCCGGCAGGGAGGTTCCTATCGCGACTATGGTGAGACCAATCACCAAATCGCTGATACCAAGCGCCTGAGCGATGGTCACCGCCCCCCAGACCAACAGGCGGGAAGCGCCGATCAGCAGCACCAGCCCGACCACCAACCAGAAAACGGCGCTCTTGATGGACATCCCCTCGCTCTCGATATCCTCGGCGGTCTCGGTATCCAGCGCATCTCCCTTGCCATTCATGCCAGCCCAGATGGACCAGCCCATCAGGGCAACGAAGACGGCCCCCAGAATGACCGCATCCATCCGGCCCAGATGACCATCAATCAGCAGGGCACCTGAGAGCAGGGTAATACCGAGCAGGATGGGGATCTCCTTGCGCACTACCTGAGAGGCCACCGCGATAGGGCTGATCAGTGCCGTCAGACCCAGGATCAGCGCGATATTGGTGATGTTGGAGCCATAGGCATTACCAAGCGCCAACCCGGGATTGCCCTGTGACGCCGCCAGCGCCGAGACCACCATCTCAGGGGCCGATGTACCAAAACCGATGATCACCATGCCGATCAGCAGCGGTGGCATCCCCGCATAACGGGCGGTCGCCGCAGCACCATCCACAAACTTGTCAGCACTCCAGACCAGCAGCGCCAGTCCGGCAATCAGGGCAACAACAGCCAGGGTCATAACATCTCCATCCCATCGCCAGTAAGCAACAGAGTCAGGACAAGCTCCTGACCCAATTCAAAAGTGGCGCCAGTGTAACGAGCCAGCCTCCCATTTCAAGGGAAAATCAAACTGCGATTAACATTTCACAGCACAGCCAGCAGACTCGCGGCATCGGAGACCTCAAACTTGCCAGGCGCCTCCACAAACAGCTGCTCGACCACGCCATCGTTGGCGATCAACGCAAAGCGCTGGGCGCGGATACCTCCAAAGGCGCCGGTATCCTTGGCCAGACCCAACGCCCGGGTCCAGCTGCCGTCGCCATCCGCCAGCATGGTGATCGCCTCGGCATTCTGGGCCGTCTGCCAGGCCCGCATCACGAAAGCATCGTTGACCGACAGACAGCAGATGGCATCCACCCCTTTGGCCATAAACTGATCGGCCAGCACCACATAACCGGGCAGGTGGGCATTGGAGCAGGTGGGAGTAAAAGCACCGGGCACGGCAAACAGCACTACTTTTTTACCGGCGAACAGCGTCTGGCTATCCCGCAGCTGCTTGCCCTCGGCGGTGATAAAGGTAAATTCGCCCGAAGGCAGAGTCTGACCCATCGCAATCATTGTGCTCGTCCTTAAGTGGAGGGAGGAGGCCCCAGTCTACCCCACTGCCGAGCTGTGACACAGACCTCCCTTTGCCGGGATCATTTGAACTAACCTTGAGCAGGATCAGCCGACCAAGGAAGCCTCATGCAGCACTATTACGATGGACTGGAAATTCGCCCCCCCGCCTTGCGCGAACAACAGCAGCTGGAGCAGCTCAATCATCAGCTTACCCATGTCAGTCAATATTGCGCCGGTTACTCCAGCGTCTATCGCCAGTGCCGCCTCGAGGATCTGGCAGAGCTGGCCACCCTGCCACTGCTCGACAGCAAAGAGCTGTTTGCCGCCCAGCAGGCTCACCCTCCGTTCGCCGGACTCACCGGCCGCCCCGCCAGTCAGGCGTTGCGGGTCTTCTCCTGTCCGGGCCAGCTGGCCATCCCCGAGTATGCGGGAGCAGACTGGTGGGGGGCCGCTCGAGCGCTCTTTGCCGCCGGCTTCAAGCCGGGTGAGGTAATACTCAATGGCCACGACTATCATGCCGGCCCCACCGCCTTTATCTTCGATAACGGTGCCCGACAGCTCGGTGCCCCCGTGGTACCTTGCGGGCCCCACGATACTCAGCGCCAACTGGAGGCGCTGCTGCGCTATCAACCCACCGGCTACGTCGGTCCGCTGGTGACCCTGCTCGATCTGCTGGAAGCGGCCGAAGCGGCCGACATCCCGACCGACTCGCTGCGCCGCGCCCTATTGTGTGAAGCCACTCACCCGGAAACCACGCCGCTGCGCGCCATTCACGGCATTGCGGCCCTCAACTGTCTGGTGTGGCAGGATGTGGGGGTAGTGGCTTACGAGAGCCGACCAGGAGAGGGATTTATTGTGAGCGAGAGTTGCATCATCGAGATCATCGATCCCGCCAGCGGCGAGCCGGTGAGCGGCGACGAGACCGGCCAGCTGGTGCTGACCAGGCTTGACCTGGAGTATCCATTGCTGCGCCTAGCCACCGACTGGCAAGGGCACTGGCTCGCCAAGCCGAGCGCTTGCGGGCGCACCAACCGACGCCTCAAGCTGGCGTAGCAGACCAAGTAAATGCACAAAGGCAGACGGGCAGCCATCAGGCTGCCCGTCTTCTCTCTGGCGAAGAAAATGTGCGGCGCTTGTCAGCGTCTCGCCTGCCAAATGTCGATGGCGAGCAGGGAGTCGGGGGTAAATTCGCTGGCACGCTCCGCGATCTCGGCCAGGCTCATCCAGTGCACCGAGCTCACCTCTTCGGCCTGCAACTGCAGCGGCCCCTGATAACGGCAACTGAAGAGGCCACCCCAGACCTGGTAGCCCTCCCCTTCCGCATAAAAGCTGCCAAAGCCCTGCAGAGGAACATCTATAATCCCCAGCTCCTCGGCCAGCTCGCGGCGGGCGGAGCGCTCCATCTCCTCACCGGTGGTGACCACGCCACCAGCGCAGGCATCCAGCATGCCGGGGCAGAAATCCTTGCTGAGGGTGCGTCGCTGCACCAGGATCCGATCCGCGTCGTCGAGCACCAGAATATAGCTGGCGCGATGGCAGAGATTCTCCCGCCGCACCTTGGCTCGCTCGGCCACGCCAATCACCCGGTTATCCTCGTCCACCACATCAACCCATTCCACGCACAGGCCCTTTTATTTGTTCCATTCAAGCCCGCAGTATATCGGTGCGGTGGTTTGTCATGGCACAACTTTTTCGATGATGCCGTCAATTTGCCGAGCTCACTGGCAAAATAAGGATTCATGCAAATCTTTATAAACCGTCATATCAGTGTCATCGACCGACACCATAGTGTGCCCTGTCCAGGCAATCAGGGAACCGTGTGATGAAGGTATTCAAGCAGTTATCCCCACGGCAGATCGCTCGCTACATCAAGAGCTTTCATCGAGGCTATTTTGCCATCGAGTCGCTGGGGACATTTGAATTCAACGCGGGCAGGATCAGCCTCCATGGCCTGACCTGCCGCCAGCGGCTAAGACTGGCTCGCCAGATCAATCTGGCGGTCAGACAACTTGGTCACCGCGACCCCTTGCCGGACATGTGAGTCAAAGGGTCTTGCCCTACTGTCTGTTGTGCATCCATGCTTTGCCCGCCGGCTACTGGCCGCGCGGGCCGTTTTCGATATCGGTAATGATGCCGTTGCGCACCGTCACAAAGCGCATGAACTCGTTCTTGCCGAAGTTGTAGGTCCAGCGTTCACCATATTTGACCTGCACCATGTTGCCAAACTGGTTTTCCTCGTTGCGGTTGAGCTCTTCACGCAACATCGGCTCACCGCACTTGAGCAGCATCTCGGCGGTGGTGTCTCCCTCGGTGATCAGGGCGTTCTTGCAGCGCATGGCATCAGCACTGGCCGGAATGCTCAGCAGCAACAGAGCAAGCCCCGCTACTTTCTTCATCTTCTTGCTCATCGGGTTCTCCTTATCCTCTCTAATGAGTCGCAGTATGCCTGTTCCCGTTTCTGAAAAAACCAGTCAAAAGCGCAAAAGTGCCGCCCTTTTCTGCTCTCCAGCCCGCTGGTCGCGACAAATGCTGTCTATCACATAACCCAAAAACAAACGGCGACCCGAGGGTCGCCGTTTGCATCAAGCCAGCAGGATCACAGGATGTCCAGCAGCTCGACTTCAAATACCAGTGCAGAGTAAGGCGGGATGGAGCCCGCGCCACGGGCACCGTAGGCCAGATCGTGGGGGATGTAGAGCTTCCACTTGGAACCAACCGGCATCAGCTGCAGCGCTTCAACCCAGCCAGCGATCACGCCGGTCACCGGGAATTCAGCCGGCTGGCCGCGAGCGACGGAGCTGTCGAATACGCCACCGTGGGTGAAGGTACCGTGGTAGTGCACACGCACGGACTGACCGGCTACCGGAACGGCACCGTTGCCTTCTACCAGCACTTCGTACTGCAGACCGGAGTCGGTCACCTTCACTTCAGCGCGCTTGGCGTTATCAGCCAGGAAGGCTTCGCCGTCAGCAGCGGCGGCCTTGGCGGCGGCTTCCTGCTCTTCTTGCATGCGCGCAGTGATCACCTGGAAGGCATCATTGATATCGTCACGGCTGACCGCGAACTCCAGACCATTCAGGGCATCTGCCAGACCTTGTTGCAGGGCCGGGATATCCAGACCGGCGAAAGCTTGCTGCGCCAGCTGATCACCCATGTTGCGGCCGATGCCATAGCTGGCCTTCTGTTCGATAGAGTCGTATTGGGACATTGAGATGTTGCTCCAGATCCATGTAGTAAAGAGGCGGGATAATATCAGACTTTTGGCCGGGGTGCTGCCGGGGGCGCCCCTGATTTCCCCGTCAGTGGGAGGAACTTCACACAAGATGCGGATGAACGCCGCCCAACGGCGGCGATCTGCTTAACCGCGATCCAGCAAGGCTCTGACCGCAGCGACCTTGGCGCCATCGGTGATATTGACCCGACCATCATCCGAAGTGCCCATATTCACTCCGTGCGGCACCATGCCACCGCGCCAGCCCATGCCGGACATATGCACTTCGCTCACCCCGGTGAACTCGATGATAGTACGCACGTTGTCGGCATTGACCCCGGCCCCCGGCATCAGGCTGGCACGCCCCGCCAGCGCCTGCTGCATCTCCTGCAGGGTTTCCAGCCCAGCCAACGCAGTCGGCGCATGGCCCGAGCTTAAAATGCGCTCGCAACCGGCCGCGACTATGGTCTCCAGATCGAGGCGCCAGTCGGAGGAGAGGTCGATGGCGCGATGGAAGGTGACCCCCAACGGGCCTGCAGCATCCACCAGCTGTTTGAGTTTGGCGGCAGGCACCCGCCCCTCCTCATCCAGCAGACCGACCACCACCCCTTGCAGCCCCGCAGCGCGTGCCGCCGCGATATCTTGCAGCATCATCTCGAACTCGCCGTCGTTGAAGCAAAAATCCCCGGCACGCGGGCGGATCATGGCATAAACCGGCACGGTGGCATGGCGGGCCGCCTGCTGCATAAAACCGTAGGAGGGGGTCAGGCCGCCCAGACCCAGCGCAGAGCAGAGCTCAATGCGATCTGCCCCGGATTGCTGGGCGGTGAACAGGGATTCCAGGTTGTCGATACAGATTTCAAGACGGGTCATGAGGACTCCTTTTTCGTGGAGATCAGACCCCACATCTGATCTCATAGATTGAGCAAGGCTGCGCCGCGCACACCACCGGCACCGCCGAAGCGGGCCTGGCGGATCTCGGGCAGGGCGACCCCAGGCAACAAGTGACCGGGCAGACGCAGCGGCAGCTGTTCATAGAGGGCGGGCAAGCCGCTCAGGCCACCCCCCAACACCACCACTTCGGGATCAATCACCGAAATGGCGGTGGCAAGCCCGGCGGCCATGATCTCCAGCCAGCAGTCGACCGTCTCGACCGCATGGGGTTCATGGGCCTCGAAGCGTCCCACAATCTGGTGACCCGTGGCGCGCTGGCCATGGAAATGGTGATAGAGACGCTCCAGACCGGTGCCGGAGGCATAGGTTTCAAAACAGACCAGACGGCCGCAGCCGCAACGGGGACGGGGCAACTCGGGGTACTTCATCAGCATGGTCGCGGGCAAGGGGTAGTGACCAATCTCGCCAGCCAGCCAGTTGCGCCCCTGAATAAGCTTGCCCGCCAAATAGACGGCGCCGCCGATACCGGTGCCGATGGTGACGCCGAGCGCACTGCCTGCGCCGTCAGCTGCCCCTTGATGCACTTCGGACCAGAGGAAGCAGTTGGCGTCGTTATCCAACTTGACCGGCCGCTCCAGCAACTCGGCCAGATCGGCGCCCAGATGGCGACCATTGATGGAGGGCAGATTGGCCGCCACTATGCTGTGATCGTGGCTGTTGATGACCCCGGGAAAACCGATGCCGACCGAGCCCCGTGCGCCGAAGCGGGCATCCGCCTGCTCGACCCGGGAGCGGATCAGCTGCTGCAACCCCTCGTAATCGTTGCCCGGGGTGCTCATGCGCTCCTCGTGGCAGAGGTTCAATGCACCGTCATAGACCGCAAAAGCGATCTTGGTGCCACCGATATCAAAGCCGTAATACATGCCAGCACTCCCTTGTCAGCCCGTGTTTATCCAACTCTGTTCCAAGGGGGACATTGTATTAATTCGCAAAAAAAATAAAGTGACCGAAGGCGAAAAACGGGAGAGTGATCAGAGCAAACGGCTCATTTGTCGCTGCAGGCAGGGCTGCCCGAGGCTTATCAGGGTGCGCTCTGCGCCGTCAAAGACGAAGCCGCGTCGCAGGTAGAACCCCTCGCCGATGTGGTTGCCATCGAGCAGCCACAATTTGACGCTATGACAACCGGCGCGGCGCATCTGCATAGCCACCGCCTGCCACAACCGTTTGCCATAGCCTTGTCGCCAGTGGTCGGGATGGAGGTAAAAAGCGCGGATCAGGGCATGGCTCTGCCCCGCTTCCTGCTGTGGTTGCCAATAGAGCAGGCCAATCACTACCTCATCGAGACAAAGCAGCATGGGCCTTGGGCCCGGCTCGGCCAGACGGCTCTGCCAAATCTGTAGATGAGCGGTAACGTCCAGCTGCTCCAGCAGGTCAGCTCCGAGCACCTGGCCATAGGCAGCGAGCCAGCTGGCTCGCTGCATCACCGTCATGGCGGCGGCATCATCGCTGCGCGCCATGCGCAGGCTTATGCCTTGCATTGGGGCACCAGACCATTGGCGCGGGCCTGCTCATAGAGCGGCAGCACTTGCGCCTGTTGCGCCTGCAACTCGGCGATCCGGTTCTCGTTGCTCGGGTGGGTTGAGAGCAGTTGCGGCGGGGTGTTACCACCGGCGGCGGCACTCATGTTCTGCCACAGGGGGATCGCCTCGGCCGGATTGAACCCGGCCCGCGCCATCAGCTCAAGCCCGAGCCGATCCGCTTCGCTCTCCTGAGTGCGGCCATAGGGGAGCATCACCCCCACTTCAACCCCGAGACCAAGGGCGGCCATAGTGGCGCCGCGATACTCGCTGGTGCCCATGGCAATGTCCGCAGCCGCCAGACCGATCCCCGCCAACTGGCTGCGTGAGAGTCGCTCGTTGGAGTGCTGGGCCAGCACGTGAGTCAACTCGTGACCGATGACGGTCGCCAGCTGATCCTGATTCTTGGCCACCTTGAGCAGGCCGCTGTAGACCCCGATCTTGCCGCCGGGCAGGGCGAAGGCGTTGACCTGCTTGGAGTCAAACACCACCACTTCCCAATTGGTGATGCCATAGCTGGCCGGCACCTGGGCGGTCACCGCCTTGGCGACACAGGAGACATAGGCGTTGAGTTTGGCATCCTTGCTCACCTTCTCCTGCTTTTTCATATGCTCGAAGGAGTCGCCACCAAGCTGGTTCATCTGCTGGGGGGAGTAGAGCAGCATCTGGCTGCGGCCAGTCGGCGACTGGGCGCAGGCGACCAGCAGGGAACTACAGAGGGCTACCAGGCCAAACTTGGAGAGGGACGCAATCATGAAGGGATCCTTTGCCATAACGTTGCCCTATTCTCGGAAATGCAGCCCTGCTACGCAAGGGAACCTGCCCCCGGCTGGCGGAAAAACATCCATCCAGCGCTATTAACAGAACTGACAGTCACCAAAAACAAAACGAGCCCGATTGGGGCTCGTTTTATCAGTAGATGCTGGCAGCAAGCGGTTACATGATGCCCAGCTTTTTCAGATCCGCCTGCACCACCTTGGCCGGTACCGGTACGTAGCCATCTTTGGCAACGATGTTCTGGCCCGCCTTGGAGAGCATCATCTTGACGAACTCCTGCTCCATCGGAGAGAGCGGCTTGTTCGGATGCTTGTTCACGTAAACGTACAGGAAGCGTGACAGCGGATATTTGCCGGTGATGGCATTATCGGCAGTAGCATCGACAAAGGTCTTGCCATCCTTGGAGAGCGGAATGGCACGAACGCCGGAGGTAACGTAACCAATACCGGAGTAACCGATACTGTTGAGGGAAGCGGAAACAGACTGCACCACGGAGGCGGAACCCGGCTGCTCGTTCACACCGCTCTTGAAGTCACCATTACAGAGCGCGTGCTCCTTGAAGTAACCGTAGGTGCCGGATACCGAGTTGCGACCGAACAGTTGCAGATCCTTGCCGGACCAGCTGCCATCCAGACCCAGATCAGACCACTTGGTAGCCGCCTTGGCTTCGCCGCACTTGAGTGTGCTGGAGAAAACGGCATCAACCTGCTGCATGGTCAGCCCCTTGATGGGGTTGTCCTTGTTGACGAATACCGCCAGGGCATCGACGGCAACGCGGATAGCGGTCGGCTTGTAGCCATAACGCTTCTCGAACGCTTCGATTTCACCGGCCTTCATGGCGCGGCTCATGGGACCAAACTGGGCAACCCCTTCGGTCAGGGCGGTCGGTGCGGTAGAAGAGCCGGCCGCCTGGATCTGGACATTTACGTTGGGGTAGACACGCTTAAATTCTTCTGCCCACAGGGTCATCATGTTGGCCAGAGTATCAGAGCCGACAGAGGACAGGTTGCCTGAGATACCGCTGGTCGGAGTGTAATCCGGCAGATCCTTGTCGACACCATAGGCCAGGGTGCTGGCAGAAAACAGGGTTGCTGCGGTAAATCCTATTACACCAGCCAGTTTGTTGAGTTTCATCCAATCTCTCCAAAGTTACAGAAGGTCCGTTCTTAAGACGGCGCCAGTATCTGACCTGGCAGTGACAAATTTATGGATTAAATGTGACACTTTAATGACATGACAACAAAGTTGCACAAATGCAGAGAGGGCCCGCATTGTAGCCCTCTCGAATTTACTAACCCATTGTCATAAAAGGCTATTTTAACACCACCATACGAGCCGGTATCATGAAGCTGAAGCGACTGCCAAGGCCGACACGACTTTCAATCTCGAGCTGACAGTCATGATGACTGAGGGCATGCTTGACGATGGCAAGGCCGAGTCCGGAGCCACCGGTGTGGCGGGAGCGGGCCTTGTCGACCCGATAGAACCGTTCGGTCAGCCGCGCCAGATGCTCGGGGGCAATCCCCTCCCCCTCATCCCTCACGGCAAACAGCGCCATTGCCCCCTGCTTGCGCCACTCCACGCTGATCTTGCGCCCTGCCGGTGTGTAGTGGATGGCGTTGTAGACCAGATTGGAGACGGCGCTGCGCAGCTGCTCCTTATCCCCGCGCACAAACAGGTCTGGCTGCACCATGAATTCGATCTGGTGGGCCCGTTCGCCCGAGAGCGCCCGCGCCTCCTGCTCCAGCAGTCCGAGCATGGCAGGTATGTCCACCAGATGGGAGAGATCAACGGTCGGTGCCGCCTCGATGCGCGACAGGGTGAGCAGCTGGTTGACCAAATTGTCCATCCGGATGGTCTGCTCCATCATCACCCGGTGCGCCTTGGCCCACATGGCAGGCGGGGGCGGATCTTCAGTCATCTCCAGATAGCCCTTGAGCACGGTGAGCGGAGTGCGCAGCTCGTGGGAGACATTGGAGACAAAGTGCTTGCGGGTCTTCTCCAGACTGCGCAGGCGGGTGACATCGCGTACCACCAGCATCGCCTGATCGGAGGCGTAGGGCATAATGCGAAACTCGAGAAACTTCTCTTCGTTGATCGGAGAAGTCATCTCCAGTGGTTCATCATAGCTCCCCTTCCCCAGATAGGCGGCAAAGGCAGGATGGCGGATCAGGTTGCCAATGTGCTGACCTGCATCTTCCGGCCAGCGGAAACCGAGCAGTTGCTCTGCCAGCCGGTTGCACCAGAGGATGCTGCCATCTTCGCGAAACACCACGGCCGCATCGGGCAGCGCCTCGGCCCCCTCCCGAAAGCGGCGGATCAGCCCCGCCAGCTCGCGCCGCCGAGCCCGGTGACGCTGTTGCAATTTGTAGATCCCGTTGAAAATGTGCTCCCAGCTGCCACTGCCGTTAGGTGGTACCAGGCTGCGGTCGTGCCACAGCCAATCAGACAGCCGCTTCTGAAAACGGTAATGCCAGCCCAGATGCAACACTGCCGCCACCAACAGGCAGAGGGCAAGATGATCAATCAACCAGCCAACCAATGCGAAGGGGGCGTAGAAAAACGCCATTCGCCACAACTGTCGCCGCCAGGCGTAAGGTTGCAACATAACTGCCTCTAGAGACGGGTTGAGAAGCGGTATCCGGCTCCACGCACCGTCTGGATCAATCTGTCGTGCCCTGTCTCTTCAATCGCCTTGCGCAGGCGCCGAATATGCACATCCACGGTTCTGTCCTCGACGTACACATTGGTACCCCAGACATTGTTGAGCAACTGCTCACGGCTATAGACCCGCTCGGGGTGAGTCATGAAGAAATGCAGCAGCTTGAATTCGGTCGGCCCCATGTCGAGCGCCTTCTCCTCGGCACTGACCCGGTGGGAGACGGGGTCCAGCTTGAGCCCCTGCACCTCGATCACCTCGTCTACCGAGGTGGGGGAGACTCGGCGCATCACCGCATGGAGGCGAGCGGTGAGCTCCTTGGGCGAGAACGGCTTGGTGATATAGTCGTCGGCACCGGCCTCCAGACCACGCACCTTGTCCTCCTCCTCACCGCGGGCGGTGAGCATCACCACCGGGATCTGGCGGGTCACCTCATCCTGCTTGAGCTGTTTGATAAACTGGATGCCACTGCCGCCTGGCATCATCCAGTCCAGCACGATAAGTTCCGGGTAGGGTTCACGCACCTTCGCCAGTCCGTCGGCGAAATCTTCCGCTTCAATCGTCTCATACCCCTTCTGCTCCAGCACGAAACAGAGCATTTCGCGGATCGGTGCTTCGTCCTCGACCACCAGAATTCGCTTAGCCATTCCCTTCTCTCTCCTCTGTGAAGATGGGTGCGCCAATTATTAGAATTTTCTGTGACACTTTTATGACTTTATGACAGGCGGGATGATAAACGTTTTCAGATTCAGTTGGCAGCAGCGCGTTGCAGCAGGTCCCAGCGGTTGCCACTGATATCCTCGAACACTACCACGGTGCCGTAGGACTCCTGTCGAGGCTGTTCACAAAAATGGACACCATACTGCTGCATCCGCCGGTAATCCCGCCAGAAGTCATCGGTCTCGAGGAACAGAAATACCCGTCCGCCACCCTGTTTGCCAATGGCGGCCAGCTGCTCCGGGGTCGCAGCCCGCGCCAGCAGCAACGAGGAACCCGAGCTGCCAGCGGGAGCAACCCGCACCCAGCGTTTGCCCGGTTTGCCCGGTTCGTCGAGCCGGGTATCTTCCAGCAGCGCAAACCCCAGCCCCTCGGTGAAAAAGGCGATAGCCTCGTCATAGTCGGCCACCAGCAGGGTCAGGGCACCAATAGATTGTCTGGTCATCTTGCTCTCGTCTTTAACATGTCATGCTACCGCCCTCAATGCGCCACTACCCGGTTGCGTCCCTGCGTCTTGGCCTGATAGAGCGCCTCGTCGGCACGTTTGAGTACGCATTCCCATGGCTCTCCCCCCCGCTCGGCCACCCCGAACGAAGCGGTCACCCGCAAGGCCAGCGGCCAATGGGGAGATGCCTCCAGCAGGGTGCGCAGCCGCTCGGCCAGGATACACGCCCGCAACTCATCGTAATCAAGGCAGACCAACACAAACTCCTCTCCCCCCCAGCGCACCAGATGGCAGAGGGGATCGCAGTGGCGCAGGATCTCGCTGACCAGCAGTTTGAGCACCTCGTCTCCCACCGGATGGCCATGGCTATCGTTGATCTGTTTGAAGTGATCCACATCGATATAGACAAGAGTGCAGGGCTGCTCACCTATCTCGAGCAGCAGTCGCTCACCGCCGAGCCGGTTGAGGGCGCCGGTCAGGGCATCATAACAGGCCTCCTCGCGGGAGCGGCGATTCTCTTCACTCAAGGTCCGGTTGAGCGCCTCGGCCTCCAGTTTGGCCTGATGGGCATGCTGCAAGCGCTGCTTCATCAAAAGGTGGTTGATCAGAAAAACGGTACAACCGTAAAGAAACCAGACAAACAGGATCAGCCGATAGAAGAGGGTGGCATCGAGCCAGCTACCGTGAAACTGCAGCGCTTCGATCACCACGCCATGCTTACCGGGCGGCATATCTGAACCAGCCATAACCTCGATGGCATAAACCCGATCCAGATTGGCCCCCTGCTGCTGCAACGGCACATTGTAACGGGTGATCCACCAGGTCGCCGGGGTAAACACATCCAGTGGCACCTCGTGATCCCGGCCGTAATCCGCCGGCCGAAAAATGATCTCGTTGAACTTGGATTGCTCAGGCTCATCAACCCGGTCATAGACCGGATTGTAGTTGCGCAGATACAAGCGCCAATCCTGCTCGCCAGCCCCGGTTACGCTCAAACGGATATGAAGTGTGCCAAAACGGGTCAGATTAATCCCCTTGTCACGGGGGGTCAGGGTGAGGATAAGGCCGCAACTTGGGTAGCTGGCGGGATTGGCGGTTAACGTACAGACCACTCCGGGATGATCATCCGCCGAGGGTTGATAGCGCACCGCCCCCGGCCCAGCATCCCGTGGCTGCTGCACTGTGATGGAGAGCGGCCACTCCTTGATATCGAGAACTCGCTCTGGCCCGAACTCGAACAGCAGGATGGCACAACCGGTGAGCGCCAGCAGATACCAGAATAGTGACTCGGCCAAACGGGAACCGGACGCGATCATGCTTACCCTAACCCCTGAATATGAAGGCACAGCTATTCACTCGGGCAGACAACCGATCGTTGCTGCCAGATGGCCCATGATAACAGGGCTCTATGATAATCCCTGTAACGACAAGAAACAGGCTACTTATCATGGCATTCACACTGCATCGCTCCCGTTTTTTCCCATTAGAGCCCCCGTTCTGCCGATTGCTGGCGATAACGCTGGGGTGAACATCCCAGCTCCCGGTTGAACATGGCGATAAAGGCCGAGGTGGAGCCGTAACCGAGCCGCCAGCTGATCTCCTGAATGGGCATGTCCCCCTTGAGCCAGGCCAGCGCCTTGAGCAGCCGCAACCGCGCCCGCCACTGACCGAAGCTCATCCCCAGCTCCCGCAGGCAGCGCCGCGCCAGGGTGCGCTCTGTGGTATGCAGTTGTCCGGCCCACTGGGCCAGAGTTCGGGGATCGGCAGGATCGCTGTGTAACGCCGCCAGCATGGGAGCCAGCAGCTTGTCCTGACTCATCGGCAGGTAGCTCTCCTGACAGCGGGTGCGCGCCAGTCGCTCCACCAGTAACTCGGCCTGACGCTGATCCCACTCATCCGCCATATGGCTCACCCGCCGTTCGCAAAAATCGCTCAGCAGGGCGCGGATCAGCGGGGTGAGCAGCAGCAATCTGGGCTCTGGCGGCAGCTTGGCCGCCAGCTCGTGACTGACGTAGATGGAGGTGTAGTCGAGGGTCTGCTCGTTGTAGGAGGTGTGCTCGAGATCCGCCGGCACCCAGATAAGATAGTCGGCAGGGGCCACCAGTCGCTGATCCCCCAGCTCTATCTCCATGATCCCCAGGCTGATCATGTTGAGCTGGCCCCAGGGGTGGGAGTGCAGCACGGTCGCGCTGTCGGCCAGCATCTGCTGGTAACTGAAATAGAGCGGATTGGGAGCGGGCAGAACGGCATCTACCGGCTGAAAGTGGTGAGTGGCCATCAGCGCCCCTTGTCAGTGAGAGAGAGGAGCAGGCGTGATGCAACGCCCTGTTGGCTCGGTCTCCGGCACAGGCCAAAAGCAGCCATCAGTTGCGAGCAAACGCAGCCCGTGTGGGCCGGAATAAGGTGCATCAGAAAGAGTTGTCTTTTCCGCTGGGTCATCTGTCTGTTTTACGCTACTTGATATTATTAAGACAAGGGTAGACTTGGCCCCCTGTTAATAAGGAGCCTCTGATGCGAATCTTTTCCCCTCTTCTCTTTCCGCTGATGGCGGTACTGATCTGGGCTACCAATACCGTGGTGTCCAAGGCGGCCGCCAGTGTGCTCGACCCCGCGGCTATCTCCTTCTATCGCTGGGTGATCGCCGCTCTGGCACTGACCCCCTTCTGCCTGCCGCAGCTGTGGCGCCGCCGTAGCGAGGTTCGCCCCTGGCTCGGCAAGCTGCTGGTGCTGGCGGCCCTCGGTATGGTGCTCTACCAGTGCCTCGCTTACTACGCTGCTCACAGCACTTCGGCCACCAATATGGGGGTGATCGGCTCCCTCATTCCACTGCTCACCCTGCTGCAAGGGTCGCTCTTCTTCGGCCAGCGTCCCGGCAAACAGGCACTGCTCGGCATGAGTATCTCCCTGTTCGGGGTGCTCTGGCTGCTTGGCAAGGGCGAACCGCTTGCCCTGCTCCATAACGGCATCAACCCGGGGGATGGCATGATACTGCTGGGGTCCGCCAGCTACGCCCTTTACGGCCTCTTGATCCGCCGCTGGCACCTGCCGTTTGGCCCCTGGCTAAACCTCTACATGCAGATCCTGCTGGCGGTACTGCTGCTGGTGCCGCTCGCTCTCAGTGCCGACTCGATGGCGGTGCCGGCAGAAGGGTGGGGACTGGTGCTCTTCGCCGGGCTCGCCTCCTCCCTGCTGGCGGCTTACTGCTGGATGCGCGGCCTCGCTTGCATGGGGGCAGAGCGCACCTCGGTCTTTATGAACCTGATGCCGCTCTGTACGGCGCTGATCGCCGTCGTCGGCCTGGGGGAACCGATCCATGGCTACCACCTGCTGGGTGGCGGGCTTATTCTGGGAGGCGTGATGATCTCCCAGCTGAAAAAGCGTGTCCCACTGCCGGAACGCAATGCGGCCTGACGGGCAACATGCAAAAAACAACAAGGGAGCCGCTGGCTCCCTTGTTCATTTCTATCGTGCTCTAACGACGGTGAACCTACTTCACCCCGCCCGGCGCCAGCGGTAGCGCCGCTCCGGCCGCCCCCGCTGACCATAGTTGAGATCCACATCGACCCGGTCTTCCGACTCCAGATACTCCAGATAGCGGCGCGCCGTGGTGCGGCTGAGGGAGAGTCGCAGCGCCACCGTGTCGGTGGAGAAGACGTTCTCCGGCTCACCCGCCAGCAGATCCAACACCTGACGCAGGGTGATGCTGTCGATCCCCTTGGGAGTGACACGCATCTCCTTGATCTGGGAGCGCCCTCCCTTGCCCAGCAGCTTGTCGAGATCTTCCTGCTCAAGCCGACCCCGCTCGCAGAGGCGGCTGTGCAGTTGCAGGATCTCATCCAGGCTCTGCTGAATGCGAAACAGCCGCAATGGTTTGATGACGTAGTCATGAACCCCCAGATTGAGGGCCTGCTGGATGGTCTCCACATCTCGCGAGGCAGTCACCATGATGACATAGGCTTCGCGGTTGTGGCTGCGCAGGCGGCTCACCCACTCAAGGCCGGAGCCATCGGGCAGGGAGACATCCACCAGCAGCAGTTGGGGCACCACACCGGCCATCATGGCATCGGCCTGGGCCAGGGTGCCGGCCCGCCCCAGCAGGGAGAAACCGGGGGTCGCCGCCACCAGTTCTGACAAGATGGCACCGATCCGATCGTCATCTTCAATAACAAGCGTGATTATTGGGTCCATGGCTCACATTAATTGGTTTTTATTCAAGTAGATACCAAACAGGGTGGTCTGCTCGGCGGTTCGCCGCCATTCTATCACACCCTCGTGCCGCCCCACGGTCTCCTTGACCAGGAACAGACCCACCCCGTGATCGCCGCTCTGGCGACTCACCCCGTAATCGAACAGGTGATCGGCCAGCTCCTCGTCGACCCCCTCGCCGCTATCCTCCACCTCGATCACCAGTCGCCGCCCCACATCGCACAGGGACAGCAGCACCCGCGGCGGTCGCTGCTGGCGGTTGCGCCAGGCCGCCTGCAGGCCGTTGTCCAGCAGGTTGCCAATGAGGGTGATGAGATCGGCCGAGACCGAGGCCGGATACTCCGCCAGCGCCGAATCGGGATCTAGCTCCAGGGTCACCCCGAGCTCGCGGGCCCGGCTGAACTTGCCGAGAATAAGCCCCGCCACCGGCTTGTTGTCGATCAGCCGCAGCAGCTCCTGCAGCATGGTCTGGCACGCTTCGTTCTCCTGCTGGATCAGCTCCACCGCCTGATCCACATGGCCCAGCTGCAACAGGCCGGAGAGGCTGCTCAGCTTGTTGGCGAACTCGTGGCTCTGCATCCGCAGCATCTCGGCATACTGGCGCAAGTGGGTCACCTGCACCCCCAGACTGGCGGCCACCTCCGGACGGCTGAAGATCAGCAGCCGCCCCGGCGCCTTGCCCTGCACCGCCTGCCAGCGACCGACAAAGGACTCCCCCTGAATGGTGAAGCTCACTTCCCCACCCTCCTGCTCCAGACAGGGGGCAAGGGGCGGCACCAGCTCCGCCAGCGACTGCCCCTGCAGGGCATGGCGCCCGGTAACCGGCAGCCGCAGCTGATAGCTGGCGGTGCTGTTGATCATGTTGATGTTGCCGCGGCCATCGAGGGCAATCACCCCTTCGGTGATGTGCTCCAGCACCAGATCCTGCAGGGTGAAACGGCGCACGATCGCCTCCGGCTCCAGATCGAGCAGGGTCTTGCGCAGCAGATATTGCACCCAGAGTGCCAGCAGCAGACCACACCCCAGCACTGCAACGATGGCGCTGATGAGCAGGGCCACCCGCTCCATATAGATTCCCTCCACCTGCTGCATCAGGTAGCCCACCACCACGGCCCCCATGACGCGCCCATCCCCGCCCACCACCGGGGAAAAGCAGCGGATCGCCGGTCCCATGGTGCCCCGATCCTTGGAGCAGTAGCTGCGCCGCTCCTGCAGCGCGGGCCAGATATCCTCGCCGCGAAACTTCTGCCCCACCAGCTCGGGGTTGGGGTGGCTGAGGCGGCGACCATGCTCATCGGTCACCACCATATAGGTGGCGTCGGTGCGGTTGCAGACCGCCTCCACGTAGTCGCGCAGGGTAGGATCACTGCCCTGACGCAGAGCCTCGACCACCCGGGTGTCCGCCGCCATCACCCGTGCCAGATCGCTCCCTTTATCCTGCAGATTGCTCTCCAGCAGATGACGGATAAAGAGGGCCAGCAGGCTGCCCAGAATGAGGATCAGCAGCAGGGAGAGCCCAAGAGAGAGGGTGACCAACTGGTGGCGAAGTTTCATGCACATACCTTAAAACGTCAGGACGCTGCCCAATAGTGCGGATGCCACCAGGTCTGGTCAATCAAAGGTGCCGGATCGCCGACAAAATCGGCCAACCCCTCCTCGCGGGCACAGAGTGCCACCGCTCTGGCGACGGCGCGGGCCACCTCTCCCACCTGCTCGATGGGGGGCAACAGCCGACCCGCCACCAGTGGATAGGCGCCAACTGCCCGCACCGCGGCCAGCAACATGCCATCGCTGATGCGGCGCGCCTTGACGGCGCAGGCCCCGAGACCAATCCCCGGGAAGACATAGACGTTGTTGCACTGGGAGACTACCCGCCGCTCCCCCGCCACCGTCACCGGCGCAAAGGGGCTACCGGTCGCCAGCAGGGCGCGGCCATCTGTGGCGGCCCACACCTGCTCAGGGGTAGCCTCGGCGCTGCGGGTCGGGTTGGAGAGCGGCAGGATCACCGGCTGATCGCACACCTCCCCCATCGCCTGCAACACCTCGCGGGTAAAGAGGCCCCCCTGACCACTGACGCCAATCAAGACCGCCGGTCGCACCTGGCGGATGGTCTCCAGCAGCGAACTGTTGCCCTCGTTCACGGCGCGAGCAAACGGCTGCTGGGCACGAGTCAGCGTGGAGCGATCGCTGCAGACCACCCCGTCCTGATCAAACAGCCAGACCCCCTCATTGCCACCCGCCAGCTGGGCCAGCATAGCGGCAATGCCACAACCGGCAGAACCGGCACCGACGATCAGCACAGGGGCATCACTGAGGGCGATACCCGACTGTTGCAAACCGGCCAGCACGCAGGCAGAGGCGACCGCCGCCGTGCCCTGAATGTCGTCGTTGAACATGCAGAGCTCGTCCCGATAGCGGGCCAGCAGATTGGCGGCGTGCTTGCCGGCAAAGTCTTCAAACTGCAGCACCACCTGGGGCCAGCGCTTGCGAATGGCGGCCACCACCTTGTCCATGAAGTGGTAGTAGCTCTCGCCGTCGATGCGCGGGGATTGCCAGCCGAGGTAGGAGTCATCCTCCAGCAGCTCGGGGTTGTTGGTGCCTACATCGACACAGAGCGGTAGGGTGCGCGCCGGATTGATGCCGCCAGCAGCGGAGTAGAGCGCCAGCTTGCCGATACAGATCCCCATGCCGCCGATACCGAGATCGCCAAGCCCCAGCACCCGCTCGCCGTCGGAGATGACGATCACATCCACCTCCTGCTCCACCGACTCAAGGATGTCGTCAAGATCGTCCCTGTCATGCCAGGAGAGGTAGAGGCCGTGGCTGCGCAGATAGAGATCGCTGTGGCGCTGGCACGCCTCCCCCACCACCGGGGTGTAGATGATCGGCAGCAGCTCCGGCAGGTGGTGGCGCACCAGATCGTAGAAGAGAACAGGATTGTCCTCCTGCAGCTGACGCAGCAGCAGATGCTGGTCAAACGGACTCTGCATGGCGCTGACCAATCGGTAGATCCGGCGCCGCTGCTGGGAGAGGGACTCCTCCTTGTGGGGCATGCGACCCCGCACCCCCTGACGCTTGCGCTCGGCATAGGGCAGGCTGGTGCCCATCATGATGTCGTTCATCTTGTTTGTTCCTCAATCCGGTATCAGGCGAGCAGGGAGATTAGGGCGGTGGCCAAGATCAGCATCACGGCGCCGCCGAGACGGGAGGAGATCTGGGCAAAGGGCATCAGCTTCATCCGCTGGGCCGCCGAGAGCACGGCTACGTCGCCGGTGCCCCCCATGTTGGCCATGCAGAGCCCGCCTGTGATGGCCGCCTCGATGGGATAGAAGCCGATCATCCGGCCCACCAGTGCCGCGCCGAGGGCGCCACCGATCACAGTGACCATGACCAGCACGAAGTAGCTGATGGAGAAGGCGCTGATCAGTTCCGGAATACTGGTGTAGGCGACACCGATCCCCACCAGCAGGGAGGGGGTGAGGTTGCTCACCACAAACTGATACCAGTCGGCCGCCGCCTGCTCATAACGGCGCGGCAGCAGGCCGCTCACCTTGATAAAGGCGACCGCCAAAATCATCAGGGCGAAGGGGTGCATGGGGATAAAGTTGCCAAGCAGGGAACCCAGCACAAACATGCTGGAGCTGATAAAAAGCCCCATACCCAGACTCTGCAGGGTCGGCGCTTCGGCCTGCTCATCGGCAATGCTCTGGCTACTCTCTTTAACCATCAGCTTGCCGTTGCCAGTCAGGGAGGGGTAACGGCGACCGAGCCGCGCCAGCAGGGAGCCCACCAGAATGGCCAGGGTATTGGCGATCACCACCGCCGGTACCATGCGCGACAAGAGATCCGCACTGGACATCTGCATCGGGCCGGAGAGGATCTCCACCAACGGCACCGCACCGGCGCCCATGCCGCCGCCCATGATGGGCAGGCCGATCAGCAACACCGCATTCTTGAAGCCATACCCCATCAGGGAGCCGACCAGCCCCACGCTCAGCAGTGCCAGCGCTACGCCGCCAAGAATGACCGGCAGATAGCGCATGGCGGCATTTTTCAGCAAAGCGCCGCTCATGCCAAACACGGAGCCAGTCACCAGACTGGCGATAAAGAAGTTGAGAAAGCCTCCCTCCTTCATGAAGTTGGTGATGACCTGCCCCGCCTGCACCGGCAGCAGCTGGTATTCGAACAGGGCGGCGCCGCCAAAGATGGCGAGGATGGTGCCACCCCCCAGGTATTCGCGGATCGGCATGATCCGCTCACCCAGCTCGGTCAGCAGGGTGCCCAGCACGAACATCAGTGCCAGCGCACCGACCATGCCGAGCGGCAGCGAGCCGTTCCAGCCGGAAAAGAGAACGCAGGTCGCCAGCCCCAGAAATATAAAGAGCGGCATACCGGCAATTTGTTGGCCGCCCATAAAGGCGGCCTTTTCTTGTGTGGTTTGTAGGGGTGAGAGGTTTTTCATTGTTATGTACTCTGCGTGTGATTGTGGCCGCTACTTTATTGATCCCCCTCTCCCCTGTCGGTTAACCAGACTGCAAAGCCATATAAAAACATTAAAAACTTAAACATCATGGTGCCGCCAACGTGCGCAGCACAATAGAACACCAGACATCCGATACCCGACCAAGTCAGGAAATAGGGTGATAAAACGAGCGACCATAATGGCGGATATTTGGGTGATCAGCAGTAATAACGATGTGATGATCTCCCCCCTTCGGGGAAATAACAGAGCCAGATGACAAGCTCTGCGACCATTTATCGCCACAGATCCTGTGAGTGATAATCAGCGGGCAATGTCATCGCCATAACGCGAGTGCCACGGCTTGCCACATCAGGGTTTGAGTCAGCGTGCAGGAAGCTCTCACGATGAAAAATGGTGAGAAGAAAGATGCAAAAAGGGGAGATTGAAATAGTGATGAGTCAAGCCAGCGAATACCAGAGCACTGGCTTGAACTCACAAGGATCACACACGGTCAGGTCTATTCTGCCAACAGCAATGGAATATTGGCGGGGTCAAAATCATGACTGATATCGGTACTTCTGATTGCGCCTTCCCGATTCACGCCATGGTGTGACTCTGCACCATATTCTCCATCACTCAACAGCGTTTCAATTGCCAGATACACACATCCACTGTCATATCCATCCACAACCAGTTTCCCCCTTGTTTTATAACCCCATCAATATTAGCGGATAAAAAAAGAGCTGCTCACTGAAGCTGAAAATTTCATGAAAATAATCGCCGGATATCCTCCATTCACGGCGCAATATCCGAATCGGCAAGAGAGCCTCGAGTGGATCAGCCCCGAGAATAATATCAGGGGCTCGAATGCTGCCAACTCGCACCAACGAAAGATCCGACCAGAAACATGATACGCATCACACTATTTACTTAGCATGCTAAACAAGTATGATACTTAGCAGGCTAAGTACATTGAGGATGAGAAGATGACGGATCTGGAAAGGTTGCGCGAGCTGTCGCTCGCCGAGCAGATAGCGCGGATGCACCGGCTATGGCGTACTGCCGCCGATCTGGAGCTGGCCCCCCTTGGCCTCACCCATCCCCGCTGGACCGCGCTGTGGAAACTCTCCCGCATGGGGAACCATGTCAGCCAGAAGACCCTGGCCGAAGCCCTCGAGATAGAGCTCCCCTCCCTGATGCGCACCCTGGGCCAGCTGGAAGAGCAGGGACTGATTGAGCGCCACTGTTGCAGTCAGGACAAGCGGGCCCGCATCGTCTGCGTGACCCCGGCTGGCCAGACCCTGCTCGATCAGATCGCCGACCGCATCATGAATATCCGCCGCGAGCTGCTGGGGGGCATTGACGAGCAGACCCTGCAACTGTTTGAAGCCACGGTGCAGCGGATCTCGGCCAACGCCCTCAGCAAAATTGAACAACACCACGACCGACAAGCCGGAGGCGATACAAGCCCTCCCGAGACCGACACAGAGAGAGAATAAGATGACCCCGGATCAACAATTTACCCGCTGGATCAAATGGTCCATGGCTGGCTTTGCCACCCTGTTTGCCTATTTTCTGATAGCCGACCTGCTGATGCCCCTCACCCCTCAGGCGATGGCGACCCGGGTGGTCACCAAGCTGGCCCCCCAGGTGAGCGGCAAGGTGATCGAGGTCGCCGTTCACAACAACCAGCAGGTCAAGAAGGGAGATCTGCTGTTCAGGCTGGATCCGGCCCCTTTTGAACTGGCGGTGGAGCAAGCCCGCCTTGCGCTGGCGCAGGCAGAGCAGCAGAACAGTGAACTGGATGCCGCCCTGACTGCCGCCGTTGCCGAGATCAACGCCAAGGAGACCCTGGCCAGCCAGAAGTGGCGCGAGGCTGAGCGGATCGATGCGCTGTACCAACGTCACATGGTTTCGCTGCAACAAAAAGATGAGGCTGACAGCGCCCTGCGCAGCGCCCAGGCCAACCTGCGCGCCAGTCAGGCCAAACTGGCCCAGATCAAGGCCAGTCGTGGCGTGACCGGTGAGGACAATCTGTTGCTGCGCCAGGCCAGCAACAAGCTGGCGCAAGCGCAGCTGGCCCTCTCTTACAGCCGGGTCCACGCGGATCAGGATGGCACCATCACCAACCTGCAGCTCAAGCCGGGCAGTATCGCCAGCGCGGGCAGCCCACTGCTGGCGCTGGTGTCGGAACAGGTGGACGTCATTGCCGATTTTCGGGAGAAGAGCCTGCGCCATGTTGGCGAGCAAACCCGCGCACTGGTGGCCTTCGATGGCGAGCCGGGTCAGCTCTATCCTGCCCGGGTGAGCAGTCTGGATGCCGGAGTGAGTGCCGGTCAATTTGATGCCAACGGACGACTGGCCGCACCGGTGGAGTCGGATCGCTGGGTACGGGATGCCCAGCGGATGCGGCTGCACCTCGAGCTGGAGCAGCTCCCCGATCATCTGCCAGCCGGGGCGCGGGCCACGGTGCAACTGCTGCCGGACAATGCCCTGACCGCCATGCTGGCACGAGGCCAAATCCACCTGCTCAGCCTGCTCCATTATGTCTACTAACCACGCCACTCACCCGTCGGCCAATACCGCCCCAGCCCACCTCGTCGGTGGTGCTGCCACTCACCTCTGGTATCGGCCCCTCACCGGCAACGAGCTGCGCCAGTGCCTGCGCATCGCCTTTGGCTGCACCACGGGCTTTCTGCTCTGCAAGCTGTTTGGCTGGAATTACGGGGTCTTCTATACGGTCACGCCGGTGCTGCTGCTGGGAATGGCACCAGTGATGAATGGCCATGCCGCACGCCAGCTGATCGCGGCGGCGGTGGTCTGTGGGGTGGAGGTCGGGCTGCTGGGGGGGCTGTTTGGCAGCCATCCGGCGCTGATGACCCCCATCGCCTTCATACTGTTTCTCTACCGCTTCGCCGCCATGTCGCGGGGCAGCCTGTTTCTGTTCGGGGCCAACGGGGTGCTGAGCCTCAGCATCATGCTGCACTTTGCCAGCTATCCGCAGATCGACCTCAACGACCTGATCCTCAACAATATCTGGGCGAGCGTGCTGTCGGTGCTGATCGCTTACCTGATGACCATGCTGATCCCGGATGTGGAGGCCAGACCCAAGCCCGCCTCGGCCCCCAAGGCGCCGCACCGGATGCGCCATGAAGCCCTGCTGGGTGCCACGGTGGCCACCCTGTCGTTTCTGGTATTTCAGGTGTTTGACCTGCGCGACTCCATGTCTGCCCAGGCCACAACCCTGCTGGTGCTGTTCCCCATGCACTGGAACGGCGCCCTCAGTTATGCCCGCAAACGGGCGATGGGTACCTTGCTGGGTGTCACCTTCGGCTTGCTCGGCCAGCTGCTGCTCTATGACTGGTCAGGGCAACTGCTGCTTGTCGCCCCGTTACTGTGGCTCGGCGCCATGCTGTTCAGCCATGCCCACGTCAAGGAGGCAGGCGGCTCGGGGGTCGGCTTCGGCGCCCTCACTACCCTCGGCATCCTGTTTGGCCAGTACCTCACTCCGGGCAACGATCTGGTGTTCAGCGCCCTCTACCGGGTGAGCAGTATCCTGTTTGCCATCGTGGTCACCCTGCTGGCCTGCTACCTCGTCCACCGGTTGCTCAACCGCTTCGAGGCGACCCGCTTCGGTTATTGATTTCCTGTTGTAAGCACTGTTGTCAGCCCATGGATGAGCTCTCTTTCGCCCCGTCGCCTGCCGGGGCGTTTTTTCTCTCCCTCGTGTTCCTCCCTTGTCATCCCCCCACCACCACAGCTCAGCGCAGAAGTACGGCTATGCTTGTAAGGCTGCTGTCGATGAGGTGTACCTATGGTCGCGTTGTTAAAAAAATGGCTGGTTTGTCTGATGCTGTTGGCTACCAGCCCGCTCGGGGCCACCCCGCTTGTCATTGGTGCCGAAGATGACTGGGCCCCCTACTGCGAGCGCGACAAGGACAATGAGGATGGCCAGCCCCGCGGACTGGCGCCTGAGTTGGTCAAGGCGGTGTTCGCCGCCGAAGGGATCGAGATTGTCTTTCGCACCCTCCCCTTCGCCCGCTGCATGCACGATGCAAAAAGCGGCAAACTTGCGGGGTGCTTCAACGCTACCATCACCGAAGAGAACCGCTACCAGTACCATTGGCACGATACCCCCATGTTCGAGGAGGATCTTGCCATCTTCGCTCTTGCCAGCGACCCGCAACGGGATCTCAAGCTTACCTCGCTGGAGGGCAAGCGGGTGGGCATCACCCTGGGTTACACCTACCCCACCGATTTTATGGAGAACCCCAGGATCACCCGCTTTCAGGCCAAATCCGATGCCCAGATCCTCGAGATGCTGGTACGTGGCCGGGTCGACTACATCCTGATGAACGGTATGCCGGGCTACCTCAAGATCCAGCAGAAGCAGCTGACCGGCAAGGTGGTCAAGGTTGGCAAGATCTCCACCGATGGCTTCTGGCTCGCTTTCTCCCGCAACACACCGCAAGGGGAAGCGCTGGCCAAGCAGTTCGAGCAGGGATTGCAGAAGATCAAGAACAACGGCACCTATGAGACGCTGATCCGCCAGTTTGAAACCAGACTTGGCCTGCACTGATTGACACTACCTTGCTGATAGCGGCATCCCCCTCATACTCGCGCGGTATGCCGGACAGCCAGCGACGCACCGAATGGCCCCGCTGATTGCACAATAACGGCAACCTGTTAGGCTCACGCCCGTATGACACCAATGGAGCTGTAATCATGAATAAAGCACATATGATGGCCGCTGGTGCGCTGGCCCTCGGCCTGCTCGCTGGCTGCAATCAGGGCAATACCCTCTCAGTCACTGGTGGCGAACCGGTCAGTTACCAGTGCGAGCAGGGCAAGAAGGTGCAGGTGCGCTACTTCTCCCTCTCAGACGAGAGCCTCAATTTTATCAAGCTATCACTGCCGAACGGCAAGGATTACACCCTGCCCCAGGCCATTTCGGCCTCCGGCGCCCGCTATACGGACGAACATGAGGCCGTCTGGTGGAACAAGGGGGATGAGGGCTTTGTCGAGCTTCGGGATCAGGATGGCGAGTGGCAGACCGCCTACAACGACTGCAAACAGCAATAAACGTGACCCCGGCCTGGCCGGGGTCTCTCTTTCTCTGCCATCAGAGTGGTGGGGGATCAGTTGATCTCGATCTCGAAGCGGTTGGTCACCTCGACCGGAATGGCATCCGGGTTGCCCTCTGCCGGGCTGTAGCGGATCCGCGAGAGGGTCGCCAGCGCGCTCTGTTCCAGCTCGCCGGGGGGCTCGGCCGCCACCACTTCCGGCTTGACCGGCGTGCCGCTGGCGTCGATTTGATAGCGAACTTCCACATACCCCTTGACCGGTTTGGCCGGCAGGGCTGGCTCGTCATTGCCAAGCCATGACCACTGCTTCTCCTGAACCCAGTAGCTGGACAACTGCTCGAGAGGGATAGCGATCGGAGCGCGCTCGTGCGCTACCTCCTGACGGGATGAGCACCCCAGCAACAGTGTCACTGCCAGACCTGACCATACTGCGACTTTCCACTTCATGTAACGCTCCTTGTTCTTTGCCGGTGCTTGTTGCCGGACTGCGGGACGCTCAACGCGGCCCGCTTGGTCAGTCACCCATCCTAACGAAAAAGTATTCGTATGAACATTAACAAAAGGGCCAACCCCGAGAGGTTGGCCCTTTTATCGTCAATAAGCTCACTAACCATACGCTGGCATCAGCCGCGCTTGTCGCTCACCACCAGCCAGAGCGCATGGACCATGCCCGGCAGACCGCCCATCAGGGTCAGCACTATGTTGATTAAAAAGTGCAGGCTAAAGCCCACTTGGATAAACGCGCACACCGGGGGCAGGAAAATGGCCAGCAGGATCTTGAGCAGATTGTTCATCTCGGCTCTCCTCTTCATGAATGTCGTCAGGATTGGAATGGGCTAACCATAAACATCCCGGGCTTCAACTGCAAACCAGACAGGGAATTCGCTCACCCGCATCACGCCAGGCGTTGAGGTCGTGGATCTGCTGATTGCTGCTGCCACGCCAGAGCAGGCCGGGGTCTGCCAACTCCTTTTCAAACTTGCCATCCACCAGCACATCCAGCAAGGCCACCAGCTCGCGCTGGGCCTCTGACAGTTCGCCGAGCAGATAACCGGTCCAGCACCAGATATCCTTGCCCGGACACTCGGCGCGCACCCGTTTCACCAGCGCCAGCACGTGGGGCACGTTGGCCGGGTGGAGCGGATCGCCGCCGGAGAGCGACAGACCTCGCCGTTTGATGCGGCTGTCGTTGAGGTCGCTAATGATGCGATCGCTCATCGCCTCATCGAACGGCTTGCCGCCATCGAGCCGCCAGGTGCTCTGGTTGTAGCAACCCGGGCACTGATGCTCACAACCGGAGACAAACAGGGTGGCACGGGTGCCGGGGCCGTTGATCACATCGACCGGGTAGTATTGGTGGTAGTGCATCATCTCTCTCTATTACGGCCCCTCATCCCCGACCCTTCTCCCGCGAGGGGAGAAGGGAGCAAAGCAGCGCAAACAGTACATCGGCCGGTTCCCTCTCCCCTTGGGAGAGGGCTAGGGTGAGGGCTCGGCTTACATATGTTTGACGCGGCGCTTCACCTCTTCCTGCTTGCCCGCATTGAAGGGGCGCGCATCCGGGCTGCCGAGGTAGCCGCAGACACGGCGGGTCACCGACACCTTGGCGGGATCGTGGTTGCCGCAGCGCGGGCAGGTGAAGCCCTTGGAGGTGCACTCGAACTCGCCGGTGAAGCCGCAGTCGTAGCACTCGTCGATGGGAGTGTTGGTACCGTAGTAGGGCACCTTGTCATAGCTGTAATCCCAGACGTTTTCGAGCGCTTCCAGATTGTGCTGGATATTGGGGTACTCGCCGTAGCAGATGAAGCCGCCGCTGGCGATGGGCGGATAGGGCGCCTCGAAGTCCAGCTTGTCGTACGGGTTGACCTGCTTTTCCACATCGAGGTGGAAGCTGTTGGTGTAGTAACCCTTGTCGGTCACACCGGATACCACGCCAAACTCTTTGGCGTCGATGCGGCAGAAACGGGTGCAAAGGTTCTCGCTCGGGGTGGAGTAGAGGCTGAAGCCGTAGCCAGTCTCCTCTTTCCACTCGTCAATGGCTGCCCTGAGACGGGCGATGATGGCGATGGCCTTCTGTTGCAGCTCGGCGCTGTCAAACAGGTGCACCTTGTCACCAAACAGGGCGTTGATGGTCTCGTGAACGCCGATATAACCGAGGGAAATGGAGGCTCGACCGTTCTTGAAGATCTCGCTGACGTTGTCGTCCGCCTTCAGCCGCACACCGCAAGCCCCTTCTATATAGAGGATCGGTGCAACCCGTGCTTTCACCCCGTCCAGACGGGTGATGCGGTACATCAGCGCCTTCTTGGCGACCCGCAGGGAGGCATCCAGACGATCCCAGAAGTCAGCTTCATCGCGGGATTTCAGCGCAATGCGCGGCAGGTTGAGGCTCACCACGCCGAGGTTGTTGCGGCCTTCGTGGATCAGCTCACCATTCTCCTCGTAGGCGCCGAGGAAAGAGCGGCAGCCCATGGGGGTCTTGAAGGAGCCGGTCACCTTCACCACTTGGTCGTAGTTGAGGATATCCGGGTACATCCGCTTGGAAGCGCACTCCAGCGCCAGCTGCTTGATGTCGTAGTTGGGATCGCCCTGCTTGTGGTTGAGGCCATCCTTGATGGCGAACACCAGTTTCGGGAACACGGCGGTCTTCTTGTTCTTGCCAAGGCCGGCGATGCGGTTGCTGAGGATGGCACGCTGGATCATCCGCGACTCCCAGCTGTCCCCCAGACCAAAGCCGAAGGTGACAAACGGCGTCTGACCGTTGGCTGTGTGCAGAGTGTTGACTTCGTACTCCAGCGACTGGAAGGCGTCGTAGCACTCTTTCTCGGTGCGGGCCATGGCGTAGGCTTCCACGTCGGCAATGCCCCACTCTTCGGCCACTTCACGGTGTTTCTGCCAGCTGATGGTCACATAGGGGGCCAGCACTTCGTCGATGCGGTTGATGGTGGTGCCGCCATAGATGTGGCTCGCCACCTGAGCGATGATCTGGGCGGTCACGGCCGTGGCGGTGCTGATGGATTTCGGGGTATCGATCTCCGCATTGCCCATCTTGAAGCCGTGGGTCAGCATCCCTTTCAGATCGATCAACATGCAGTTGAACATCGGGAAGAAAGGTGAGTAGTCGAGATCGTGGAAGTGCAGATCACCGCTCTCGTGGGCCTGAACCACATCACGGGGCAGCATGTGGCTGGTGGCATAGTGCTTGGCGACAATACCGGCCAGCAGGTCGCGCTGGGTCGGGATCACCTTGGAGTCTTTGTTGGCGTTTTCGTTGAGCAGGGCGGCGTTGGTCTGCTCGACCAGACCACGGATCTCCTGCGCCAGACGGCCGCGCGCCTCGCGAGCCTGATCCCTGTCGTGGCGATATTCGATATAGGCACGGGCGATGGCCTTGTCGTCGGAAGCCATCAGGTGGTTTTCGACCCGGTTCTGGATCTCGTGGATATCAACTTCACCACGCCCTTCCAGCTCCTGACTCACTGCATTGGCAATGCGGGAGGCGAGTGCCGGATTGGCCTGATTGACCGCTTCCGCCGCTCGGCTGACCGCATCGCGAATCAGCTGGGCATTGAATGGTGCGCGACATCCGTCACGTTTGATCACAACCGGTTTCATGGATTTTCCCCGTTAAAAGGCCAGGCATTTGCCTCTGGCTCACCCTTGTTGGGCCCCCCTCCCGGCATCTCGTCCTGGACGCAAATAAATTCAGCCGAGGCTTGACAAGCCTGGGCTGAAGATAGGAGGGGAACAGCTTATACACAGCTTAATAACACAACATATAGGGATTAAAAACGAATGCGTCCCTATATGTGGTGTCTATTAGGCACCAAAGCGCAGCCTCATTTCTTGATCCAGAACAGGTTTTTCAGCGAGCGGGACAGTTCACGACCAACCAAAAAAAGACTCAATAAAACCCGATCCCAAGCAGAGTGCGGGCTGGCGTCCGATCCGCTCAACCGAAAAAAAATCGCGCCCTGCCATACCGGTTTCGAGATGACAGTAACGGCAAACACTGCCCATACTGAGCATGCATACACTATCACTCGACAGGGGCCTTCCCATGCGCACCTCCCTGCTGTTGCTACTGCTCTCCACCCTCTCCCTGCCGCTCTGGGCCGCAAACATTCTGGTGATCAGCAGCTACCATCCCGAATACCTTTGGGACCAGAGCTACAACGAAGGTTTGCGCAAAGGGTTGCAGGGGGAGCACAAGATCTCTCACTTCTATATGGACACCAAACGCCATCCACGGGAGGCGTTCGACGACATCGCTCAACGGGCTATCGCTTTTTATCTCAAGAGCAAACCGGATCTGGTGGTGCTGGGGGATGACAATGCCATCAACTATCTGGCCAACGAGATCGCCTCGCTGGGTACCCCGGTGGTCTTTCTCGGCATGAACGAAAACCCCCGCCTCAAGGGCTTTGTCGGCCACCCCAAGATCACCGGGGTGCTGGAACGCCCCCTGCTCAAGCGCAACATCAGCGAAATAAGCCAGATGATGGGGGGGCTCGACAAGGCGCTGGTACTGTTTGATTCCAGCAATGTGGCCCTCACCGCTATCGAGGATGAATTCAAGACCCAGACCGAATTGCGAGTCGGCCAGACCCGGGTCAACAGCCAGCTGATGGGCGACTACAGCCTCTGGCAGGAGGCGGTGCTCAACGCCAAGAAGAATGGCTATCAGGCAATCTTCCTCGGCCTCTACCACACGCTGGTCGATGATAATGGCAAGCATGTGAGCGAACAGACTGTGCTGGAGTGGACCAGCGCCAACACGCCGGTGCCGCTCTTCTGTTTCTGGGAGTTTACCGTCGGCAAGGGGATGGCCATCGGCGGGCTGGTACTGGACGGCCACGATCAGGGGTTGCAGGCAGCGTCCCTTATCAACACCATACTGGCGGGCACCCTGCCCCGTACTATCTCCCCGCGAGCGGCCCTGCGCGGCGAATATGTCTTCAGCAAGAGCGAGCTGGCCCGCTGGCAGCTCACTGTGCCCGACAAATGGCACAACAAGATCATGTGGCGTGAGTAACAATAAGTAACCCGGCACATTGGCCGGGTAACACCTGCACAGTCAGATGACTGATGACCGAAAGCCGCGTGCGTCAGCTGGCAGCAAAAGGCAGGGAGAGGCGCTTGGCAAGCGCCTGGAAGTGCTGGCTGATCTCGGCACCAAACAGAGGATCACCGATAGCTCGGTTCTGCCAGTTTTGCTCCAGATGACGCCAGTCATCCTCGGTCAGGGAGTCACGCAGATGGGGGAAGATCACCCCCTCTTCGTAGTTCATGTGTGCCTCTTGCAGCTCCACGAAGCGCTCCAGCTTGGCGGTGAACTGATCGAGCGGGATCACCGCATCCATCAGGATCATCTCCACCATCTCCTTGAGCTCGGTCCCTGCCTCCAGCAACTTGAGATGCTCTTCATGCAAGCGGTTCGCGACATCCCCCTCCACCACCCGGTATTTCAGGTAGTAGTCATAGACAAGATCTTCCTTGGGGTGGTGATACTTGTCAGAGACCTCCCGCAGATAATCGATGACATCGCGCACCAGAAAATAGCTGATGGGTTGCTCGGCACGAATGGCGGCCAGCTTCTGCTTCAGCAGATCCAGCAGTCGGGCGATATTGAGGTGATCCTTGTGCAGACTCGATAACATGGGCACTCCTTGGCGCTGAAATAAAATGTTACTTTCCTGAGTATACGGTCATTTGTCGCCCGAACTTTGCACTCAATCAAGTGGTTGGCAGACAGATTGCCATTCGATCGGGCTTTTACCCTGCAATTCCAGCAGGCGGTTGGTCTCGGAAAAGTGGCCGCAACCGATAAAACCACGGTGGGCAGAAAGGGGGCTGGGATGGGGTGCCGTCAACACGTGGTGGCGTTGCCGGTCGATAAAACGCCCTTTCTTCTGGGCATGGGAGCCCCACAACAGAAATACCACCCCCTGACAACTGGCATTGATCTGCTCAATGACCCGATCGGTGAAGGTTTCCCACCCCAGATGGGCATGAGAGTGTGCCTGACCGGCCTGCACTGTCAGCACTGTGTTGAGCAGCAGAACCCCCTGTCTGGCCCAGGACTCCAGAAAACCGTGATTGGGTGTGACGAAACCAGGCAGATCCCGCTGCATCTCCTTATAGATGTTGACCAGTGAGGGGGGAGTACGCACCCCGGGCAGGACGGAGAAGCAGAGACCATGTGCCTGATTCGGGCCATGGTAGGGATCCTGCCCCAGGATCACCACCTTGACCTGATCCAGTTCGGTAAGTTTGAAAGCATTGAACACATCGGCCGCGGGGGGGTAGATCACCTTGCCCGCTTCCCGCTCTGCCCTGACGGTCGCCAGCGTACACTTGAAATAGTCCTGCTCTTTTTCAGAGCCAATCACATCACTCCAGGTCAGCACCCCGGCCTCCTCACTTGATACGGCGAAGGAGTCAGGATAGGGGGGCAGCCCGCAAGACGCAACCGTGACTCACACTTTCCAGAGCCTGGCGAGCCGGCCGGAGCGCTCCAGTTTGTGCAGACCGGCGTTAAACAGCAACATCAAGCGGCGGGCATCGGGATCGGCCTTGCGCATCAGCAGATAGCCCGGCTGGGACCAGATGGGATCGGGGGCACCACTCAATGCTGCCGCTTGGGGATGACGAGAGAGAACCTGCTGAAACAGAACCTGTGCCACCTGTTCATCCATGACCAGATAACGAATGCGTCCGGTGAGCAGTTTCTCCATGCTCTCCTCATCGGAGTCGGACCACTCAAGAGACAGCTCGGATTGCCTTGCTGCAAACCCTTCACCATAAAAATAGCCACGGGTAACCCCGACAGGCTCGTTTTTCAGCTCACCCAAACTGACCAATGGCGAACCATTAAGTGCAAGCAGACGGGTCGTAAATTTGCCCAGCGATGCAGAGAGATAGAAGTGCTGCTCGCGCTCGCGAGAGCGAAACCAGGGCATGGTAATCATATAACGCCCTTCAAGAGTCAGGCTGTATGCCTCAGACCAGGGGTAGAAATGAAAGCTGACATCGACCCCCTGCTCGGCAAAGGCCTCACGTACCACCTGACAGAGAAACCCCTGATTGGGCAGCGACTCACTGATATAAGGCGGCCATTCGCCCACCGCTATGCGTACTGTTTCGGCCCGGACCACAGCTGTGATTGCCCAGCAACAGAACAGGGCCAACCATCCCCACATTCGCCACCTGATATTCACCCGACACTCTCCTTGCTTTCTGCTGAGTGTAGCCAACTCCTCAATCCACCACAGAAAAGCCGAAAAAGATGTAGTTAAATTACTAGATTAAAAAGATAAAAGATGCATAATTTTGATATCTTACAAAATCAGAAAAATGACCTATTTTTGATTCAACTCAAGAATTTAATCCCATTTAAATGGCGCTTTATTGATTTTTATTGATCTAGATCAATTTTAGTAATATTACCAACATGGTATATATGACCCCATCAAAGCAAAGGTGTAAGGCAAGGGCCCTTTAAGCCACCGCAATTAACGGTAGCTTAAATACATCAGGGTAATTTCCTTACAGTTGGATTCGCGTTCCCATTGAGGAGTCATACCATGATCAAAGGCATTCAAATCACCCAGGCCGCCAACACCGCCCTGCTGAACTCTTTCTGGCTGCTGGACGAAGAGAAGCAACAGGCTCGCTGCATCTGCGTCAAAGGCGATGCTTTCGCTGCTGATCAAGAAGTGCAACTGGCTGACCTGGGTCAGTTCAAATACCGCGAACTGCCTGTTCAGGCCGAACCGGCTGTTGAAGGTGGTCAGCACCTGAACGTCAACGTGCTGCGTCGCGAAACCCTGGAAGATGCTATCGAGAATCCGGAGAAGTACCCGCAGTTGACCATCCGCGTATCTGGCTACGCAGTGCGTTTCAACGCCCTGACCCCGGAACAGCAGCGTGACGTGGTTACCCGTACTTTCACCCAGAGCCTGTAATCAGCGTCCTGCAGTGAACCGCTGATACTTGCTATATCAGCACAAAAAACGGCCTATCGGCCGTTTTTTTATACGTGCTTTCACTAGGCAAGCGCAAAAAACAAGGCCTCGCATTGCGAGGCCTTGTGATAAGTTCTTATCCCATCAAGCAGAGGTATCCAGGGGCTCAAAACCCTTGATCAGGTCATCGATGGCCTTCATCTGTTTGAGGAAGCCTTCCAGCTTGTCGAGCGGCAGGGCGCTCGGGCCATCACAGCGGGCAATTTTCGGATCCGGGTGTGATTCGATAAAGAGACCGGCCAGACCGACCGCCATACCGGCGCGCGCCAGCTCGGTCACTTGCTCGCGACGACCACCGGAGGCCGCCCCCAGCGGATCACGGCACTGCAGGGAGTGGGTTACGTCGAAGATAACCGGATAGCCACCAGTGCTCTTTTTCATGACTCCCAGACCCAGCATGTCCACTACCAGGTTGTCGTAACCGAAGTTGGCACCGCGCTCGCAGAGGATCAGCTGATCGTTGCCGCACTCTTCAAACTTGTCGGTGATGTTCTTCATCTGGCTTGGGCTGAGGAACTGCGGCTTCTTTATGTTGATAACGTTGCCGGTGCGGGCCATGGCTTCCACCAGGTCAGTCTGGCGCGCCAAGAAAGCAGGCAGCTGGATAACGTCCACCACCTCGGCGACCGGCTTGGCCTGATGGGGTTCGTGCAGATCGGAGATGACCGGCATGCCGAAGGTCGCTTTCAGCTCCTGGAAAATCTTCATACCCTCTTCCAGACCCGGACCGCGGTAGGAGTGGATGGAGGAGCGGTTGGCCTTGTCCCAGCTCGCCTTGAAGACAAACGGGATGCCCAGCTTGCTTGTCACTTCCACGTACTTCTCGCACACCGCCATCGCCATGTCGCGGGATTCCAACACGTTCATGCCACCAAACAGCACGAACGGTTTGTCGTTGGCAACGTCGATCTGGTTGATCTTGATATTCTTCTGTTCCATCTAAGACATCCTTAATAAAAGGGCCTGAAGCCTAGTTACTCCGTTGCGACCGGACGCAGCGGCCTTGATATTCTTCTGTTTCAGTTTCAAGCCGCCCTTAATGGAGGGGCTTGGGGCTCAGATCCAGCGCGGCCAGCTGTACTTTCAGCACATCGGCGACCGGATCGTCCGGGCATTGTTCAATAAAATATTCAAAATCGTCGGCGGCCTGGCGCGGGCAATCGAGCTGCTCGTAGATAAAGCCGCGATCCCGCGTCTCCAGCGGATCGCCGGGCTTCATCCGCAGCAACAGCTCGCTGCAACGCAGCGCCTCGGGCATGCGATCTTCCCGCAGCAGGGCCCCCTTGCTGACGTTGAGCAGCCGTTCGATGATCTCCCACTGGCCGGAGGGCTGCAGGTAGTCGGGAGTGAGGGTCGCCAAGTCCCCCAACGCACCGCGCAGCAGCAGCTCGATGCGGGCCAGACTCAGCTCGTCGCCGGTAAAGGGGTCGACATAGACCTCCCCCTCGCCACCGGCAAAGCTCACCAGGAAGTGGCCGGGGAAGCAGATCCCCTCCACATCGAGCCCGAGCTTGCGCCCCAGCTGGATAATGAGAATGCCGAGGCTGACCGGGATCCCCTTGCGCTGAACCAGCACCTGATTGAGATCGCAGTTGTTGGCAGAGAAATAATCCTGCCAGTCGCCATGAAAACCGAGGCTGTGGTAGAAGCCCTGCAGCAACTGCTGGCGCACCTCGTCGCAGGTGCCCTCTTCGATCTGCTCGTCCAGCCACTCGTCCAGCAGGTTCAACTCGCGCATCCCCTCCTCGACCGAGCCATAAATTTCGTCACTGACTGACAACGCCAGCTCGGTGATGTCGTGGGCTTCGAAATCGGTCCATTCGTCTATGTGTAACATTCTCTTCATGCCTTAGCCGAACACACTCGTCTGTTTGAGCACTGCCAACTTGGCAATAAAGTAGATCCAGCCGAGCGCCCCCAGAAAGGAGCACCAGCGCACCAGATTGCTTTTGGCCAGCCGCAGCGCCATCGCCGCCAGAAATACCAGCACCAGAATGGCCATCAGCTTCTCGCTGAGCCAGGGCGTTCCGTTATTGAGCGGGTTGAGATCCAGCACCATGCAAAGCAATACGCCGGAGAGCACCACCAGACCGTTGAGCCAGCCGCTGACCTTCATCACCGGCGCACTATAGGCTCGGCTAGTGGCGGTCTGTACCCAGTAGAAGCGGAGCATAAACATCAGCACGGCCCCGGCAATCAGGGTGAGGTGCAGGTGTTTGAGCACAAAAACCATATTCAATCCTTGCATGGGGGCGCACAGGCAACCCGCCGTGTAACAGTAAGGGGCTGTCAGCGCAGCGGGCAGAGGCCCAGCGTCACCCTGTCGTTATCCCCGTAATCACGCACCGTGGCTACCTCGCGGTAACCGCCATCGCGCAGCAACTGACGCACCGCCTCCCCCTGATCCCAGCCATGCTCCAGCAGCAACCAGCCATCGGCCAGCAGATAAGCGGGGGCATGGGCCACGATGTGGCGGATATCAGCCAGCCCGGCGTCATCGGCAACCAGCGCCGAGCGGGGTTCAAAGCGCACATCACCCTGCTCGAGATGGGGATCGGCGCCATCAATATAGGGGGGATTGGAGACAATCACCGCAAATCGTGGCGTTTCGTCGCGATCCGGCTCGCCAAGGGGCTCGAACCAGCTGCCGTCGCGCACCTCGATGGGTAACCCCAGCGCGGCGCTGTTCTCGCGGGCCAGCGCCGCGGCATCGGCCATCCGATCCACCGCCCACACATCGATTTCGGGCCGCTCGGACTTGAGCGCCAGCGCGATGGCGCCAGTGCCGGTGCCCAGATCCAGCACGGCGCACGGCCCTTGCGGGATTCTGGTCAGTGCCTGCTCGACCAGCACCTCGGTATCGGGGCGCGGGATCAGGGTCGCCGGGCTCACTTTCAGCGGCAGCGACCAGAACTCCCGCTCGCCAACGAGATGGGCGATAGGTTCGCCGTTGAGACGACGAGCCAGCCACGTCTGCAGGGTGGCCTGCTGGGCGGCATCCAGCTCACGCTCGGGCCAGGTCATCAGATAGCTGCGACGGCAATCGAGCAGATGACAGAGCAGTACATCGGCGTCGGCGCGGGGGGATTCTCCCCCAGCCAGCATGGTCATGATATGGGCGCGGGCCTGCTGGATCTGCATCAGTGCCACTCCACCTTATGGGCACGACACTTAATGCGAGCTTGCCGAATCACCATTTGCATCAGTTGTTCTCGGCCAGCGAGGCGAGCTGATCGGCCTGATACTCCTGCACCAGCGGGGTGATGACGCAGTCCAGATCCCCTTCCAAAATTTCGGAGAGGCGATAGAGGGTCAGGTTGATGCGATGCTCGGAGAGGCGGCCCTGCGGATAGTTGTAGGTGCGAATGCGCTCGGAGCGATCACCGGAGCCCACCAGATTGCGGCGGGTGCTCTGCTCGGCGGCGCGGTGGCGCTCATCCTCGGCCGCTTGCAGGCGGGCGGAGAGCACCGACATCGCCTTGGCGCGGTTCTTGTGCTGGGAGCGCTCGTCCTGACACTCCACCACCAGACCGGTCGGCAGGTGGGTGATGCGGATGGCCGAGTCGGTCTTGTTGACGTGCTGACCACCGGCACCGGAGGCGCGGAAGGTATCGATCTTCAAGTCGGAAGGGTTGATCTCGATCTGCTCGGCTTCCGGCACTTCCGGCAGCACGGCGACGGTACAGGCGGAGGTGTGCACCCGGCCCTGGGATTCGGTCTCCGGCACCCGCTGCACCCGGTGACCACCGGATTCAAACTTGAGGCGGCCATAGACGCGCTCGCCGTCGATCTTGGCGATCACCTCCTTGTAGCCACCGTACTCACCGTCATTGCAGCTGACGATGGAGACGCGCCAGCCCTGACGCTCGGCAAACCGTGAATACATGCGGAACAGGTCACCGGCAAAGATGGCCGCCTCGTCGCCACCGGCACCGGCGCGGATCTCCAGATAGCAGTTATTGTCATCCTTGGGATCCTTGGGCAGCAACATCAGTTGCAGCTCCTGCTCCAGCGCCTCCAGATTGGCCTTGGCCAGCGGCAGCTCCTCCTGCGCCATCTCGCGCAGGTCAGCATCGTCCTCCTCCAGCATCATCTGGGTGGTCTCCAGATCATCCTGAGCCTGACGGTAACGCTGGAAGGCGTGAACGATATCTTCCAGCTGGGCATATTCGCGGGTCAGGGCGCGGTAGCGATCCTGATCCGAGACCACATCCGGCTCGCCGAGCATGGCCTGTACTTCTTCGTGGCGCTCGATGAGGCCTTCCAGCTTTCTGATCAGTGACGGATTCATAACTCTTGCATTCTCAATGGAGGACGGGACAACCGGCAGGTTGCCCGAAAATTATGGCTCTTGTGACAACCCCAGCGCCTGCCGCAAGCGGGAGAGCTCGCTCTGATCCCCCTGGGAGGCAGCCTGGCGCAACGCCTGGGTCGGCGCGTGGATCAATTTGTTGGTGAGGCGATGGGCCATCGCCTTGAGCGCCTGTTCGGCACTCTCGCCCTGCGCCAATGCCAGCAGGGCCCGTTGCAACTCTTCATCAGCCACTTGCTGTGACTGATGGCGGTAATCGCGAATGAGATCGACCGAGCTCTGGCCGCGATACCAGCCCATAAACTCGTCGCGCTCTTCCTGCACTATCACTTCCGCCTGCGCGGCAGCCCGTTTACGGGTTTCGAGGTTCTGCTCGATGATCCCCTGCAAATCATCCACCGTGTAGAGATAGGCATCGGAGAGCTCATCGACTTCGGCTTCGATGTCGCGCGGCACGGCAATATCCACCAGAAACATGGGCTTGAAGCGGCGGGCCTTCAGCGCGCGCTCCACCATCCCCTTGCCGATGATGGGCAGTGGGCTGGCGGTCGAGCTGATGACAATATCCGCTTCGTGCAGATAGTCGGGGATCTCTTCGAGCGTCATCACCTGGGCGCCGAATTCGGCCGCCAGGGTCTGGGCACGTTGCAGGGTGCGGTTCGCCACCATCATCTTGGTGACGTTCTGCTCGCGCAGATGACGGGCCACCAGTTCGATGGTCTCCCCCGCCCCGACCAGCAATACCTTGGTCTGGGAGAGATCGGAGAAGATCCGCCGACCTAGGCTGACGGCGGCAAAGGCCACCGACACCGCACTGGCGCCAATCTCGGTATCTGTGCGCACTCTTTTCGCCACCGAGAAGGATTTCTGGAACAGCCGCTCCAGCGCCCCCTTCACCGACTCCGCCTGCTGGGCATGAGCGTAGGATTGCTTGATCTGCCCCAGGATCTGCGGCTCCCCCAACACCAGCGAGTCAAGCCCGCACGCCACCCGCATCAGGTGGCGCACCGCCTCTTCATCGTGATGCTGATAGATGGCAGTGACCAGTTCGGCCGCGTCCAGCCCGTGGAACTGCTGCAGCCAGCGCAGCACTTGCTCCTGCCGCTCCTCCTCCAGATTGCAATAGAGTTCGGTCCGGTTGCAGGTGGAGACGATCACCGCCTCGCTGACACCGGGTTGGCTCACCAGCTCACGCAAGGCGCGATCGATGCAGTCCGGGCCAAAGGCGACCCGTTCCCGCAAGGCGACACTGGCGGTGTTGTGGTTGATTCCGAGGGCAAGCAAACTCATGAGTGGGCGACGATCATTTCATACGCTGGGTGCAAAGGCTGCCAATTGTACGAGAAAGGGTAAGTCTTTAAAAGCAATACGGCAGCCCCGTATACTGTGGCAAATTCCTCTCTCTGGAGCCGTCTCTTGCTGCTACGTATTTTTACCCTCACCTGCCTGCTGTTGCTGGCCGGTTGTGCCACCACCCAGCCCCAGCGTGACCAGGTGAACTGGAACCAGGAGCGGACCCGTCTCGAGCAGCTGACCCACTGGCAGCTCTCTGGCAAGATGGCCATCATCACGCCACAGCAAAAGGGCAGCGCCCGTCTCAACTGGCAGCAGGATGGGGAGGATTATCGCCTCAACCTCACCAGCCTGATCGGCACCAGCATTCTGGAGCTCTCCCGCAGCAAAGGGGAGATCACCCTGCTCGACAGCGACGGCAATCGCCACCAGAGCCAGGATGCCGAAGCACTCATCTATCAACTGACCGGCTGGAATATTCCGGTTGCGGGATTGCCAGAGTGGATCAAGGGGCTGCCGGGTCAGGCGGAGTTTGAACTCAACCCCGACAGCAGTCTGGCCAGCGTGCGCGACGGCCAGTGGCAGATCGTCTATGGCGATTATCGGGATCAGGATGGCTACCGCCTGCCGCACCAGCTGACCATGACCGGCCAGAACAGCCGCCTCAAGCTTCAGATCAACCAATGGACTCTTGCACGTTAATGGCTTCCACACGCTGGCCGGCACCGGCCAAACTCAACCTGTTTCTACACGTCAATGGCCGTCGTCCCGATGGCTATCACGAGCTGCAGACCCTGTTTATCTTCCTCAACCACAGCGACTGGCTCGAGTTCGAGGTGATACCGAATAGCGACACACTCACCCTGAGCCCGGCCATTCCCGGGGTGCCGGATGAGCAGAATCTGATTATCCGGGCGGCGCGCCTGCTGCAAGCAACCCTGTCGAGCCCGCAAGGTGCCCATATCCGGCTGGAGAAAGTGCTACCCATGGGTGGCGGCATTGGCGGCGGTTCGTCCGATGCAGCGACCACACTGGTAGCGCTTAACCACCTCTGGCAAGCGGGTTTGAGTGAAGATGAACTGGCAGCGCTTGGCGTCCAGTTGGGGGCCGATGTGCCGGTGTTTGTCCGTGGCAAGGCGGCCTTTGCCGAAGGCGTGGGCGAGCGGCTGCAACCGGTCGAACTGCCCGATGCCTGGTATCTGGTGCTCAAGCCCGATTGCCATGTAGCGACCGCAGCCGTATTCCAGGATCCGGACCTGCCGAGAGCCACGCCGAAAATGGCGCTGGACAACCTGCTGGAAGGCGAGTGGAAAAACGATTGCGAATCACTGGTGAAAAAGCGCCACCCCGAGGTTGCCAATGCGCTCGGCTGGTTGCTAGAATACGCGCCGTCAAGAATGACGGGCACAGGAGCCTGCGTCTTTGCTCAATTTGAAGACGAAGTGACTGCTCGGGAAGTGTTGGCCTGCGTGCCGAAGGGACTTGATGGGTTTGTCGCCAAGGGCGAGAACATATCACCTCTCTTCTCCACATTGCAACAGTTCAAATGATTGGGGTATCGCCAAGCGGTAAGGCAGCGGGTTTTGATCTCGCCATTCCTAGGTTCGAATCCTAGTACCCCAGCCAATTTTACCGAACGGTATTGATGATTAACGCGGCCGGTTTTGCACTCGGCCACGGATTCGGGTTACCGGTATCATCACAATCATTGGGCAGCAGACACCTTGTACGTTATCTTGATAAATCGTTTGCCCCAAAACGATAGGGTCTGATTTCAGACTCCCCCACATACTGGATGCAACCCCGAGGTTTCAAACCGTGCCTGACATGAAGCTGTTTGCTGGTAACGCAACGCCGGAACTAGCCCAGAAGATCGCAGATCGCCTGTTTATCAAACTCGGCAATGCTGCCGTAGGTCGCTTTAGCGACGGCGAGATCAGCGTACAGATCAATGAGAATGTACGTGGTGGCGATATCTTCATCATTCAATCCACCTGTGCCCCGACCAACGACAATTTGATGGAATTGATCGTCATGGTGGATGCTCTGCGTCGTGCTTCAGCTGGCCGTATCACTGCCGTTATCCCCTACTTTGGTTATGCCCGTCAGGACCGCCGTGTCCGCTCCGCCCGTGTACCCATCACCGCCAAGGTTGTCGCTGACTTCCTCTCCAGCGTCGGTGTGGATCGCGTGCTGACCGTTGACCTGCATGCCGAGCAAATTCAAGGTTTCTTCGACGTTCCGGTAGACAACGTGTTCGGTAGCCCGGTGCTGCTGGAAGACATGAAGTCCAAGAACCTCGAGTCTCCTGTCGTTGTCTCCCCGGACATCGGTGGCGTCGTGCGTGCCCGCGCCATCGCCAAGCTGCTGGATGACACCGACATCGCCATCATCGACAAGCGCCGTCCCCGCCCGAACGTCTCCCAGGTCATGCACCTGATCGGTGACGTTGCCGGCCGCGACTGCATCATCGTTGATGACATGATCGACACCGGCGGCACCCTGTGCAAAGCCGCAGAAGCCCTGAAAGAGCGCGGTGCCAAGCGTGTATTCGCCTACGCTACCCACCCGGTCTTCTCCGGTTCCGCCGTCGAGAACATCAAGAACTCCGTGATCGATGAACTGATCATCACCGACTCCATCCCGCTCACTGCGGAGATGAAAGCGGTCGGCAAGGTCAAGCAGCTGACGCTGTCAACTGTACTGGCCGAAGCCATTCGTCGCATCAGCAACGAAGAGTCCATCTCTGCCATGTTTGAGCATTGATAGATTCAGCAATAACGAAAACCGCCATCAGGCGGTTTTCGTCTTTCTGGACCTTCTCTTTCCAACTTTCTGCTATCTGGTACGACCCTGCCCCCGGCAGGCTTAAGGATTTACCCATGAATTGCTTGCGCCCCCTCCTGCTCGCGACCCTCACCTCCGCCCTGTTCGCCTGTCAGCCCGCCAAAGAGAACCCGCCCTTCGTGCTGACCCTGGCTCACATGAACGACACCCACTCCCAGTTTGATCCGGTCAATGCCGAGATCAAAGGGCAGATCTTTGCCCAGCAGGGGGAGACGGACACCCTGTATACCCGCTTTGGCGGTTATCCGCGGCTGCTGACCATGGCGAAAGCCTATCAGGCCGAGGCGCTGGCCAAGAACCAGCCCTTGCTGCTGCTGCACGGCGGTGATGCCTGGCAGGGCAGCGGCTACTTCAAACTCAACGAGGGGATGGCCAACGCCGAGTTGCTGAGCCAGTTCGGCCTCGATGCCATGGCGCTGGGCAACCACGAGTTCGATCTGGATAACCAGAAGCTGGCCCGCTTCATCGAGGGGGTCAACTTCCCGGTGCTGGCCGCCAACCTCGACACCAAGGCCGATCCGGCCCTCAGCAAGGCTGACAACCTCAAGCCCTTCGTGGTCTACGCCTTTGACGGCAACCAGAAGAGCCCGGTCACCGATCTCGACAACCTGCCACAAGGCAAACAGCTGGTCGCCGTCATCGGTCTGGTACTGGAAGACATGGGCAATATCGCCCCCAACGTCGGCAAGCTGCGCTTTGGCAAGGAAGTCGCCTCGGCTCAAGCCACGGTCGACATGCTGCAAGCCAAGGGGATCCATCAGATCGTGGCGCTCACCCACATCGGCAACGAGCGAGATCTGGCGCTGGCCGCCAAGGTAAACGGCCTCGATGCCATCGTCGGTGGCCACTCCCACAGCCTGCTCGGCGATTTTCGCAATATCGGCTGGGGCAAGACCGGCGATTACGCCAAGCTGGTGACCAATCCGGATGGCATCGGCAAAACCTGCGTGGTGCAGGCGGGCTCCTACGCCCAGGCCATCGGTCTGGCACAGGTGACCTTTGACAGCCTGGGTCAGGTGACCGACTGCCAGGGCCACAACAGCCTGCTGGCCAGCCGCGACTTCTTCGCCGATGCGGCGCGCAAGCAAGCGCTCGACGACGCCCGCAGCAAAGAGGCAAGCCAGTTTGTCGACAACCAGCCCAATCTGGTGACCGTGGATGAAGATCCACGCCTGCGCGGCATCATCGACAGCCACTACAAACCGGCGCTGGAGAAAGCTTATGGCCCGGTGATCGGCACCATCCCCGAGCAGCTGCAAAATGCCCGTCGCCCCGGTGACAACGGCAGCGACAGCCACGGCTCAGATGTAGCGCCGCTGGTTGCCGAAGGGGAGTTCTACTGGGCCAATACCCCAGCAGTGCAAGCCCTGACCGGCGGCCCGGTCGATTTTTCTCTGGTTGCGGTGGGCGGCGTGCGCGCCGACCTGCCTGCTGGCGAATGGCGTGAGGGGGATAGTGCCCTCACCCTGCTGCCGTTCAAGAACCAGCTCTCGGTGCTTACCCTGACCGGCGCCGAGGTGCGCGCCCTGCTGACCGAGACCATCACCGCTACCCTGCCCGCCAGCGCCCATGCCGGCAAGTTCCCCTATGGCGGCCACCTGCGTTACACCTTCCAGGAGACCGACGCAGGCAAAGCGGGCACCCTGGCCCAATTGCAGCGCAAGACCGCAAGCGGTGAGTGGCAAGATCTGGTGGATAGCCAGCACTATCGGGTGGTGATGAACGCCTACAGCGCCAACGGCAACGATGGCTGGCAAGCACTGGCCAATGCCCAGCGCCACCAGAGCGAGCGGGTCGATATCGTCAGCGTCAATGGCAAGCTGACCGCCTTCCCGGTACTCAAAGTGGCACAAAACGGCGAGCTGCTGAGCGCCGTCTATGCGCCGGGCCAGCCCCTCGATTGCAAAGCCAGCGGCGTGGATTGCGGCACCGATGCAGCGTCTTTCGTGGAGTATGTGCGCGATGCCCGTCCCACCCTGACCGCACTGGATGAAGAGACCGTCACCCTGCTGCGTATCAAATAACGACGGTAGTCAACCGGGCATAATCCATCGGTAAACTGAAACGGGCCTCTTGCAAGAGGCCCGTTTGCCCACCGTTAGCCACCCATTGGCCGCAATAATGCTGCAAATCCCGCCATAACATGCGCATTGGTTGAGTGATCGCCACTCGGCGGCTAGAATATTGCGTCCTATTGCCCTGGGTAGTGTGCCCACGGCAGCTGCGAGTGAAGACATCAAGCGTGACAAGCGAAATCAAACTGATCGTCGGACTGGGCAACCCCGGCCCGGAATATGCCAAGACCCGCCACAATGCGGGCGCCTGGTATGTGGAGCAACTGGCCCGCTGGCACAATGTCAGCCTGCGTGAAGAACCCAAGTTCTTCGGCCATACTGCCCGCATCCTGGTCGAGGGGCAGGATGTGCGGCTGCTCATCCCGAACACCTATATGAACCTCTCTGGCAAGGCGGTGGCCACACTGGCGCGTTTTTATCAGATTGAGCCGGAAGCGATGCTGGTGGCCCATGATGAACTGGATCTGCCGCCAGGCATCGCCAAGTTCAAGCAGGGTGGTGGTCACGGTGGCCATAACGGCCTCAAGGACATCATCGCCAAGATGGGCAACAACAATAACTTCTTCCGGCTGCGTCTCGGGATCGGCCATCCCGGCAGCAAAGAGCAGGTGGCTGGCTTCGTCCTGACCAAGGCTCCCAGCAGTGAACAGAACCTGATCGACGCCGCGCTGGACGAATCCCTGCGCGCCACCGACATCCTGTTCAAACAAGATATGACCAAGGCCATGAATCGCTTGCACAGCTTCAAGGCTGAAAAGGGTTAGGTCGGTTTGACCCTGTACGGGCATTGTGCCGGTACATGAGCAACGACCAGAACAAGCATGACATGGGCCGCCTGCGGGCGACCCCCAACAGCATCCATCAAGTAAGGTAACAATCCATGGGTTTTAAATGCGGTATCGTGGGCCTGCCCAATGTAGGCAAATCCACCCTGTTCAACGCGCTGACCAAGGCCGGTATCGAAGCCGCCAACTTCCCGTTCTGCACCATCGAGCCGAACACAGGTGTGGTGCCGATGCCGGATCCCCGCCTCGATCAGCTGGCGGCCATCATCAATCCGCAGCGCGTTGTGCCGACCACCATGGAATTCGTCGACATCGCCGGTCTGGTTGCCGGTGCCTCCAAGGGTGAAGGTCTGGGTAACCAGTTCCTGGCCAACATCCGTGAAACCGAAGCGATCGGCCACGTAGTGCGCTGCTTCGATGACGAAAACATCATTCACGTTGCCGGCAAGGTCTCCCCTGCCGACGACATCGAAGTGATCAACACCGAGCTGGCCCTGTCGGATCTGGACGCCTGTGAGCGCGCCATTCACCGCCAGTCCAAGCGCGCCAAGGGCGGCGACAAGGATGCCAAGCTGGAAGTCGAAACCCTGGAGAAGATCAAGGTCGCGCTGGAAAACGGCCAGATGATCCGCGGCATGAAGCTGGACAAGGAAGAGCTGGCCGCTGTCAGCCACCTCAACTTCCTGACCCTCAAACCCACCATGTACATCGCCAACGTGGCGGAAGATGGCTTCGAGAATAATCCCTATCTGGACAAGGTGCGTGAAATCGCCGCCGCCGAGAACGCGGTTGTCGTGGTCGTCTGCTGCGCCATCGAAGCCGACATCGCCGAACTGGACGATGAAGATCGCGCCGAGTTCATGGCGGACCTTGGCATCGAAGAGCCGGGCCTGAACCGCGTTATCCGCTCCGGCTACCAGCTGCTCAACCTGCAGACCTACTTCACCGCCGGTGTGAAAGAGGTACGCGCCTGGACTATTCCGGTCGGTGCCACTGCCCCGCAAGCGGCTGGCAAGATCCACACTGACTTTGAAAAAGGCTTTATTCGCGCCCAAACTATCGCCTTTGAAGACTTTATCAACTACAAGGGTGAGCAAGGCGCCAAGGAAGCGGGCAAGATGCGCGCTGAAGGGAAAGATTACATCGTCAAAGATGGCGATATCATGAACTTCCTGTTCAATGTGTAACAGTGAAATTCATTAAAAATCAGTAACTTAATGAGGGGCTGCATACGAGGTTCATAGCAGGTTGAACCAACGATGACAGCCCCAAATCTATCACATAGCGACCAGATTGTCGCAACCCTAGCCAAGCTCCCCTTGTCCACCTTTGGAACCTCCTACACCAAGGAAGTTGCTCTGGTTCTCGCACGTCACATGAACAAGGCCAAAGGCTGGTCTGCTTGCCTCTACCTTCGTTCAATCGCCAAGTTTGTCGGTTGCACCACCCGCACCGTCCGCAACGCCCTACGCCGCCTAGAAGCCCTTGGGTTCATCAAGACAGAACACCGGAAGCACGACCAGATCGACAACTGGAACCTTGCCAGCGTGTATCGCTTGGGATCTGCCCTGAGAGCACTCTTTAACCAATCTTTCCGCACCCCCAGCACCCAGCGTCCGGCAAAGTCTTCGACTTCTTTTAAACAGAAACAAAGTAACAAGGATCACTCTCGCTCTTTGTTCTCTGTGAGTAAGTTCGCCATGTTCGACCCCCAGCGCGTCACGAGGACACCCGAGGAATGGGAAGCCTGTAAGAAGGCTGGGATGGAGCACAACCAGAGCGTCTTGCAGAAGCTCAAGGACATGCTGAGGGGGCGATGATGAACGGACAGAAAAAGCTTGTGTGCGTGGAAGCTGGACTGGGGATAACCGAGGGCCAGGAATTCCCTGTGCTGGGAGAGAATGGGAGAGCGTGGGAGATCCTGCTGGGCGGTGAGTACCGGAAGGTGAACAAGCGGTCTGGCCGTGTGCAGGGCTGGAGGACAGGCCCGAGGTTTGACCTAGTAGGGTGAACAACAACCATGAGTAAGAGCCTGATTACAAAATAGATTTTCCCAATTGAACCGACATCAATACATAGTTATTTTTAGGCACACGGGTCCATGTGGAGTAGCTAAAATGTACCAACTCAAAGTAATCAAAAAAAATAATGTAGACCAAGAAACCTTCGAGCTAGCCCTTGATACAGCTATTCGCCGCATTGAGAACGAGATAGAAGGCTTTCAGCTACGGGCCATAGTCAAAGGTGACACCGTAACTATTGAGAGTATTGACCCCAAAGAGCTAATCACAGCAAATCAGGAGGAGTTGATGCGCAAAATTGAGGACTGTTTCTGCTATAGCGGCAGGTTATTCTCTGAAGGTTTTGGCGCCATTGTATGGTTATCATACTGGTCGTAAAGTGGTTTCAAATTCGAGCAAGGTTGTCTTATTGAATTTTTCCAAACTATGGCCTTTCAGCGACCACTTTCTGTCGTCTGATCATCCGCTATTGTTGCACCGCAAGACATGATCAAAGATTTGTCTCCGAGGCAAAACAAGTCACCTGCTCACAATCCCTCCCCCCTCCCAGTAACTAAATGAAGGATTAGGCCATGTCATTGTTTGGACGGTTTTTTAAAGGAAAATCAGATTTGGCAACCACGACAGAGCAGCCAGCACAGACGACGAAGACTAGTATTCCGGTAGTAAAGGTTGATCCCTCTCAGGTTACAGAAGCAGTCAAGGCTGACTTATGGCAAGCCATCTCCCAGACTGTGGACATCCCTGAGGAATCAGCAAAGCTCGCTTATGAGGTTGCATTACGGACAGCAGTGACTCGTGACCTTTTTGAAATGACAGAGGCTTTGATAAGTTTGGGGATACAAAAGCAGCGGGCGACATGGCTTAGTTTGTGGTTGGCGAATAGAGCTAGTGCACTGATGACTCGCGACAAGCGAATCGAGCTTGGGATTACGGAAGCCATTTGGCAGTATTCTGGCGCACCATGTAGGGCTAGAAGCTCGACTGACGAAGAGTCCAAATGCAGAGATGAAGCCCATCGTCTTGCTGACGGGCAGAAGTATAAAATTGCTGATGGGCTCAACCTGAACGGAAAAAGCACTTGGCCGGGCTATGAGCCCGACTGCAAATGCGTATAGAAGTCAGTTCTTCCTTTCTGAATACGAACAAACATCTGTGGTTGCAGCGATAGTGTTTGTGCTGAAGCATAACGACACCGGAGAACCATGTAGCACGCGCCTTGGTAAATTCTGGAAAATCTGAAGGGCCTCTTCTGCATTAAAGGGCCCCTGAGTTCCCCCTGTAGGGGGTCCATTCGTCAACCATTCGACCACCCGGTCTCCTCTTTGTCTTACTATCAGATCTATTTGTACACAACCATAGAGATCAAGATTTCAAGCAGGGTACGGTCAGAGGTGCTAATTCTAAAATGGCATGTCATTCCCCCACATCTCCAGTCTATTTTGTTGCTCTCTAGCTTTCTTCTGAGCCTGGATCTTCGTTTCCAACGACTTGATAAATCTAATGGAGCTAGCAACATGGTTGAAGATCAGCAGGCTTTCCTCGTAGTTTAAAATTGGATTATCGTGTGCAAGGCTTCTGTTATTTCGGACATCGTTGAATGCTTCTAAGACAGAAATACTAGATTTCAGAATGCGTTCAGTCATGGTGGACTCAAGGTGTCCCCCCTCACGCAATGCCTTCACATACTCACCAAAAACACTGTGCAACGGCTTTTCACGAGTTATGGTTATGCCATGCGGTTCACAAGAGATACGGATGAACTTGTTTACAAAGGTATGTAAACGGTCAAGCCCCCCCTCTGGTTGATTCTTCTCAATAGCATCACGGACATGTTCTGCGACAACTTCAAAATCACGTTCATCCGAAATTGCTGTAAGGGCATCAATTTCAGCAACGGGCTGATCCATGAGGAGCCTTTGTGCAATTTTACGGCAATCATCAATGAGTAGTGGAGAACTGTCGCCAAAGCTATCTGTATCAGAGCCGTGTTCAATCATTCCAGTAATAGACCGCCCAACAGAATAATTGCTATCTATTTGCCAAAAAGTGCGCAACCGATTTGCTTTTGATGTCCCCTTAGCTTTGTATTGTGGTGCGTCAATCTCTACGCGGTACTCATCAAAAAACTCACCGAATGTACGGTCAGAAAAATCAAGGACGAACCCCCCTCCCATACCAAAGAGCTTTTCTAATTTTCTGCGCTCGCTACCGCTCAGGTCGGACATCAAAGCAACTCCTCATCTTGTAGAATGGTGATCTTACAGGGCCGATACTAAGCAGCCGCCGACTTTCTTACCTTCGTTTGAGCCACGGTGGTTATGATACGCACGGCAGTAGTCAATTGTATCCCCTCGTATTCCCACCATGTACTGGTCTCTTATTCCTGCGCGGTTGAACACCTTCCTGATTTCTGCCTCTACGTCCTCTCGGGTGCCATGAATTTGCACGACACGATGGGTATTCCCTGATTGTCGATAGAAGGTGAGCTGGAAAGAAGTAACCCCATCAAATCGAGACCAAGCATCGTCGGCATCAACCACTTGAGTTTCGACTTTAGAGGATGAAAAGGCCCACCCTAGCAGAGCAATTAGCAGTCCCCCACCAAGGGCTATCAAGGTATTCGTGGCTTGATCCATGTGGGTTCTCAGTCTGATCCGGACAAAATTGCATCTTACCCAATAGGGACCCTTCGGTAAATTCTGGAAAAAATCTGAATGTCCTCTTCAGTGATTAAGCGCCCGCGATTTCCCCCCGTCCCCCCCACAAGAACCAGCAATTAGACAGCCCTCCCGTCCTCTTTCTCTCAGCGTCCGAGCGCCTGCCTGTCCCTCTCCTTGTCCCTGCCCCAAGCAATCCTATTGCTAACACACAGGCGAGCACCTACGTCTTCCTATTGCCTCCTGCTGTGTCTCTCTGACTGCCTCTTCGTCCCATTGAGGTATACCCTAATGAACTTCTTTCACACGGGGCTATTGACCGTCTCATTTCTGTTTCATAATCTATGTCCCATAGGATAAAGACCTTAATGTGACGGCGTGACACCGACAAGGACTCACGTTGAAGCAATAGGAAGAAGATGAAGGAGATTTCCGCATGAATGACTTGGTTATCAGGCTTCGCCGATTCAAGGACAGGAAGTCACTGGATAGAGTCGCCCCAAGGATGCTTGATAAGGCTGCTGCTACGGGATTCCAAGAGGAACTGAAGGTCATCGCTGCGATTGACCACCGGCAAGCAGAGATAGCTGCTGGAAAGCATTACGACGCGGGGAAAGTCCCTATGACAGCTTGGGCATTGGTGGATTAAGTAGGAGAGAGTGATGGGACAGGTTATCGGTTATGCGCGTGTGTCTTCTGTCGGTCAATCGCTGGATGTTCAACTGGATAAGCTGACAAAGGCCGGTTGTGAGCGTGTGTACCAAGAGAAGGTATCAGGGACCAGCACAGATGGCCGTGAGCAACTAGCCGAACTCCTGCGGTATGTCCGAGAGGGGGACGATGTGGTGATCACCAAGCTGGACCGTCTGGGCCGTTCTCTCGCTGACCTGCTGGACATTACGGAACAACTGGAAGCCAAGGGCGTGACCCTGCGTGTACTGGACCAGAACTTAGAGACGACGACAGCCCAAGGTAAGCTGATGTTCACCATGCTGGGCGCCTTTGCTGAGTTCGAGACGGCTCTACGCAAGGAGCGTCAGATGGAAGGGATCGCCAAAGCTAAGGCTGCGGGGAAGTACACAGGCAGGCCCAAGAGTATCGACGAGGATGCAATCAAAGCGACTCTGTTGGAAGGCGGTAAGTCTCTGCGGGAAATTGCTACGCTTCATGGCGTCAGCCGAGCGACTGTCCATCGTCTATCAACAAGGATGCGAGAGGATGGGGAGCTGAGTTGATCGAGTGTGTCTATCGGTTGAGCCTGGGACCATCGAAAGGACCGATCAATGGGACTGTCCCAAAGCACATTAGAGAAAGATAATTTACCCTGACCAATAGAAAGAACTGATCGAGTGACCCACTTTGATCGAATCTTTCAATCGCCCCCCGAGGCTGTTCACCGCGACACCTTGGGGTTTGTCATTTGGGAGGCGCTGGGGCCGACTCTGGGCTTGTTCGTCTGAGTGCCCCTGTTTGTTATCCGTGGGTCTGTCCCGACGACCATCATGGCATTTTCGGAAAATCGGGAATCCCGAAAAACCGAAAGATCATCCCGACGAGTATCGCGGAGACACCACCGAGACACCTTACAGGGACCTCCAGTTCAGGGACAAATGAGGCTATCTGAATTTTCCCTGACCATTGAATGAAATGAAAGACCGGTCCCCTCTCTCTCCTTCCCTCCGCCCGTCCCTAAGACTATCTATAAGACATCTATTAGATACCCTAGATACTATCTCTCTATACATTACTTACTACAGGTATCTTTAAGACTACCCGAGGACGCCCCAATGGCTGTCCTGTTGTCGCTTCCTCAAGACTTCCCCCTGACCATCCCTAGGACAACCGAGTGACAACTTCATGACAGAAAGCTAGTAAGGATGATCAATCGAGAGTATCCGTAGGCTGAACATAAAGAGCCCCTTATGAGACCCCAAGAGATGATCTTGGGACTGTACGAAAATGTTGTGATAACAAATCCGTACACCTCCCTGCGTCTCCCTCCACTCTCCCCTTTATCGCCTATCAACATTGTCCACCCAAGCAAGGGAAGGAGAGGGAGTTATCTATAGGTACTTATCCTGTGGCCCCTATGCACAGGGAAATCCGGAAGACCCTAGTCAATCATGTCTTCCAGCCCCCCCTCAGATTCTCCCCTTTTGTCGGCATCGCTATAATCCCAGCCCAGCCTGAGTAATCCCTAAGACCTTTCCCCAGACCTACCTCCCGTGGGTTTGGGTTTCTTTTGCCCGAAGAGACCCACAAGTGGCTCGATTGATAATAGGAGAATGACCAAATGACTACTTCCACCATCGAAATCACCTCCATCATCCGTTCCGCTGGCACCCAGTTCCGCGCCAACATGGACGACGACAACGTACTCGACATGATGGACCTGATCGAACGTGGTGTGTCCTTCAAGACTCCCATCCGTCTGGCTAAACTAGATGGCCGCCTCTACCTGACCGACGGCTTCCACCGCCTCGAAGCGTACCGCCGCCTGGACATTCTGGAGATCCCCGCTGACCAGTGTGTGATTGTCCCTGCGTCCTCCATCGAAGAGGTCCGGCTGCTGGCAATGGGGGCCAACGTCCAGCACGGTAAAGGCAACACCAACGCCGACTACTGCATCATCATCAAGAAAATGATGGAGATTGGCGACGGCAAGTACATGAAGAACGCCTTCGAGCCTGACACCACCAAAATCGCTGAGGCAATCGGTGCCGCTGCGTCTGCTGTAGGGCGTGGGTACAACAACTATAAAGGTACAAAAGAGAATCCCGTCCCGTCCCTCTCCCAGCAATGCAAAGAAAAACGGGACGCTGCGATTCTGGAGAAGCATAAGGAGGGGCTGAGTTCACACAAGATCGCTGCCCTTTTCGCAATGAACCAGAAGACTGTGAGCAACACCATTGCTGAGTTGAGTAAAAATCCCGAATCGGGAAAATTACTCACCCCCGAGTCTTCCCCCTCCACCGTCCCGATGGCTTCCACTGACGACCGCCCCGAGACCCGCGAGGACGCCCGCTCCTTTATTGACGAACAGCTCGACGCTCTGCTCGACCCTGGCTACATCGACATGGGTGACGCTCCTTTCTCCCTGACAGATGATGAAGCAGACGCTCCTGCTGCTCGCTTCGACGTCCTGGCCGCTACCGGCTACGGCGAAGACCTCTGCCAGTACACCAAGCCCTCCAAGCCTGCCACCGAGTATGAGCAGGTTGAAGCCGCCAAGGCCAACCCTGTGAAGCTCCAAGAGGAATGGATGGAGCTGTGCGACGAGGAAGAGGCCCTGAAAGCCAAGCTGGCCGAGATCATTCAGCGCAAGTCCCAAGTGCGTCGGATCGCAACCCAGAGCGGCGTAGCTTTGCCTGAATAAAACCACATGTGAGAGGGGGTCAGTTCCAAGGCCCCCTTGTTTCCAAGTCAAACCCGAGAGGAACACTATGACCAATAAAGAGTCCCTTCCGACCGTGGAAGAGTTGAAAGCCCGTGAGAAGCGCATCCGTGAAGCGATGGGGGTGTACGGTGACTACAGCGGAGAAACGAGAGGGGGGGGTAGGGAGAAGAATTGGCTGAGTTTTTAGGTTAACGGCCCAACTAAGGAACCGAACATGCCTGCTGCAACACTTTCAATTACACCAAATGCCGAAGCACCAAAAAGTCGCACTTTTTGCATAACACTACCTCCCACAGCAGGCCCAGAGCCTGCATCCGCAGTTACTGACAGTTTGTTCTTGTAGTAAGCACAGCCAAGCGCTACAGCCAAAGTAACGCTACCAGGAAGCAAGCAGTCGGTCAGTGGAATTGCACCACTACCATTTACCGTTAACCTAAAAACTCAGAAGATCATCTTACCATAAAAAAGACATTAGTAAACATAGCCTTATTGATTTTTCGTAACTCGCCACCCTCCGGATTTCCCTGACCTAAGAACGTATGAGGACGCGCGGAAGTGCACGTAACTCAAGGACCAGCCCGTGGGGAAACCTGCGGGCTCCCTTTTTCTATGTCCCGAATCTCTCCCTTTCTCCGGCAGTAGAGCCAACCACCTATCAACAAGGAAAAACAACTATGTCTGCTTACGGCACTTTCCCGACTTTTCAAAACGTAACCCATGTAGGTCAGAACAACGCTCAAGGCGATACCCGAGCCCTCTTTATGAAGCTGTTCGCTGGCGAAGTCCTGACGATGTTCCGCAATCAATGCGCCTCCTTTGGCACCACCCGAGTGATGACCCTGAAGGGCGGAAAAGCATTCGATTTCCCTGTACTTGGCATGAGCCACAATGCGAAGTACCACAAGCCCGGCGAGCTGATTCAAGCTGGCGGCATTAAGAACGTCCTGCGCACTGTCACCGTGGATGACGTCGCTGTGGCTGCTGTGTTCGTGGCAGAACAAGACGAAGACCTGAGCACCTTTGAGGTTCGCTCTCACTATGCCCGTGAGCTGGCCTATGAGCTGTCGAACATGATCGACAAGAACGTCTTCCGGACCATCGCCAATGCGGCCTTCATTACCAACAAAGAGCTGGCTATTGCTCGCTTCGGTGAGAACGGCGTACTGGATGACGAGACCTTCACCGACAACATTACCCTGCGAGCAACCGATGCGGCAGGCCGTCCGATGACCCGTGGTCAACAAATCGTGGACGCCATCTACCGTGCCCGCACCGAGTTCCGCAAGGCGAGCGTCCCAGGTATCCCTGTGTGTGTCCTGAAGCCGGACGACTACGAGGCCCTGACCAATGCGGCTGCGGGTATCGGCAACATGGCTTGGCTGGATAACCGTTTCTTGGGCCAGACTGGCGAGGACAAGTCCAACGGTAACGCTGACACTGGCCTTCGTGTCGCCGGTATGAAGATCTACGAGTCCAACAACCTGCCGGACCAAGACGAGAGCAACGGCCTGATCGGCTCACCGGAACCCCTGAGCGTGGAAGACGGTGGCTCTGGCCGTACCGCTGCGTACCGTGGGAACTTCTCCAAGCTGCTTGGCTTGGTCTACACGAAGGACTGCGCGGCTACCGTGAAGGTGCGAGACATTGTGACCCAGTGGGTCCCTGAGCCTCTGCGTGTCGGTAACACCGCGCTGGCTAAGATGTTCGTCGGTCACAACATCCTGCGTCCGGCCTGTGCGGTCGCTCTGCTGGAAGCATAAGGGGATTTCCCTGACCAAAGGATGAAAAGAGGTTTCCGGTCAGGGTCCTCTCGACATCTGGTGATTTGGCATAGCTGATGGTCATGCGGTGCTTCCTTAGACCCCCATGCGTAGTTCCTGTGGTTAACACGGGGGCTGCCCTTGGGGGTTCTTCTTTGAATAACTTTGCTCTGACCTATTACTTCCCAACTACAAGGAGATTTTATGTCTACTCAAACTCAACACCCGAGCTTGCAACGAAAGAAACCCCAAGCCCGTACCACTGCAATCCTGTGGGAAGACGTTATCCCGAAGGCTGACGCTCTGACCCTCCATTTCTCCAAGCAAGCAGGCTTTGCCCTGACTCGCACCCAGATGCTCAACGCACTGATTAACCGTGAGTTCGACAAACTGCGCTCTCAAGGTGAACTGGCTGGGGAGGTGCAGTGATGGACTACCAGACAGCCGATTACGGCTTCAGCGTGGAGACCTGCGACCTGCCCTCCTACTCCAGCGGCGTGAACGACCAAGGGGAAGCCCTCTATGAACTGGATGGGTTCGAAATGACCAAGGCACAGGCCGAGGACTTCAAGGACTACTTCTTCGACGACGAGGACGATCACGCGCTCTCCCAGGACAACGACACCGAGTCCCTACCGGACACCATTCTTTCAGGCTTGAACGCTGTGAATGACGCGCTGGGAGGCGGTGGAGTCGCGGAGTTCTACGCTGACGAGCTGCTGGGTCTAGGCGAAAGCCGAATGGACTCTGTGGTCTCTTCTTCCGGTATGAGTCGGGAGGAAATCCAGTCCCATGCAACAGCGGTAATGATCGACATGGCCGCACAGGTAGGAATGCCCAGCGACTACCTGATGAACGAGCTTCAGAACGACATCAACCGCGTCCGCTCGTTTAACTCCCAGTCTGGCTTGAAGCTGCTGCGAGAGGCTATCGCTGACGGTATCGCTGGGGAATACGACTCCGCGATGACCAAATGGGATCGCCTGCGTCGCGCCCTGAAATCCGTCAAATAACCCACTTTCTCTAACCCCTAGTTACCCCACAGCCATCCGGAAAGCCTCTGCGGCCTTCTGGAGGGGCCACTGTGCCCGTCTCAACACACACATAAGGAAACCGACATGAACAAAATCACCATTTCTGACCTGTCCGAAGAACTGCTGGACGTAATCAACGGCCAACGCGCCCTTATCAACGAACTGGCCGAACGTGCAGGGCTGACCTCTGCGCAAGTCCAAACGATTCAGATGGACGCCTCCCAACGACACCAGCGAGCCAAAGTGGCAGCAGCAAAGGCCAAGGCCAACCGTGAAGCCTACGAAGAAGACTCCCGCCAGATGGCCGCTTGGGTCTACGCCACCCGCTTCGACTTCAACAATGCGAAGGAATGGGGCAAAGCAGCAGCGACCGAGTGGCTGGTTATCTGTGACCGTAGCGGCTCCGAGCATGGCCGTGATCACACATTTAAGTACCACGAGCCGACCCAAGACGAACTGCTGGAAGCCCTGAAGGATCTGGGGCGGTGGAGTCGTGCGACTGAAGAACACAACAAGGACCGCCGCGAACATGCCCAGCGGACCCTTCCGAAGGTCAAGGCCAAGCTGGCCGCCCTGCTGACCGCTTAATGCAACCCACAGGGGAGGCCCAGCGTCTCCCCTGCTCTACCCAAGGAACCTATCAACATGACCGCTAATGAAACCTTTCTTGTCCATCCCAGCGACTTCGTGAAGCGCCTTCAAGCCTTCGCCACTCTGAGCCTTGGCCGCCGTCCGTCTACTGGCCAGGTGCAGAACGCAATCAACCGGTATGTCATGCAATCCCACGGGACAGACCAAGAGTCGATGCTTGCGCTTGTCCGTGAGCTGTTCCCGACAGCCGAACAGGAGGCCACCTGATGACCACCAAGCGCAAGATCACCATCAAGGACTGGAGCCACATACGCAAAGCCAAAGTCCGTCACGCCCTCTTCTGCGTGGCCTATCGGGTTCTTCAAGGGGACGGCTTGCAGAAAGCCTGCCGGACTACTGCAAAACGTCTGAAGCGCGATTATGACCGCCTGCGTCTTCTCGCAAGGCATCACATCAAGACCACCGGAGACAACACCAAATGACCCAACCGTACACCTACACACTCGCCACTGATGGCGCTTGCAACACCAACCACACCAAAGCGTCAGTCCGCGTGGCTGGCTGGGGCTTCCTTGCCGTCCGTAGCGATGGCCGCAAAGTTGAACGCTGCGGCTACTGCGTGGGCGCTGGGGAGTCCAACCAGACCGGAGAACTGGAAGCAGTCATTCAAGGGCTGTCACTCCTTAAACCTGGCTCTGTCGTCGAGGTCCTGACGGACTCCGCCTATGTGATCAATGGGGCGACCCAGTGGTTAGCCGGATGGAAGGCGAAGGGCTGGAAGAGGGCCGACAACAAGCCAGTCCAGAACAGGGACCGCTGGGAACAGTTGGATAACCTGCTGAACACCCGCCAAGTGACCTTCAAGAAAGTGAAGGGACACAGCGGCCACCCGATGAACGAACGAGCGGATCAACTGGCCGTGACCGGTATGAATCGCGCTGGAATGTAAAACCGATCAACACGCTCAACTATGTGCACTCCTAGGTGAAATTTCAGGAAGAGACAGGGGGATTGACCCCGAGATTTCACGCAGCGATGCCTCCCCAAGGTCACTTCTCCCTGACCTAAGCAATACATCCGGTCACTCCCCGACCGTAAATCAACCAATTGCGTCTTTATGTCGTGCTTCTTCTGCTGCTCCAGCTTGCCTATGGGTTAAGCGATTGGGGGCTTGCTGGAGGGGGAACGGCATGAGAGGCACAACATAAGGAACCCATTCAATGAAACAAGTCGAATCTATCTCCCTGCACTTCATGGGCAACACCGTGACAGTCAACCAGAAGGACGGCCTGTTCTGTCTCAACGACCTGCACCGTGCGTACACTGGTGGTATGAGCCGTAAACAGAAGCCGCACGACTGGTGCAAAGGGATTCTTAATGGCGAGAAAAGTCGCCATTACAATTTGATCACCTTCAAGGGCAAGCACGGCGGCACCTATGCGAATGAGCAAGGGGTCTATGCCTACGCTTCATGGCTAGACGATGATTTCCACAACGCTGTCCTCCAGACCTTCTCCTCTGCTGCCCGTGGTGATGCTGAAGGGGCGGTGAAGATCGCTCAATCCTCTGTCACTCTGACATGGCGTGAAACCCTTCGTGAAGGCAATAAGGCTTTCTGTCACGCTATCTACACTGCACAAAAAGAAGGGAACGTGAAAGGCAACCTGAACCACGTCATGGCTAACATACAGTCTCTTGTCTGCAAGGCAGTGACTGGTCTGGACGGTACGGCATTCAAGAACCGCTATGGTATGTCCGCACGTGACTTCTTGGTGTCTCAAGATGATGGCACGCGGCTTGGAGTGATGGCCCGCATTGAAGGCAAGGTGGAAGCGCTGCTGGACGCGGGGATGGACTACATGATGCTCAAAGCAGCTCTTGCTAAAGATGTTATGAAGGCAATCGAAAGCTGGAGGTATGATGATTTTACTGCAAGCAATGGATGATGAGTGGGCAATGCAAGCGATGAGCGTTAATCAGCATGATTAACTCATTCTCGATGAGTGAACCGCGAAGATGATTACTCCATTGAATTTTGTCACTCAAGCTATTTATGAAAAAAGGGAACCTTGCGGTTCCCTCTTCGTCATTACTTGCCGCCGATCTTAAACCGGAAACATTCTGCCGTCTTAGGGTATACATACTCACCACTGCGCCAATGTTTGAAGCGCTTGCAGTAGACGTAGCCATCTTCTACGTAAGGGTATGTTTTATCACTCATTATAGCATTCCTCATGTCCAGAGCTACTCATCGAACACCACAAGCAAAGCTGATGGTTTCTACATTGGCATACAGGGTTAGTTGCGACTTTGTCGAACTTAAACCTGTTTTTTAAAGCACCTGCGTTCAGCATCTTTGCCTCCCATAATGCAGGTGAACCAATTGAGTAGGATTGATTTCCAGACGTTGACGGCATACTATCCAAGTCGAGAATGACTGTGGGTTGTAGCCTTCCAGCATTGGCGTGCTGGTCAATTTGGTTCAATCCTACCCTCCTCAGAAGGCATCCTAACGGATGCCTTTTGTCTTTCTAGAGCTCATCATCTTCTTCTGAATCAACGAGATCTAATTGAAAGGTTAAGCAACCATCCTTGAACTCAATCATGTCGTCTTTGTGCAAATACTTGACCCGATTGAAAGTCTTGTTGGTCCCTTTGCTCTCTTGAGCTAAAAAATCAGGTAGTCCGGCGCGAAATGACAGCCGAATGATTGCTGGAGATGTGTCGCTCTTCTTTGTCTGTTGGCTGAGAGTGACACTGCCAGGCTTATCTGATTTCATGATCCGACAGACGGTATTGTCGTTAGCAAAAAGAAGCTGGACTTTGTCCTGATACTGGAAGCCACACCGCTCCATCGCTTCATGGCTGATCCTAAAAAGCAGCTCATTTTTTTTGGTCTTGAAGCTGTGGGTTATGCTGACAAGCTCTGATGATGATTTGCCTGCCGCTGTCACAGCTTTAAAGTTGAGATTGTCAAACATTACAGTCCCCTCCAAAGAGTTCATGCGGACAAGTTTACTCCCATCCCATTCGCCGATCAACGCTCTTCATCACCTCCCATTCGATAAATCATTATTGATTTGGTTTTCTTGCATTATAAAACTTCATCTCTTGGCGCCTAACCTTCAATTTTTGGCGCCTAATTTTAAGTTATTGGCGCCACATTGCGTCACATTGCGCCACACCGCGCAATTAGTTGCACTCTCAGTGCCACGCTGGTGGATTCTAATCTCCTCGCCAGCGCACTCTCAGTGCCACACCGGTGGATTCTAAATTCCTCACCAGCGCACTCTCTGTGCCACACCGGT